>NZ_JWHB01000002.1:0-254754 GCF_000804305.1 Acinetobacter sp. YZS-X1-1 | reverse complement strand
AATACTTCAGTTGATTATTATTTCTACAAAATAGCCCCATATGCATATTCTTTAATCTAAAAACCCTATTTTTAGATATCTTTTTACTATTTCCATTTTTTAATTTAAAAAACAGGGGCTATTTCGTTTCAGCTTAATAAAGTGCAATTTAGTCTTTTATTCCTATAACTACTCTTGCTTAAAATATTCTTCCAACTCACTCGAATAAATACTTTTCTTATTTTCACAATCCCTATGGACCTACCAATAAATGCGACTCACTCATAAAAAGATCTAGGTACATTTAGCTCGACTTATTAAAAACATAATTCTGGAATGAAGAATGAACTTAATCAATAACCAGTTTCCAATCTATTTTTATTTTGATTGATAAATTTAGTTTGTACTTAAATTTTAGACATAAAAAAACCGCCTAATGCGGTATCCATATAATTAATCATTTTTATAGATGGTCGGAGCAGTAGGATTCGAACCTACGACCCCCTGGTCCCAAACCAGGTGCACTACCAGGCTGTGCTATGCTCCGATATTCAACTCAAAAGAGTTGGGGTGAATGATGGGATTCGAACCCACGACAACCGGAATCACAATCCGGGGCTCTACCAACTGAGCTACATCCACCATCACGGTGTCTTCATTATTTAGACATAAAAAAACCGCTTGACGCGGTATCATTAATCCTAACCACCATGAAGAAGATGGTCGGAGCAGTAGGATTCGAACCTACGACCCCCTGGTCCCAAACCAGGTGCACTACCAGGCTGTGCTATGCTCCGATATTCAACTCAAAAGAGTTGGGGTGAATGATGGGATTCGAACCCACGACAACCGGAATCACAATCCGGGGCTCTACCAACTGAGCTACATCCACCATTGCCTTGGTTCTTAAATATCAAGCCACCAAAAATGGCGCGCCTGACAGGATTCGAACCTGTGACCATCCGCTTAGAAGGCGGATGCTCTATCCAACTGAGCTACAAGCGCTTTACTGATGATTTTCACCATCCGCCTTGAAGAATTGGTCGGAGCAGTAGGATTCGAACCTACGACCCCCTGGTCCCAAACCAGGTGCACTACCAGGCTGTGCTATGCTCCGATTCATCTCAGCTTTCGTATCAAGCTTATCGCTTGGTACGGTGTGCATTCTAGGCGTGACGCCATAAGACGTCAACACCTATATTTAAAAAAAATCAAAAAAACACTTCAAGCGTTTATTTATCAAGCATTTTAGACATTTTTTATACAAAATTCTAGCGTTTCAAGCTGGCACTAAAATCCAGCATACGATCCAGAGGCAGTTTGGCTCGCTGAGCTAATGCGGGTTCAACATGAATCTCCTGATCACGATGTTGTAGAACATGCAAGATTCCATCTAGCTCGTTCATGGCCATCCAAGGACAGTGTGCACATGAACGGCAGGTTGCTCCTTCTCCAGCGGTTGGAGCTTCAATCAGAATCTTATCTGGCACAGCCTGCTGCATTTTATAGAAAATACCGCGATCTGTTGCCACGATCAAACGCTGATTTGGCAAGGTTTGAGCTGCCTTGATTAACTGAGAAGTACTTCCGACTGCATCAGCAATTTCTACCACAGACATCGGTGATTCTGGATGGACCAGCACTGCCGCATCTGGATACAAGGCTTTCATATTAGCAATTCCGCGCGAACGGAATTCTTCGTGGACGATACACGCGCCATCCCACAGTAACATGTCAGCGCCAGTTTTATTCTGGATATAGCGCCCCAAATGCTGATCCGGTGCCCAGATAATTTTCTCGCCCAAACTATCGAGGTGTTCAATAATCTCCACTGCACAACTTGAAGTCACGACCCAGTCAGCGCGGGCTTTAACTGCAGCCGAAGTATTGGCGTAAACGACTACAGTATGATCAGGATGCGCATCACAGAATTTGGTAAATTCCTCTACCGGGCAGCCCAAATCCAGTGAACAGGTCGCTTCAAGAGTTGGCATCAGGACAGTTTTTTCTGGTGAAAGTATTTTTGAAGTTTCACCCATGAACTTAACCCCAGCTACCACTAAGGTCGACGCAGGATGGTCACGTCCAAAACGCGCCATTTCCAATGAATCGGACACACAGCCACCAGTCAATTCTGCCAGTTCCTGTACTTCAGGATCACAATAATAGTGTGCAACTAGCACTGCATTCTGCTTTTCTAGTTCGGCTTGAATCTGTGTAAATTTTTCCTGTTTGGCCTGTGCACTGATCTGATGCTCTTTGGGTTCTCCTAAACGATCTAAATGCGCCTGCACAATCGATTTGGCTTCATTGGCTATTAATTTGGTCGCATCATTCATAATAACTCTTACTCTACCCTCATAGTTCATTATTCAATGAACCTTTTACTCTACATCCCGGTCATCTCTGGCGAAATGCTTTTTTGACCAGTCATTAAAAATCATAAGATATAAAAAAAGCCCCACAACGGAGGCTTTAGAAACAATCTGAATTATGAACGATAATCAGCATTGATTTTCACATAATCATAGGACAGGTCACAGGTATAGACCGTATCTTTTGCTTCACCACGTCCAAGATCAACACGAATCGTCATTTCAGCTTGTGCCATCACACGTGCACCTGCTTCTTCAGTATAGTCTGCTGCTGCACCACCATCCTTGCAGATTTGTACATCATCTAACCAAACCTGAATTTTTGCAACGTCTAAATTCGCCACACCTGCATAACCGATTGCAGCCAAAATACGTCCCCAGTTTGGATCAGAAGCAAAGATTGCAGTTTTCACCAATGGAGAATGCGCGATACTATAGGCCACGTCACAGCACTCCTGAGTATTGGCACCGCCTTCTACGGCCACAGTAATGAATTTGGTTGCGCCTTCACCATCACGCACAATCAGTTGTGCAAGACGCTTCATGGTACGCATCAATACTTCAAGTACAGCAGCATAACGCGGATCTTCAACTGATGAAATTTCTGTTCCACCGGCCTGACCTGTGGCAATAAAAATACAAGAGTCATTGGTAGAGGTATCACCATCAATGGTAATGCGGTTGAATGACTGATTCACTGTCTCAGATAAAAGCTGTTGAACCAGTTCACGGCTGATTGGTACATCAGTCGCCATATAACCCAACATAGTCGCCATATTTGGGCGAATCATGCCGGCACCTTTGGAAATCCCGGTCATGGTATAAGTAATACCATCCAGCTCGAACTGTTCAGATGCACCTTTCGGCATAGTATCTGTGGTCATAATACCCGTTGCAGCATCGATCCAGGCATCATCACGCAATGAGTCTAATGCAGGCTGCAAGCCACTGAGCAGACGCTCCATTGGTAATTGTTCACCAATTACCCCTGTTGAAAATGGCAATACTTCTTCAGCTTTCACGCCTGCAAGTTCAGCCAGTTTGGCACAAGTGGCTTCAGCATTCGCCATACCTGTAGCACCTGTACCCGCATTGGCATTTCCGGTATTTATCACTAAATAACGTGGATTACCTACCGCCAGATGTGCTTTAGAAACATGTACAGGGGCAGCACAAAAAGCATTCTGGGTAAATACGCCTGCAACATTGGAGCCTTCAGCCAGTTCAAATATCACCAGGTCACGTCGGTTCTGATAGCGCACATACGCTTCTGCCGAACCAATTCTCACCCCTTTTACCACATGCATCTGTGGCATAGATACGTCACCAACTGCCATTTTTAAATGTCCAATATTGAAGTTTCAGAAAAATACAGCTTAGTTGATCTTCATTAAAAAATCGAGCCAAAGCCAGATGAACACTCACTTTTCTTATGGTTTTTCACAATAAAAAACCAGTCATAGTGACTGGTTTTATTAAACTAGATCAAACTTAGTTTTTAGCCAACTGGGTTGATTCATTCAATAAAGCCTGTTTCGCCTGTTGCTGACTTGCCACAGAAAGCGCAGGGTTAGAAGCAACAATACGGTCAGCATTGGCTGCATTGGCTGCTGCAATCGCTGCAGTCTGCAAAACGATTGGACGGTTTGAATTATTAAAGGTATAGCGAATGCCAGTACGCGGACTTGCAATGGTTACCTGACCATCTGCACCCGTCTGAACCTGAGCCGTAGTTGGACCAATGGCCTGCTGAACTTTAGCAGGTGTCGTTGTTGCTGTTTCTGCAAAACTTAAAGCCGGGATTGCCAAAGCAGCAACCATCATCGTTTTTAATACTTTTGTCATTGTTTCTTCCACTTTGCGGTGTTCAATCTGCCATTAAATACCATTTAATCCCGCACAGTGCAAACTGTATTCACCAGCTGAAAAGTCCATATACATAAAAAGATCAGGACTAAATAGCCCTGATCTTTTTATAGTTTAGAAACTTAGCAGAAATTAGATCTTGCCATGACACTGTTTGTATTTTAGACCTGAACCACATGGACAAGGTGCATTACGGCTTGCCGGTGCTTCAAAGACTGGTGCAACAGGATTAGTCTGCGCACTTCGTTCAGTGGTGATTTCATCTTCTTCAGCCAGTAATCCATCAAATTCCTGATGAGATAACTGCAAACGCATCGCTTCAGCCTGTGCCTGCTGCTGTGCTTCCATTTCAGCCAGTTCTTCAGGTGTTGGCACATGGATGCGTGACAGATCAGTAATGACGTCAGATTTAATCACCCCCAGCATGTTTACAAACAGGTTGTAGGCTTCTTTTTTGTATTCCTGCTCTGGGTTTTTCTGTGCATAACCGCGTAAATGAATTCCTTGACGCAGGTAATCCATCGCAGCCAGATGTTCTTTCCAGTGACGGTCCAGAGAGTTCAACATGAAATGACGTTCGAGTGATGCTGCAGATTCAGCGCCCATTTGTTCACGACGTGAACGGTAACGATTTACCACTTCTTCAGTAATTCGTTCAACCAGTGCTTCTTCGTCTAAACGACGATCTTGCTCTAACCATTGTGCGACTGGCAGATCAATCGATAAGTCTTCACGTAGTGCAAGTTCCAGACCTTCAATATCCCACTGATCGTGAATCGATTCAGGCGGAATATAGTTGGCGATCATGCCCTGCATCACTTCACGGATCATCTCTTCGATATAATCTTGCAATGAGCTTTCAGCCAGAATCTCATCACGCTGACTATAGATGATTTTACGCTGTTCGTTATTCACGTCATCGTATTTCAACAGGTTCTTACGAATGTCGAAGTTACGTGCTTCTACTTTGCGTTGCGCATTTTCGATTGAGCGTGACACCATTTTGTGTTCAATCGCTTCATCTTCTTTTAAGCCCATCGCACGCATCATGGCAACCACACGGTCACCCGCAAAGATACGCATCAAGTCATCTTCAAGAGACAGGTAGAAACGCGATACACCCGGGTCACCCTGACGGCCCGCACGACCACGCAACTGGTTATCGATACGGCGAGATTCATGACGCTCAGAACCGATAATATGCAAACCACCAGAAGCGAGAACTGCTTCATGATTCGCCTCCCATTCTGCTTTCAGACGTGCTTCATCTTCAGGGGTTGGGTTTTCAATTTTGGCCAGTAGCGCTTTCCAGTTACCACCCAGCAAAATATCGGTACCACGACCTGCCATGTTGGTCGCAATGGTTACTGCACGCGGTGCACCTGCTTGGGCAATAATATCCGCTTCACGTTCATGCTGTTTGGCATTCAGGACTTCATGTTCAATACCAGCTTCTTTAAGCTTGTCAGAAAGAATTTCCGACGCTTCAATAGTGGCCGTACCAATCAGGATTGGCGCAACACCAGCTTCGTGAACACGTTGAATTTCCTGAATAATCGCGTTGTACTTACCTTCACGATTCAGGTAGATCAAATCGTTCTGGTCATTACGGATCATTGGACGGTGAGTTGGAATAATCACCACATCCAGACCGTAGATTTCTTTCATTTCCGCAGCTTCAGTATCTGCTGTACCGGTCATACCGGATAATTTTTTATACAGACGGAAATAGTTCTGGAATGTGGTGGTTGCAAGGGTTTGGTTTTCCGGCTGGATTTCCAGACCTTCTTTTGCTTCAACCGCTTGGTGCAGACCTTCAGACCAGCGACGGCCCGGCATGGTACGACCGGTATTTTCATCAACAATGATCACTTCACCTTCATGGATGATGTAATGCACGTTACGTTGATACAGATAGTGCGCACGAATCGCAGCAGTCACATGATGCAGCAAATTCAGATTAGAGGCTGAATACAGGCTTTCCCCTTCAGCCAATAAGCCCATTGCAATCAATTCACTTTCAATGGTTTCAAAACCGGTTTCTGTAATTTCTACGGAACGCTGTTTTTCATCAATCCAGAAATGACCGCCATCCGGTACTTTTTCTTCTTTCTGTGTTTTTAACTTCGGTGGAATGTTATTGATTGCTGCATAAAGTTGGGAAGAGTCTTCACTTTGGCCAGAGATAATCAGTGGTGTACGCGCTTCATCAATCAGGATCGAATCAACCTCATCGATAATGGCATAGGTCAGACCACGCTGTTTTTTCTCAGCCAGCGAGAACACCATGTTGTCACGAAGATAATCGAAACCGAATTCGTTATTGGTACCGTAAGTGATATCTGCTTTGTAGGCTTCAGATTTTTCTATCGGATTCTGCATGGAATAGATAATCCCAATGCTTAAACCCAAGAATTCGAACAATGGACGGTTTAACTCGGCATCACGTTGTGCCAAATAGTCGTTCACCGTGATGACATGGACACCCTGCCCGCTCAATGCATTGAGGTAACAGGCCAATGTCCCCATCAAGGTTTTACCTTCACCGGTACGCATCTCAGCAATCTTGCCTTCATGCAGGGTAATACCACCAATCAACTGTACGTCATAGTGACGCATTCCCATGACACGTTTTGCAGCTTCACGACAGACTGCGAATGCTTCAGGAAGTAACTTATCTAGGCTTTCACCCTTATTATATCGTTGTTTGAATTCTTCAGTTTTTGCAGATAAGTCTGCATCGCTTAAGGCTGATATCGTCGGCTCGAGCGCATTAATCTTGTCTACGATTTTACGCATGCGTTTGAGTTCGCGCTCATTTTTGGTACCGAAGATTCCTCCGATCAGACTTGCCAACATGAATAGACTCTCTAAATCTTGCTTGTCAAATAAATATGTTCTTAGTCGTTATTATGGTGCTAGAAATTTGAACTACAAGGGTTTTGCCAGAAAACCAATGAAAAAAACTCATCCTTCGTTCTAGCCCTGAGACCTAAGGCAAAGTAATGTAGCAAATTTTACCCATGCAACATAGTTAATTAGACGACTGATTTGTCTGATTCTGAATTAACAGCCTATTTCTTTATTTGGTTTATTCATAAGAAATTCTAAAAACACTATTTTTAATCATAAAAAAATTGGTTCATATTTATTCTCATCGACACATTACAAGATCAATTGAGGCAAGAAAATGAGTTTACGTTTAGGCGATACCGCACCGAATTTTGAACAGCAATCTAGCGAAGGCTTAATTAACTTTTATGACTTTCTAGGCGATAGCTGGGGCATTCTGTTCTCCCATCCAGCGGACTACACGCCAGTATGCACCACTGAACTTGGATTTACCGCAAAGCTGAAAGATGAGTTTACAAAACGCGGCGTGAAAGCAATTGCCCTTTCTGTAGATGATGTTGAATCGCATCATGGCTGGATCAAAGACATTAATGAAACTCAAGATACCACCGTTAACTTCCCGATCATTGCAGATCAGGACCGTAAAGTCTCTACGCTGTATGATTTCATTCACCCAAATGCCAGCGAAACTTTAACTGTACGCTCTCTGGTAATCATTGATCCAAATAAGAAAGTGCGTCTGATTATTACCTACCCTGCATCAACAGGCCGCAACTTCCATGAAGTACTACGTGTAGTCGACTCTCTACAATTAACTGACAACCATAAAGTCGCAACCCCGGCTAACTGGCAACATGGCGATGATGTGGTGATTGTACCTTCACTGAAAGATGAGGAAGAAATCAAACAACGTTTTCCGAAAGGTTATAAAGCTGTAACTCCATACCTACGTCTGACACCACAGCCTGAGCAAAATTAAAAGGACTCCTTTTTAATTTTGCGCAAGGCAAACGAAGTGCGCAGTATTTGAAACGCTGCCTTAATTTGTCGCAAGACAAGCGCAGCGCGTAATTCAAGATAAAGCGGAGCACTGCTCCGCCCTGAGGAATATATTTCGCAAGAAGACCCATGGCTATGCCGTGAGTACAAGAGGATAAGCTAAATGCTGTTCTATCCTTTTTAAATATTAAAAACCGCAATCAACTCCCCACAATGAAAATGATAGTCGTCATGCATCAATCATCATTTTCATGTTTAGTTTGATACCTACCGACGAGCCGGGTTTTCGAACTTTTCCCATCAAGCCTGTCTTCGGACAGGTTTTTTTTTGAAAAAGCCGATATGCTATTGAAGAAAATGATTAAAAAGGTGAGTTAGGTTGCAATGAAAAATAATTATGTACTTCTTCTGGTTTCTACGCTTGTTTTATCTGGCTGTACTCCAGCGCTGCCTGAACAGGAACGCCCAATGCATTGGGGACAGGAACTGCATGAAGAACATAATTTTTATCAGATTAGCAATGAACTTTACCGAAGTGAACAGCCAAGCGATGAACTGATGCCCTTATTAAAACAATATGCCATTAATGTGGTGATCAACCTGCGTTCACGCGATAAAGATACGGATATTTTGTCAAATGAAGACCTCAAGCTTAAACATGTTCCCATTCATACCTGGGCTATGAATCGCGAGGATTTGCTGAATGTGATGCAGTTAATCCAGCAGGCGCGACAAAATAATGAAAAAATACTTTTACACTGTTATCACGGTTCAGACCGTACCGGTGCCAGTGTGGCCATGTACCGGATTATTTTTCAGAACTGGAGTATTGAAGACGCAGTACGGGAAATGAAGCATGGCGGTTATGACTTTCATTCCATTTGGCGCAATATTGAAAAATTATTTACCCCTGAAAATGTAAAATGGATTCGCGAGCAACTCGCGAATCCATCTACAGAAACTTCGGTTAAGTAAGAGAGTTAACGCTTATCTAGCGGCACCCAATCATTCACCCAAGCTGATTTCATATTCAGGCTGGCATCAGACGCGATTTTCTTACGCAGTGCGTCTGCTGTTTCACGGTCTTTAGATGGACCGACCATGATACGCATACCTTTAGATGTCTGGCTCTTAGTGACCTTGTAGCCTTTGGCTCGCAGTTTGGCCGCAATGGCATCAGCATTGGCTTCATTGGCAGCCAGGGCCACCTGCACCATCCACTGCTTATCACTTTCACCTTCAAGGAGTTTACGGGCTTTTTCAGCTTCAGCCTTTTTCTTGGCCTCTTCTGCTTTATGTTTCTCTTCAGCTTTACGCTTTTCTTCTGCCTTACGTTTTTCCTCAGCAGCTTTATGCTCAGCTTCTTTTTTCTTCTCAGCCGCTTTGTGCTCTTCCTCGGCCTTACGTTTTGCTTCAGCTGCCTTATGCGCTTCTTCAGCTTTACGTTTCTCTTCTAGCTTACGTTTTTCTTCTGCAGCCTTCTGCTCTGCCTGTTTCTTGGCAGTATCAGCTGAAGTTTGGGCTTTTTGCTGCTCAAGCTTCTGCTGTTCTAACTTTTTTTGTGCAGCAGCCTTGTCTTCAGCCAGACGTTTTTGCTTTGTCTGTTCATCTTCTGCCAGCTCAGGCGGAATATTGTCTGAACTTTGCTGTCCCATACGATGGGCATTCAAAGCGGCATATTCTTCTGCCGCACGACGTGCTGCATCTGCCTCAGCCTGCTGTTGCATGGCTAAAAATTCAGCTGCACGAGCTTCCTGTTCAGCTACTGCTTTTTCGCGGTCACGACGCTGCTGTTCCAGCAGACGTTTTTCTGTTTCCACATCGACTGTTAAAGAACCTAATGAATTGTTGACTGTATCTTTTGATTCTACTTCTGCAGCCAGTGCCGGGTTTTGCTGACGATCCTGATGAATTTCATTTTGGCCTTTCAGGAGTAATGCTGCCAATAAAACACCACCACCTAGTAAAACAACGCCACCCATCCAGCGTTGTTTGTTATTCATTGACATTCTTCCAAATACTCCCATACCGCTTCTAAGGTATGAAATGATCCACATACCAAAATCAGCTGATTATTCTCTGTTTCATCCAGCGCTGATTTAAAAGCTAATTTTACATTGTCAAATTGTTCTATCAATTCACCTTGCAATGCATCAGTCAAGAGTGTGACCTCTGCCGCACGTGGCACAGATAATGGTGCAATTTTCCACAAATGAACAGTGTCTTTCAACAACTTGACGACAGAATTTATATCTTTATCTGCCAACATGGAAAATACACAAATGACTTCTTTATATTTCTTTTTGTAATTTAAATAATTGCGCAATTGTTTTAATAGGAACTCTACCCCATGCGGGTTATGCCCGGCATCAAAAATTACAGTCTTATTCTGAATTTCTCGAACTTCAAAACGTCCCGGCAATTTAGCTGCCTGAATTCCTTCCGCAATCGCTGTCTGGTTGACTTCCAGACTACTCAGCAAGATCGCTGCAACCGCTGTCGAAATATTATCCAGCGCCAGTGAACCTGTCGGTAATTTTAAAGTCGTACCTGATGATGCAAATGCCCAGGTTTTGCCATCTTCAAAGGCTTCATAGAAATAATCACGGTTGATAGCATACAACGGCGCATTGCATTCAGCAGTTTTATCCAGAATGGCTTGTGGAATATCTTGCTGACCGCCAAAAATCACGGGAATACTCGGACGGATAATGCCAGCTTTTTCAAAGGCAATTTTTTCGATGGTATCACCGAGCCAGTCGGTATGATCCAGTCCGATATTGGTGATGACCGCAACATCCGGATTAACCACATTGACCACATCCAGACGACCGCCTAGTCCGACTTCCAGCACCCACACATCACACAGTTCATTTTTAAAAATCACAAATGCAGCAAGTGTGGTTGCTTCAAAGAATGACAGGCTTAAATCGCATTCGCGACGTGCCCGATCGACTTCAACAAAAGCATCAATCAGCAACTGGTCTTCGACTTCAACCCCGCGTAATTTCACCCGTTCATTGAAGCGATATACGTGAGGAGACTGATACAGTCCGACCTTAAAACCCTGAGCATTAAGAATGGCAGCCAGAGTCGTGGTCGTTGAACCTTTACCATTGGTTCCGGCAACCGTCAGGACTTTAGCCTCCGGATTGATCACCCCCAGCTTTTCAGCCACAGGAATGACACGTTCCAGACCTAAATCAATTCCCGTAACGTGAACATGGCTCCAATAATCGAGCCATGTATCAAGTGAATCAGTTGCTAATGGTGCTGTATTCAAGGCAGGTTCATCAATTTCGTGATAATACGATAAACTGTATCACGTAATGCATGACGGTGAACAATCTGATCGATTACACCATGATCAAGCAAATATTCAGCGCGCTGGAACGGTTCGTCCAGTTTTTCACGCACGGTCTGCTCGATCACACGTTTACCCGCAAAACCAATCATCGCTTTCGGTTCAGCCAGATGCACATCACCCAGCATGGCTAAAGATGCAGTTACACCGCCGTAGACTGGATGGGTCAATACCACCACATAAGGCAGACCTGCTTCTTTCAAACGCTGAATCGCTGCTGAAGTACGTGCCATTTGCATCAAAGACAGCATGCCTTCCTGCATACGCGCGCCACCAGAAGCTGCAAAACAGATCAAAGGCTGATGTGTTTCAATCGCACGCTCTGCTGCCTGCACAAAACGGTCACCCACTACGGTACCCATAGAGCCGCCCATGAAGTCGAATTCAAATGCGGTTGCAATCATTGGCACGCCTTTCAGCAGACCTTGCATCACGATCAATGCTTCAGTTTCACCTGTTTTCTTTTGTGCTTCCGACATACGCTCTGGATAAGCTTTGCTGTCGACAAATTTCAGTGGATCTTTGGCAGTAAATTCCTGACCCATTTCAGTCTGTACCTGATCAAAGAACCAGTTCAGACGGTCACGTGCTTTCATTTTCAGATGTTCATCGCATTGTGGGCAAACATAAGCATTAAATGACATTGCAGTACGTGTCACCAAAGCATGACATTCAGGGCACTCAATTGTTGGCTCTGTGAATGTCGCTTTTAGGGTGGTTTGCTCATCAGGTACATGAATGCCCGGAACAATACGCTCCGTCCATGGGGTCGATGGGCTCAGAATTTTGCCTGATTTCACTTGTTGACTCATACTATAACTCATCGAGCGCTGCTCGAAGCTCCTTGACTTTATTCACCGTCGCAATAACGGCTTGTTCTGGCGCGAGGGTTGCAAACTGTTTTACAAACGCACTTCCCACAATAACTGCATCGGCAGCAACACCCATCGCTTTCGCAGATGCAGCATCACTAATACCAAAACCAACGCCTACAGGAACATCTGTCTCTGCCTTAATTTTCTGAATACGTGCAGCTGCTTCAGATACATCCAATGTCGCAGCACCCGTTACGCCTTTCAGCGACACGTAGTAAATAAAGCCACTGGCCTGTTTTACTACATGCTGAATACGCTCATCAGTTGAGGTCGGAGCCAACAGGAAAATCTGATCCATTTCATATTTTTCCAGCACTTGACCCAGATCTTGAGCTTCTTCAGGAGGAAGATCGACCAGAAGCACGCCGTCGACACCGCATTCATAGGCATAAGCCACAAACTTTTCATAGCCAATGACTTCAACCGGATTGAGATAACCCATGAGTACCACTGGTGTCTCGCGGTCTTTCAAGCGAAATTCTTTCACCATGTGCAGTGCATCTAGGGTATTGGTGCCACCGGCCAGCGCGCGTTCAGCGGCCAGAGCAATCACCGGACCATCTGCCATTGGATCTGAAAAAGGAAGACCCAGTTCAATCACGTCGACGCCAGCGTCCACCATCTGGTGCAGCAAAGGTACGGTTACCTCTGGATGCGGGTCACCAGCCATAACATAAGAAACTAAAGCTTTACGCTGTTGAGATTTAAGTTGTCCAAATCGTGTGGCTAAACGTGACATAGGGCTGAGCTTTCCTTAAGGTGTTTCAAACTTGAGACATTGACTATGTAGAAATACAAGACATCGCATTGTAACGCTATTTTTTGTACATTGAACAGTGTGCAACATCGACCTCTGGCATTTCATTTCCTGTGCGAGGATTTCAGAACAACCCGAAGGGATCTATTTACGATTATTTTGATTTTTTTCTCAATGATCAAAGATGCCTAATTTTGGCATTCCCTAAAATGTTGAATATTTAGATAAACTTATTTTTATTATAGAAAAATTAATAAAAATGCAGATGTTAGCGCATTCATTTAAAGTTTTCTGAAATTGCAAAACCTGTTTTATACTAGCCCCATTCTCTTATTTTTTTATCTCCTATGCAGACTGACTCTGAAGGTACAGTGCAGGCACGCGCCATTGCACTGTTGCCGCTTATTGTATTTTTAACCATCTTTTTAGGTAGCGGGATCTATCATTCTTTGATCGGAACTGAATTTGCGTTCTATCAGATTAAAGCGCCTGTTGCCGCCCTGCCCGCGATTATCTTGGCTGCATTAGTGTATCGTGGCAAACTCAACCAGGGTATTGAAGAATTTCTTAAAGGTGCCAGCCATCCCAACCTGATTCTGATGTTCATGGTGTTTATGCTGGCCGGTGCTTTTGCCAGTGTCAGCAGTGCGATTGGCAGTGTTGATGCCACCGTACAGATGGGCCTGTCTGTTATTCCTCCAAGTTTTGTCTTACCGATGCTTTTTGTGATTTCGGCATTTATTGCGACGGCGATGGGTACCTCTATGGGCACCATTGCCGCCTGTGCACCGATTGCCTTTGGCTTTGCACAAGTAACCGGGATTCCAGTGGTTTATGCAATTGGCGCCGTGGTCGGTGGAGCAATGTTCGGTGATAACCTGTCGATGATTTCGGATACTACCATCGCTGCAACCAGCAGCCAGAAAGTTCAGTTACGTGACAAATTCAGAGTCAATGTCTGGATTGCTGTACCGGCTTCCATCGTCACGATTTTGATCTATATCTTCAATGCTGGCAGTTCCAGCCCCGTAGAATATAAGGACTTTAACTGGACTCTAGTCCTGCCTTATATTGCGGTCTTTTTACTGGCTTTTAGCCGTCTGCATGTTCTGGCGGTTTTAATCATCGGTGTCGTGTTATCGGGTTTATTCGGGCTATTTGCTACGCCAGATTTCAATATCCTCAAGCTGAACACTTCCATTTATGATGGCTTTGTCGGCATGTTTGAAGTGGCACTGTTATCCATGTTCCTGGGTGGCCTGTCTGCGATCATGCAACGTGAAGGTGGTTTACGCTGGCTGATCGAACGCATCTACGCGCTGACTCGCTTATTTAAAGTAGGCCGTCAACGTGCTGGTGAAATCGGGAT
This sequence comes from Acinetobacter sp. YZS-X1-1, assembly GCF_000804305.1. NCBI lineage: Bacteria > Pseudomonadati > Pseudomonadota > Gammaproteobacteria > Moraxellales > Moraxellaceae > Acinetobacter > Acinetobacter sp. YZS-X1-1. Next base: position 240,317 of record NZ_JWHB01000002.1, on the reverse strand, counting down.
CAGTTTCTTGGTGGTATTTTCCAACCTGTTTGTGGCAAATAACACTGTCGCGATTATTCTGGCTGGTGATATGGCCCGTGAAGTGGCGAAAGAATACGGGGTTGATCCAAAACGTGCTGCAGCCCTGATGGATATTTTCTCCTGTGTGGTACAAGGTCTGATTCCTTATGGCGCACAATTATTACTTGCCTGTTCAATTGCCAAACTTTCTCCAGTCGAGCTAATCGGAGGCGTGTATTATTGCTGGATTCTGGCAATATTTGCGGTGATTGCAATTGCTTTCCGGTACCCTAAATTAAAAACAGCTTAAATTAAGTCATGAGATAAAGCGGCCAATGATGGCCGTTTTTTTATGCCTGATCCTATTTTAACTGTTTTCTATATTGCAATAACGTCCTGCCTGTTGCCGCTTTATAAGCACGCGCCAAAGCCGACTGGTCAGAATAATCCAGTTGCTGGGCAATCTCGGTCAGGCTTAGGGGCTGATGCAATAAACTTTCACAGCGCTTGATCCTTTCCTGTTCCAACAGTTTTTTAAAAGATATGCCCTGTTCATTTAGCTGGCGTTGCAAAGTGCGGGTTGATACAAACAGTTGCTCGGCCAGCTGTTCAATTTTAATGGCCTGCTGTCTGCTTCTTAGATGCTCCGCGACCACTTTTTGGGCCTGAGTTAAAATACTTTCTACAGGCGGTTTGGCTGCAATCGCTTCTTCAGCCTGACGAATCAATAACTGTAATAGCATTGGATCGGCCTGTTCCGATTTCAGGTTCAGTCCCTGTATACCCAGTTCAAAGCCATAATCCTGCTGTGAAAACTGCACTTCCGCAGCATAGAATTTTTGATAGTTAATTCGAGCAATTCCTGGCGCATGGGCAAAGCGCACCCGACGCAAGAGCAAAGGATGATCCTGCAAAATAAAACGTCCCAATTGTACCATGGCTGCGATGGTCAGCTCATTCAGCAGGTTATAACGCTCATCCTGATAGATCCAATACAATTCAATACTCTGCGCATGCTGTCTTAGTTGCAATGGGACAAATTCACTCCCATCAATGACCAGTCGCTGAAAACGCATGATATAGCCGATGATCTCAGGAATACTGCTGCTTTTAGATACCATATAGCCCAGCACACCAAAATGTTCTGGCCGAATACATTGCACAATTTCAAAAATTAACTGTGGACACGCTAGCTGTTTTTGGGTTCTTAACAGGATGCTATTGAGAAAATCCAGCGGAACTTGCGCATCAAAAGGCTGATCAATCAGTCCAATGAGCTGAGGTCGTAGATCTGCAAGAAACTTTGCAGTTAAAGGTTCTATATTTAAGCTACGCAAATAGGTGGCCCATAGCTGGATATAACCATTGGAGATTTTGATGTCCTGCATGAGCGCGTCCCTGTCTCCGCTGCGAATGTATATTTTATTTTTCTCTGGCGTAAAATGTATAAAAATTGGCCATATCTGTCAAAACAATTTGTGCAATTCTGAACATACTGTCAGCATCTCCAGAAAAAGAATGAAAGCAGATGAACGCACCTTTAAAATCTTCCATACAGCCTGTGGTACGCAGCAATCTTGATTTTAAGCTGAGTGAAATTCCGCGTTACTGGTTTGGTGGCGATCCATTCCTGACCCGTATGTTTGATGCACTGAGTCTGACCTTTCCTGATGGTGAGCGTTATTTCATTCAGAGTGTGCGTCTGTTCCGCGACCAGATTAAAGATCCAGATCTGCAAAAACGGGTAGCTGATTTTATCCGTCAGGAAGCACAACATGGTATTGCCCATGACAAGATGAATAACCTGATGCGGGAACAAGGCATGCCGGTCGATCAGTTTATTCAGCGTCTGAACTACATGATGAACTATGACTTGAAGAACCGTTCGCCTGAGTACAATATTGCAGTCACTGCAGCAGCGGAACATTTGACCGCGCTCATGGCTGAAACTTTTTATGGGCAAAAAGATACTTTAAGAAATGCCCATCCTTTTGTTCGTGCCATGTTTGCCTGGCATGCGATTGAGGAAATGGAACATCGTGATGTTGCTTTTGATGTCATGAAAGATGTGGCAAAAACGCCAGAATGGCTGCGTCAATATACCCTGCTCATCACGACTTTTCTGATGTTTGGTTTTACCATTTACCGTGCCAATGTCATGCTCAAACATGATGGCTTTAGCCCGCTGCAACGCTTGCAAATGAATATCCGTGGCTTACCTTGGTTCTTTGGTAAAAAAGGCACTTTGACTCGTATAGGTAAACAGTATCGTGACTGGTTTAAAAAGGATTTCCATCCATCCCAGCACCCAGTGATTGCTCAATATGATGTTTGGGTAAAAACGCTGGCAGAAACCGGTGACCCGATTCAGGCAGGAGAAGCCTTCTGGCAAGCTGCAGAAGATTAAACCTAGAAATCAAAAAGCCTTCAAAATCGAAGGCTTTTTTAGATTTAGAAGTTGGAAAAATGAATTACCATTTGGCATAGTGCTGTTCTAAAAGTCCATATTCATTGACCAGTACAATATCTTGGCCATCCTGCCGGATAGTCCCTGATACTTTTGCCTGCCACTGGCTAAACTGGCTGCCGACCAGACGCAGATTCAGATTTTCATAACGGCGCCAGCCTGTGTGTACATTCAGGTTCAAGCAGCCATCTAATGACTGGATGTTCCAGCGTTCGTCAGATTCCTGCTGAAACAACACATCCGCCACAGGATAAATTTTGCCATTTACCCACAAACAGTTTTCATTACCAAAGCTTTCATTAACACCGGAAGCGAGATTGATCCCGATACGGTTATGATTGGCATCCCAGAAATTACAAGATAGCCAGAACCAGGCAGTTTCAGGACGCAAAAAGCCACAGGTATCATCCAGAGAGGCGAAGGTGCGCTCATTAAACTGGATGGTTTCACCCTGCTTATTTACGAAATAACCTTCACAACCCAAAGTGGTCAATTTCTGGGTATAGGTCCAGCCATTGATTCCGGTCGGACTGCACATACTCAGCGGATCTGTACCTGCACAGAAAATTCGGGCACTAAGCTTGATTTCACCATATTTGGTCACATGGATATAACGCACCCCATTGGCATGCTGGATATCAATCTGAAAGGGAGATTTGTGAAAATAACTATGATTAAATAATGGCTGTTCGTCTAGCACCGTATTGCGCGAGAAGAAATTGATCGCATTCCATTCCTGCACTTCGTTGGTACTATGGTTATAGATGTAGAAAAAACTGTGCCCAGCCCAAGCGATATCAGCAATCGCAAGGCCAATCGTATAATGTTCGTGTTGAATACTACAGAATTTAAATTTTTTATATTTTAGTTGCTTACGCCATCCCTTGAGTACATCACCATAGGGATTTTTGTACTGGTACGCATTGTAATCAATACTTTTTGGAATTTCTTTGAAACGTCCGTAACGTGGTTGTCCATTTTCCTGAATTAAATCCATTAAGACATTCCATCTCAATCAAAAACTATTTTTGCTTGAAGCTATTATGCCGATTATTGAGATTTGATAAAGAATTTTTTAAAACCGTTCGTCAGCTCTTCCGGCCAATTCTGCTTAAAATAACCATTTTAATTTTCTAAATGAGAAACTGATTTTTTGCTGTTTTATCCAAAACTTGAATAATTTTTATCCTATTTTGAACCAGATTGCTTCTTCCTCTTACTCTCTAAAAATTTTCTTATCTATAAAAATAAAAAAATCGTGCTGAATGGCTTCAACACGATTTTTCTTAATCCACCCTGCCCTCCTTTTAGAAAGAAGGGTTTTCTCCCTCTTTGAAAAAGAGGGGCTGGGGGAGATTTTACATCTCAACCATTTCCACGCCATCAATACGGGCAACGGTCATCAAGTCTTTATCACCACGGCCTGAAACAGTCGCAATAATGATTTGATCCTTGTCCATGGTTGGTGCAAGTTTAGTGACATAAGCCATCGCATGTGAACTTTCAAGCGCAGGAATAATCCCTTCGATCTTGGTTAGATCACGGAAACCTTGTAACGCTTCCTGATCATTAATCGGCACGTAGTTCACGCGTTCCATATCTTTCAGGAAGCTGTGTTCCGGACCTACACCCGGATAATCCAGACCAGCAGAAATTGAATGCGTTTCAATGATCTGACCTTCTTTATCAGACATCAGATACGTACGGTTACCATGCAGTACACCGACGTGACCCGCATTCAGTGGTGCAGAGTGCTTGCCAGTTTCGATCCCTAAACCTGCGGCTTCAACACCATACATTTTCACATCCTGATCGTTCAGGAATGGATAGAACAAGCCCATTGCATTTGAACCACCACCGACACAAGCAACCAATGCATCTGGAAGGCGACCTGCCTGTTCCTGAATCTGACGGCGTGCTTCACGGCCAATAATGGACTGGAAGTCACGAACCAATTGTGGATATGGGTGCGGACCTGCCACCGTACCAATCACATAATAAGTTGAGTCAACGTTGGTAACCCAGTCACGCATCGCTTCGTTCATGGCATCTTTTAATGTTTTAGAGCCACTTTCTACAGGGACAACTGTTGCACCTAGCAAACGCATACGGTAAACGTTCATCGCCTGACGTTTCACGTCTTCAGCACCCATGAACACCACACATTCAAGACCTAAACGCGCTGCGATGGTTGCAGTTGCTACTCCATGCTGACCGGCACCTGTTTCCGCAATAATGCGTTTTTTGCCTGAAAGCTTAGCCAGTAAAGCCTGACCAATCGTGTTGTTTACTTTATGCGAGCCGGTATGGTTCAGATCTTCACGCTTTAAGTAAATTTGCGCACCACCCAACTCTTTTGACCATCGCTCAGCATGATATAAAGGACTAGGACGACCTACGTAGTAGGCTAGATCACGGTCGAATTCTGCCAGAAACTGTTCATCATCTTTCATGCGGAAATAAAGCTTTTCCAGATCTTGTAAAGCCGCCATCAGAGTTTCTGACACAAAACGCCCGCCATGGATACCGAAATGTCCACGCTCATCCGGGAATTGGGTATAGTCAATCACGGGCTTGTTGTGATTAGTACTTTGCTGATCCACGATGGACTCCTTGCATAAAGCGTTCTATGAGTTGTTGGTCTTTTATACCTTTTGCGGATTCGACACCACCACTAACATCAACAGCATAAGCCTGTGTGGTGTGAATTGCCTCCTCGATATTGTGCGGGTTTAAGCCCCCAGCCAGGATCAAGGGAATATCTAATTGAGGAAAAGTGCTCCAGTCAAAGCTGTGTCCGGTGCCACCTTTTAAATCAGGATGCCAAGCGTCTAACAGTACTGCGCTGGCTCCTGCTGCCTGATAACGTTGAATTTCAGCGACTACGTCCAGATCAGGTTTGACCTGAATCGCTTTGTACCAGCGACGTCCAACTTGCTGGGCAATGGCCTGACATTGTTCAGGGCTTTCATCACCATGAAACTGTAGAATATCCAGCGGAACAGTTTTTAAAATATCCTGGATTTCATATGCCGTACTATTAACAAATAAGCCAACCACTTGAATATAAGCTGGCACTGCTTTGACCAGCGCTTCAGCCTGTGCCTGAGTCACGCTACGTGGACTCGGTGGATAGAACACGAATCCAATGGCATCACAGCCGGCATCAGCAACAGCCTGGACGTCTTCAACTCGGGTAATTCCACAGATTTTGGCACGGGTTCGCATATAATGTTGGCTCTGATTTACCAAGATATCAAGTAATCTATAAGATTGGGGTGAATCATTGTAATGCAAATCATCGATCTTGCGTAAAGTTCATACGGATTATTCTTGTTCTTGATTGTTTAAATCCTAAGCAAACTTTATACTTGCCACAATTTGCAACGAGTCAAGGCCTTAAGGCTTTAGGGAAGTTGGTGCAAATCCAACACTGCCCCCGCAACGGTAAAAAATGAAAAGCTTGTCTTTATAAATCTTCAGGATTTACACCACTGCATCAATATGTGGGAAGGTGGATAAATAAGTATGAGTTTCAATACTACATTTAAGTCCGGATACCTGCTTGTTGTGTTCTTTAACTCAATCATTCACGGGGAGTGAATGTATGGAGCACATCTTATGTCTATTCCATTTCAGCCTGCTGCCTTAGCAGGTTCTATCGCGTTTGCTTTGGGTTTTTCCTCATCAGTTCATGCTGCCGAGCAAAAAGTTGCACAAGCAGCTTTAGATACCATTGTGGTGACCGCTACCCGATCTGAAGAAAAAATTGAAAATGTGCCAGCGCGAATTTCAGTGATTGAACCTGCGACTCTTGAGCAATCCCCTATTGCCTCATTACCAAATTTATTGAAAAAAGAGGCTGCTTTAAACGTTGCTCAGCTAGGCGGTTATGGACAACAATCCTCTATTTTTATGCGAGGTACAAGTTCTTCACATACACTCGTTCTGCGTGATGGCATGCGATTGAATACCGCTTTAAGCAGTTCAGCCTCCTTACCTTTTATTGATACGACTGACATCAAGCAAATTGAAATTCTGAAGGGTCCAGCATCAGTTTTATATGGTACAGATGCCATTGGCGGCGTCATTCATATGATTTCTAAAACACCTGAGCAATCAGGTGCGTTTATTACAGGTGAAATTGGCGAGAATAAAACTTACAAATCACTCGTAGGTGCCGATTTAGCGGAAGATGGTTTTTATGCCCAAATCCGTGGTCAACGCCTGGAAACTGACGGAAAATCTGTTCTAGATGATGAAGATGAAAATTATCCCTTTGATCAAAAAGGTTTCAGCACAAAATTTGGCGTCAACAAAGACCAATATGGTTTATCTCTTGATTACAGCCAAAATAAAGGCACAAGTGATTACAATGCAGGTAGCCTGACTTCACAAGATTTTGAAAATGAAATGGTTAACCTGAGAGGACGAATTAACCTAGGTTCACAATTAGAACTCAATGCCCGCTTATCGCAGTTTGACGATCAATTAGATCAAAATGCTGCGAATTATCTAGGTCAGGTCGATTATTCATATAGTACCACTCAAGAAGCAGAATTGTATGCCAAACTCAATTTAAATGATCAGCATCATATTTTACTAGGGACAACGCATAGCAACCTTGATGGTGATGTTCTTTCTTATGGAGTTGCCTATAAAGGCGATGTTTCCTCTCAAGGATATTACACACAGCATCAATATCAATCAGATAAACTCAATACTCAACTCGGTATCCGTGTTGAAGATAACGAGAAATATGGCTCTCATACTGTAGGGCAAGCTGCTGCACGTTATGCAATATCACCTCAACTCAGCGTCTATACGAATATTGGTTCAGCTTTTCGTTCACCAAACTTAAATGAGCTGTACAGTGGTGAATCTGCAAATCCAAATTTAAAAGCCGAAGAAAGTCTGTCTTATGAAATTGGCTTCGACCAGGCCCTCACTCAAAACTCATCTATTTCATTTTCCGTGTATCAAAACGAAGTGGATAACATGATCCAAAAAGTTGATGGCAAGTTAAATAACATCAGCGAAGCAACGCTTCGTGGTGGCGAGCTGGCATGGAACTGGAAACAAGACGATTGGTTCATTGATACTGCTTTTGCGTATGTACAAGCTAAAGATAGCAAAACGGATATTGAGTTGGCTAAACGACCACGTCAAACCCTCACTCTGACCACAGGCTTGGAAAATGAAATTTATGGGATGAGTGCTTCTCTTATTGCCCGTTCCAAGTCAAAAAGTTGGAGTGATTCAGACCATAATCCAGGCTATGCGACCGTCGATTTAAATGCTTACTGGAATATCAATCCACATGTCAAAGTATTTACCAACATAGAAAATGTCGGTGATGTTCGTCATAAGATCGAATACAACTGGAATAATTATTATGTTGATGAAGGCCGACTCGCTTCTGCCGGTGTGACTTTTAAATACTAAGCTCTAAACAGCAAAAAAACTTTAAAACAGCGCAGTTTATGGATAATGTTATGACCGACATTATCCTTTTTTATTATCTTCATTAAAAATTCAAGGAACACATATGGGCCACCGTTTAAGTAAAATCTACACGCGTACAGGCGATTCGGGTACTACAGGGCTTGGTGATGGCTCACGCGTTGCCAAAGATGACTTGCGTATTACCGCGCTGGGTGATGTCGATGAACTGAATGCCGTGATTGGCGTATTACGTGCACAAATTTCAGCAAGTAACATTGAAGATCAAGCCGCTTGGGATAAATCTTTAAGCCTGATCCAGCACTGGCTATTCGATTTAGGCGGTGAAGTCTGTATCCCCAATTACCACCTCGTACAACCGCTTGCAATTGAGTACCTAGAACAAGACATTGACCGTATGAATGAAAGCCTGCCAATGCTCAAAGAATTTATTTTACCTGCAGGTACATTGGCATGCAGTTATGCACATCAAGCTCGTGCCGTATGCCGTCGTGCAGAACGCAGCTTAATGACCGTACACAACCGTGATCAAAATATTCAGGCACCGTCTTTGCAATTACTGAACCGACTGTCTGACTGGTTATTTGTGGCATCTCGCAGCTTGCAACGTACTGAAGGCGGTTCTGAGGTGTTATGGCAAAAAAATATCAACGAGACCATTGATCAATAAATCCACTAAAATGTATTAAATTGCACGGAAAATTCTGCGCCAACGGTATTTGCAACAAAGTGTTTCAGGTGCAGAATATTGCAATACTCCTGTCACAACTCTTCATCATTATGTTTTCATCTTCACTTTTTCAGGTTATCGCAGCATGCGCATAATCGGACATCGCGGTGCGCGTGGGGAAGCGCCTGAAAATACACTAGGCGGTTTTCAATATATTCAGGATATCGGGATTCGCGCAGTCGAATTTGACGTACGCCAGCTTAAAGATAATGCCCTGATCATCATGCATGATGATAACTTTGTACGCACTACCGGTTTGCAAAAACCCCTCTACGAATGTAGCCGTCAGGATCTCAGTCAATATAACCACGCAGTGAAATGGTCAGAATGGAACAAGGTCGAAGCCACTCCCATGCTGGATCAAACCCTAACCGTGATTCATAACTTTGATCATATTGAAGTTGAAGTCAAAAGTGTAGCGAGCCAGGCAGATGCTGAAAAAATTACGCTTGAGCTTGAACAGCAGTTACAGGGTTATGAGCATTCAGTCGTGATTACCAGTTTTGATCCAAAAATTCATCAGGCTTTGCAACAGCAAAATTCCAGTTTAAAACGCGGCCTTCTAATTGAAACAGATGTGAAATATCAGGCGATTGATCAAGCTTTAGAACTTGGCTGTTGTCAGATTGGCTGGATGAATGAACTGGCTAGCAAAGATATTATTCAAGCCACACAAGCTGCCGAACTCACCATCAGCGTCTGGACCGTAAATGATGTTAATCGTGCCAGAGAATTACGCGACTGGGGTATTCAGGGTCTCATTACCGATTATCCGAAGTTAATGATGCAACATCTTTAAATAACCCAAAATGCAAGATTCTATACATAGATCATTTTTCTTTAAACCTTGAAAAACCATTTAAAGAAAAATCCATGACTGTAATCTTGTTTAACTTTAAATGACGGGATTGTTTACAAATTTATTTCCCTGCAATCTAGTAGAAAAAATGAACATTCATTTGACTCATTTTCAGAAAATAAATTTGATTAAAAGCTTCAAAAACCTCAGTGATTTACTCGGAAATCAGAGCCTGTCTAGCCCGCGAAAATGGTAGTTTCCCTCCTACTTATTCTGTTACCGATAAGTACATTACAACCGTACAATAATGCTAGTGATGCCCTAGGGGGCATGCTAATATGAGTGAATTAACCGCTGTTAAAATAAACAATAGCGGCCTCTGCTTTTTGTTATACCTTCCCAGGTTCCAGGAGTGCTGTTGGAGATGAATGCTCCCCTACCTCAAGCCCCAATTAACTGGGTCGCTGTGTTTGCTCTGGTAGTTTTACCCATTGTAGCTGTTATCGCGATTCCGTTATATGCGTATCACCATGATTTTAGCCTTGCCGCTTGGATCAGTATGTTTGTTTTGCTCGGCGTTAGCAGCCTGGGGATTACAGCGGGCTATCATCGTCTTTGGGCACATCGTGCTTATGAAGCAACTTTACCTTTAAAAATCATTTTAATGATCATGGGTACCTTTGCGGTGCAGAACAGTATTCTGTACTGGGGTTCAGGTCACCGTACCCATCACCGTCATGTCGATGACGTGGAAAAAGACCCATATTCAATTAATAACGGCTTCTGGTATGCACACCTGGGCTGGATGCTGCGTGACTATCCTGCTGCAGAGCCAAACTATAAGAATGCACCAGACCTGCAAAACGACAAAGTCGTTATGTTCCAGCACAAATACTATGTGCCTCTAGTAATTGCAGTACATGCTGCAATCCTGTTGCCAATCGGCTGGGCTGTAGGCGATGTCTGGGGTGTATTGTTATTGGGTGGTCTGGTTCGTTTAATCCTGAGCCATCACGTGACCTTCTTCATCAACTCACTCTGCCATATGTGGGGTTCACGTCCTTATACGGATGAAAACACTGCACGTGACAACTTCTGGTTAGCGATTGCAACTTGGGGTGAGGGTTATCATAACTATCATCACATTTTCCAGTACGATTACCGTAATGGCGTGAAATGGTGGCAATATGACCCAACCAAATGGTTAATCTGGACTTGTTCTAAACTGTGCCTTGCGAAAAATTTACGCCGTATTCCAAGCTTTAATATTAAAAAAGCTGAACTGGCAATGAAGTTTAAATATGCCGAGCAGGATCTGGCGGTATATGGTCATAATGTCAATGAAGACATTATCAATGTGAAAAGTAAGATTGCTCAAGAATATGAAGCCTTTACTCAGACATTGAATGACTGGGCCAAACTTAAAGAACAGGAAATTCAGGTGAAAAAGGCTGCTGTGGCAGAAAAGATTCACCAGATGGATGACAAGCTTAAAGTTGAATTCCAACTGGTTGAACAGCGTCTTTCTCATCATCGTGAAACACTGAATCTGTTAGTGCGTAATTTGAAAAAAGCGCCTGTCTCTTAATAAGACTTGAATTCTCAAAAAAGCTCCTGAAATCAGGGGCTTTTTTTTATTTCTGCCTGTCTTATCTATACTTCCCTTTTACAACAGTTTTAAACAGAGATCTTTGTTATATTGCTTTTATTGCCTAAATATTTTGACTGCTATGTATTTTAATTCTCGATATCAGACTCTCCCTCCTCGCCTTTACCATCATCAGCCTCCGCTACCTTTAAAAGGTGCTAAAGCGGGACATTTTAATGCTGCGCTTGCTGATCATTTGCAATGGTCTGAGGAAGATAAAGCACAATGGGTCGAAATCTGTAGTGGTCAAAAAACCTTTGCCGAATTTGAACCTTTGGCCATGGTGTATGCCGGCCATCAGTTTGGTCAATGGGCAGGTCAATTGGGTGATGGACGCGGTTTATTAATCGCTCAGATTCTGGATAAAGATCATCAGACCATTGACCTGCATTTAAAAGGTGCTGGTGCAACGCCTTATTCACGTATGGGAGATGGTCGTGCAGTCTTACGCTCGGTAATTCGGGAATATCTGGCCGGACACGCCTTAAATGCGCTAGGTGTAGAATCTAGTAATGCGGTTGGCTTTACCTCTTCCGCTCAAGGCGTACAGCGTGAAAAACTGGAACCGGGTGCAATGCTATTACGTACGTCTGACTGTCATATCCGTTTAGGACATTTTGAATGGATCAATCAGTATCAGCCAGACTTGCTGCCTGTATTCACACAAAAATGTATGGAATGGCATTACCCGCAATGTCTACAAGCAGAACAGCCTATTCTGGCATTTGCTACTCAAGTCATTCAGCGTACTGCAGTCATGATCGCCAAATGGCAACTGGTTGGATTTGCGCATGGTGTCATGAACACCGACAACCTGAATATTACTGGTTCAACGCTAGACTTTGGCCCTTATGGCTTTATGGAGCGGTTCCGTCCCAACTGGATTAATAACCACTCGGATTATCAAGGTCGTTATACTTATCAGCAGCAACCAAGCATCGGCCACTGGAACTTGTGGATGTGGCTGAATAACCTGATTCCATTATGTCCTGAAAACTATGATGAAGAACAATGGAAACAGGATCTGGCCCAATGTCTGGAACATTATGAACCGACCTTCCTGGAACATTATAAGCATGGCCTAAACCAGAAAATGGGCTTACCGAGTTTTCACAAAGACAGTTTTGACTGCGCCATGGCTTTTCTCAGAATCTTGCAAAGTGAGCAACTCGACTATACGCAAAACTTTATTCGCCTGCAGAATCATGAATATGAAGCAATCAAGGATGAGTGTTTGGATCGCCGTCAGTTTGAAGCATTCCTGACTCAATATGAAGCGATCCGTGACCATCAGGATATTGAAGAATTAGATGCCGCCATGCAGCTCGTCAATCCACACTATATCCTGCGCAATCACATGGCACAGAAAGCAATTGAACTGGCTGAGCGGGATGACTTTTCCGAAGTCGATCGCCTGTTTAAATTATTGAGTCAGCCTTATTTAAAACAGCGAAATCTGGAAAATTCTGAAGATTTAGGGCCATTGCCGAGTGATGTGCCTGAAGTCATGGTGAGTTGTTCATCTTAATTTATTCACAAGACGACCAAAAACTGGGGATAATTTAAGCATTATCCACAGTTTTATTTTGATTTATTCGTAACTTATGACCTTACATCAAATCTCAGCACAGATAGCGCTAAGTTTACCTGAAGTCACTGTGACTCAGTCTTTCGGTGAAGGTTGTGATGTATTCAAGGTGCTAGATAAAGTCTTTATGCTTCAGTTCTATCTTCAAGGCAAAGCTGTCATTAATTTAAAAGTAGTGCCTGATCATGGTGCTATGCTGAGAGATATTTATTCTTATATCCATGCTGGCTGGCATATGAATAAACGGCACTGGATCTCGGTGTATGAAGATAATCAACTGGATGAATCTCTGGTTGAGGACCTAGTACAGAATTCTTATGAATTAGTAATATCGAAATTAAAGAAAGTAGAAAAAGTACGAATTAAATTATTACGAACATTAGAAAAATAAGTGCAGATACCACCGATCACTAAGATCAAACCAATAACATTAAGGACAAAGCGTTTAATTCTCCGCTCCTACCACTGTGGTGATGAAATCAATTTATTTCATAACTATTTCAGCGATCTAGCAGCTTCAAAATATTTGCAAAGACATCCACATCAGAACGAAATTTAAACTCGACAAACTTTAGAAAACTGGGCAAGGCAAAAGTGGGAAAACTCAGACCCTGAGTTTATGTGGATTATTACCGATCATTTAACTCAGCAACCCATAGGTATTTTGATCTTTATACAAAGGCATGACATCGGAGAAATTCACTTCGGGCTTGGAACTCCTTATCAGGGACAAAGTTTTATGTGTGAAGCGATGACTTCGGTAATCCAATTTCTAAAACAAAGCCAAAAACTGACGAAAATTGAAACCTTTTGCGCTACTGAACATTTAGCGTCAAGACAAGTATTAGAAAAAACAGGTTTTCATAAACAGCCACTGCTTCATGCTTGGACCATCTTACCTTTATTGGGAAATGACCTTAAAGACTGTATTCAGTATATTCTGCCACTAAGATCAAAATAAACCTTAACTCATCTAAAAGCTTTAGATATTGCGACAATATGAAAAAAGCCCAATCACTTCTGGTCGGGCTTCTTCTGATTGGAGATTTTAAGCTTAAGCATTCCTTTTATTCAGAAACTTAAACACGCCAAACAACACCGCAATCCACACCGGCAACATCAACACTGACAACATAAAGCCTTGCGTCCACATGATGTATAAAATCATCAGCATAAAAGCTAAAACAAAATAGTTACTAAACGGCGCAAAGATCGCTGGGAATCTGGTTTGAATCCCCTTTCGTTTGATGGTTTGTCTAAATTTCAAATGAATCAAACTGATCATCATCCAGTTCAATACCGCAGCTGCTACTACAATATAAATCAGGTAACTCAAAGCTTTTTCAGGCACAAAGTAATTCAGGATCACACAGCCAAAGATCAAAAATGCTGAGAACAATACCGCAGCCACAGGCACACCATGTTTATTTACGCTCTTAAATAATCGTGGTGCATTCCCTTGTTGAGCCAGCCCCATCAACATACGGCTATTGGCATACATGCCACTATTACAGACTGAAAGTGAGGCAGTTAAAATAATAAAATTCAGTAAATGTGCAGCCCATTCAATCCCCATCTGGCTGAAAATCATTACAAATGGACTATGATCTAAATCGCCTAAATTCAGCTGATTCCATGGTACGAGTGAAAGTAATACGGCAAGCGAGCAAATATAAAATAAAAATACCCGAATCACAGTTTGATTCACGGCACGTGGAATGTTCTTGTCAGGATTTTCGGTTTCTGCCGCTGCCATACTAATCAGCTCAATGCCGCCAAAAGCAAACATCATAAAGGCGAGCATATAAAACAGCCCATCAAAGCCATTCGGAAAAAATCCACCATGAATCCATAAATTGCTGATCGAAGCGGTTGAAGTTGCATCGGCAGTGAGGAGTAAATATATGCCAAAGATAATCATTGCAATGATAGCAAAGACTTTAATCATCGATAGCCAGAATTCAGACTCACCATAAATTTTGACATTGGCCAGATTGGCAAGGGTTACCGCCAAAAAGAAAATGAGTACAGATACCCAGGCTGGAATATGTGGCCACCAGTAATTGATATATTTACCAATGGCGGTCAGCTCTGTCATTGCGACCAGAATATATAAAATCCAGTAATTCCAGCCGGTTAAAAAGCCTGGAAATTTACCCCAGTATTTAAATGCAAAATAACTGAATGAACCAGTCACAGGCTCATGCACAATCATCTCGCCTAACTGGCGCATAATCAGGAATGCAATCAAACCGCCAATCAAATAGCCCAGAATAATGGAAGGTCCTGCGGACTGAATAATCTGTGCGGACCCCAAGAATAATCCGGTTCCAATGGCCCCGCCCATAGCGATCAGCTGGATATGACGATTCTTCAAACGACGCTGTAGTTGCGGTGTTTCACTCTCCAAGACACGCTCTCATGATGAATAAAAAACCGAAATTGTAGCGGGTATCCAACTAATCAACCAATACATAAATTTAAGTTATTAATTATTAAACTTTTATTTTTTCGTATCTACTAAGATGAAAAGAAATATAAATAATCGATTTCATAATAGATGCTAGTTAAAAGCTATTTTATATTTTAAAACTCCATACCTTCATAAATAGAAATGGCTCTTTTTTGATGAATTATTGCGTTGCATTAAACGCCTCATGGTAGACCACTTCTCCATGTGGAATAGATCCATTAAATGCAATGACTTGAAAATATTCTGGTGGAACATCCTTGAGGTAAAGTTCTGAAAAAGCCTTAAACCCGAAACGACCATAATATTGAGGATCACCGAGCACTACACATCCTTCAGCACCCAAATTTTGCAAGCGATCTAAAACTGCCTGCATAAGTAGAGCTCCAATTCCCTGTCCTTGCTTTGCAGGTAATACCGAAATTGGGCCAAGACCGTACCAGCCAGTTTCACCTGAAGAGATACTAACAGGTGAAATAGCCACATGGCCTACCAGCTGATTATTTTCAAGTGCAACTAGAGAAATCGTTAACTGCCCATGCTTACGTAAAGCATTGACAATAAATTGTTCAGTATGACTTGAATGGTCAGCATTTTGAAAAGCCGCTCGGGTCAATTCAGCAATGGCTGGAATATCTTCTAGCTGTTCATCCCGAATGATGATTTTCATTATTTTGGCTCTCTTATATTGATCATTTTCAGAAACAAAAAAAAGCGAACAAACCAAGAAGTCTATCCGCTTTTCTCTAATTAATTCGAATATCAGTCTTCAGGATATTCAAAACGATAACCTACACCGTAAACAGCTTGAATCCATTCATGACGGTTTCCGGTTTCTGCCGCATCTGAAATTTTACGACGCAGGTTTTTGATATGACTATCAATCACACGGTCTGCCACGTCAAAACTGTCCGGATTGATATGATCTAGTAATTGTGCTCGTGAATACACTTGGCCGACATGCTCCAGGAACAGCTCCAGCAAACGGAATTCAGTCGGGGTCAAGTTCAAGGCTTTTTGCTGATACCAGATACGCTGTTGTGATTTATCCATACGGAATAAATCATTGCTTTCCGGCTCAGCTTTACGGTCTAAACGGCGTAATACGGCCTGTACACGGGCAACCAGTTCTTTTGGACTAAATGGCTTACAGATATAGTCATCCGCGCCCATATTCAGGCCCAGTACACGGTCAATTTCTTCGGTACGCGCAGTCACCATAATGATCGGCAAGTCTGACTGTTCACGCACTTTACGGCAAATGGTCAGACCATCCATACGCGGCACCATCAAGTCCAAGATCATCAGGCTCGGTTTACGCTGGGTAAAACTATTATATGCTTCTTGCCCATCATGAAACATGCTGACTTCAAAACCAGCAGCCTCTAGATAATCTCGCACCAACAGGGCAAGTTCGACTTCGTCTTCAACCAGCATGATATGTTTCATAAATATATTTTCCTTTATGTTTTCAATTGTTTAGGAAAACTTAGTTTGCATCGTAAACCACCTAATGGTGAATGTGCAAAGCTTAAGCTACCACCCATAGCCTGAGTAATTTTACAAGATAAGGCCAGACCTAAGCCTGTCCCACCGGTGGCACGAGTACGCGAATCATCGACACGATAGAAACGTTCACCAATGCGAGTCAACTGCTCATCAGTCAGACCGAATGGACTGTCATCGACATATAAGGTCCATTCTTTCTCATTCTGTTCGGTATGAATATGTACCTGGCCACCGGCTTCTGTATAACGAATACTGTTGCTGAGCAGGTTGGCTACGATCTGCTTGAAACGGTCCAGATCCAGATCAACTTCAGCACCGTCACCTTCAACAGTCACTTTCAGGTCAGCCTGTTCAAATTTAGGCTGAAAGTTCATTAATTCCTGCTGCACCACATCCCACGGATTAACGGTTGCATAATAGAACTGTAATTGCTGGGCATCCGCTTGTGCTAGAGCTGCCAGATCCTGAGTCAGTTTTTTCAGGCTGGTTACCTGTGCCAACATCGATGCAAAATGCTCTGGTGTCGGTTTACGGATTCCATCCTGCATCGCTTCAATCTGTGCCTGCAAAACTGCCAGCGGAGTTTTCAGCTCATGTGAAGTATCGGCCACCCATTGACGGCGTGAAGTTTCATGCTGATCCAGAATCACTGCCAGTTGATTTAGCTCATTAGACAGATCACCCAGCTCATCATTACGTTTCACTTTCACTTGATGCTGATAATTACCGCGAGTCAATTCACGTGTTCCGTTCAACAAACGTTGAATCGGTTTTTTAAAATAAGTTGCCAGTAATAATGCAGCAATTAGACTGGCTAGAATACTTAAACCATAAACTAAAAATAGGTAACGTTTCTGATTACTAAAGAAATTAATACTTAAAGCATCATCTTGGTCTAAAACCGGTTTCAAACCCAAATAACCGACCACCTGATTTTCAACCATAATCGGACGATAGGAAACCTGCTCATCTGATGCTTCGCCTACTACAAAACGACGTTTGGCGTCATAGAGTGACAGGCGTGAACTCAGACCCAGACGGTCTGGCATCTGGATGAACT
The DNA here is from genome assembly GCF_000804305.1 of Acinetobacter sp. YZS-X1-1. NCBI lineage: Bacteria > Pseudomonadati > Pseudomonadota > Gammaproteobacteria > Moraxellales > Moraxellaceae > Acinetobacter > Acinetobacter sp. YZS-X1-1. Next base: position 222,583 of record NZ_JWHB01000002.1, on the reverse strand, counting down.
GCTTCTTGCCAGTAGGTTGCTGAACTGGCTGTTGACCGCTATTATTGTCTTTACGGTCAGTTCTAAACAGGTTCTGATTGGAGCTAAGTGGAAATCTTAAACCTTCAAAAGGCTGGAATTGTGATGGCAAGTTAGACGCCAGAATACGCAATTCTTCTTCATTGACTGAACGAGGTGTCAGATTTGGCTCGACCATACTTGAAGGGGCTACAGTGGCTAAGGTCTGCTCCTGAAAATAACGCTGCTGCAAGGCAATATCATATTGACGGCGCAACCACCAGCGCGATAAACGGTCATAATCATCCGGTGCAGCTTCACCTTCAATTTGCAGAATCTGCGCCTGAATGGCGTTACCCCAGTCTTCATATACCGTATAGACATCAGCCAGATTCTCGATCACATGATCCAGCTTCTGCATTTCTACATCCGCCACATAGCGGGTAAAGTTGCGCTGCATATTCAGATGCAATACGCCCAGACTCACCGTGGTAATTACCAGGGTAGTCAATAAAACAGTCAAAAACAGACGTAATGCAATCGGAATACGGCGAACCTTCAAAGTAAAAATCTCAGTTTTTCTTCTCTATATTCATTATTGTAGCGAACACAGACTTAAAAAACTCTTCATTGTTTCTTCATCTTTATTATTTAATCTTTACTCATCAAAAAGAATCAGCTCTTGAATGGGGTAAAAACATGAAAGCAATGACAAAAATCGCCTTAATCAGTGCCAGTGTTTTATCGATGGGTGCATTGACTGCCTGTCAATCTACGAGCAACGTGAATGAGCAGAAAGATCATTCTCGCATGATGAAACATCATGAAGGTCAAAAACAGCATCGTCTCACTCCAGAGCAACGCGAACAGTTCAAAGCCGCTCGTGCAGAACGCATGCAATTGCATAAACAGATTCAACAGGCCTGTGACGGCAAAGCTGTAGGCAGTGCAGTTCAAATCAAGGCTGGCGATAGAACCATTGATGGTCAATGCAAGATTTCTTTCAAACCTGACCATAAAGGCATGAAAGGTCAACGTGGTGAATTCCGTGGCATGCGCGGTGAACACCGTCCAATGCGTGGCGAATTCCGAGGTGGTATGAACCGTGGAGAAGCATTAACGGATAGTCAACGTGCAGAAATGGTTAAACAGTATGATCAGCGTTTATCAGAACGTCAGGCTCTACAAACTGCGTTTGCCAACGCTTGTAAAGGTCAAACCCATGGCAAGACAGTTCAAGTGAAAGCGGGTACTCAAACCATTGATGGTCAATGTATCGTGCACTTCCAGCCGAATGCACCCATCAAGATGAATAAAGCTGCATCTTGATCTTCTTCTACGTTTCTTATTCCTTCAAATTCAGGCACCTTCGGGTGCCTTTTTTTATATCTGACTCCTCAGTCCTCTTTTGACCATTCATGTTCTGCTAATTCCTACAAAAGTCTTTGCAGTCAATATGTTTACTGTTCTGTGCAGATTAATCTTTGACTTTATAGTCACCAAGAAAGCCGCCTGAAAGCTTGTATGGCCGGGCAAGATGTTGCACGATTAGATTCATAGCAATACGTGTCACTGAAGGCACGTTTCAATTAATTTAGGATGATAACGCTGGTCTAAACCAGTATTGAGGAAACCGATATGCCACAATACAAAGCGCCCTTACGTGACATGCAATTCGTTCTACACGAATTATTAAATGCTGAAGAACATTACGCAAAACTTCCTGCGTTTCAAGAAAACGTAAGCCGTGAGTTGGTTGATCAGTATCTAGAAGCTGCAGCTGACTTCTGTGAAAATGAATTATCTCCTCTAAATCAAGTGGGCGACCGTGAAGGCTGTACCTGGAATGACGGCGTTGTAACAACACCGACTGGCTTTAAAGAAGCGTACCAGAAATACATCGAGCTAGGCTTCCCTTCTCTTTCTGCGGAAGAGCAATACGGCGGTCAAGGCTTACCAAATTCTTTAGGTATCACTATTTCTGAAATGGTGGGTACTGCGAACTGGGCTTGGGGTATGTACCCTGGTCTGTCTCATGGTGCAGTTCGTACTTTAGAACACCACGGTTCTCAAGAACAAAAAGACGCTTATCTGCCTAAACTGGTTTCAGGTGAATGGACAGGTACCATGTGTCTGACTGAATCTCATGCAGGTTCTGACCTCGGCATCATCCGTACTAAAGCTGAGCCACAAGCTGATGGTAGCTATGCAATCTCTGGCGAGAAAATCTTTATCTCTGCTGGTGAACATGACATGGCAGAGAACATCATCCACATCGTACTTGCTCGTCTGCCTGGCGCGCCTAAAGGTACTAAAGGTATTTCTCTGTTCATCGTACCAAAATTCAACCTGAATGCTGACGGTTCAATCGGCGAGCGTAATGGCGTACGTTGTGGTTCAATCGAACACAAAATGGGGATCCATGGTAACGCAACTTGTGTCATCAACTTCGATAACGCAAAAGGCTTCCTGATCGGTCCTGAAAACCGTGGTCTGAACTGCATGTTCACGTTCATGAACACTGCACGTATCGGTACTGCTGTACAAGGTCTGTCTGCATCTGAGGCAGCGTTCCAAGGCGCTTTAACTTATGCCAAAGACCGTCTGGCAATGCGCTCTCTTTCTGGTCCTAAGGCACCTGAAAAAGAAGCAGATCCAATTATCGTTCACCCAGCTGTACGTAACATGCTTTTAACTCAAAAAGCATTTGCTGAAGGTGGTCGTGCACTGGTTTACCTGTTGGCTCAATATGCTGATGTGGTTGAACAAGGTACTTCTGAAGAAGAACGCAAGTTCGCTGACAATATCCTGTCACTATTAACTCCAATCGCGAAAGCATTCCTGACTGAAACCGGTTCAGAAGCTGCGAAACATGGTGTTCAAGTCTTCGGTGGTCACGGCTTTATCTCTGAGCATGGCATGGAACAAATCGTACGTGATACACGTATTGCCTGCCTGTACGAAGGTACCACTGAAATTCAAGCACTTGACCTGTTAGGTCGTAAAGTACTGGGTACTCAAGGTGCAATGTTGAAAGACTTCACCAAGATCATCCACAAATTTGCAGAAGCGAACAAAGACAATTCTGCAATGAAAGAATTTGTTGAACCGCTTGCGGCATTGAACAAAGAATGGGGCGACCTGACCATGCAGATTGGTATGCGTGCGATGCAAAATCCTGAAGAAGTGGGTGCAGCTGCAGTAGATTACCTGTACTTCTCTGGTTATGTAACACTGGCTTACCTGTGGGCTCGTATGGCACTGGTTGCTCAAGAGACTCTTGCTGCAGGTACCACTGATGCTGACTTCTACAATGCTAAATTGACGACTGCTCGTTTCTACTTCAAGAAAATCCTGCCACGTGTTCGTTCACACGTTGACGTGATTGCAACTGGTGTAGAACCGCTTATGTCTTTAGATGCTGAACATTTCGCATTCTAAGCTGATGCAGTTTTAAATGCATAATAAGAAAAAGGACGGTCATTTTCAGGCAGTCCTTTTTCTTTATAAAGAGTTACAGAATTAACCTTTAGTCGTCTAACATTCAGATTTTTAATGCTTTAGACTGAGCCAAAACAATCCAATTAAACAATAAAACAGGTGACATACTATGCCAATTTATAACGCGCCACTTGCTGACATGAAATTCATCCTGAATGATGTTTTCAATGCAGAACAGTTCTGGCAGGCGAATGAAAATCTTGCCCACTTGGATACTGCCACAGCAGAAGCCATTCTTGAAGAAATGGCAAAGTTTGCGCAAAACGTCATGCTTCCTCTGAACCGTACCGGCGATGAAGAAGGCGCAAAATATGAAAATGGCAATGTCACCACACCTGCTGGCTTTAAAGAAGCATTCAAACAACATGCTGAAGGCGGCTGGATCGGTCTGGGTGCCGATGCAGAATGGGGCGGCCAGGAAATGCCGAAAATGCTCACCGTACTTTCTGATGAAATGCTGTTTGCAACCAACCCATCTTTCATGCTCTACCCGCTTCTTTCTGTGGGTGCAGGTATGGCTTTAAACAGCTATGCATCTCAAGAGCAAAAAGAAACCTATCTTCCTAAAATTTACTCTGGCGAATGGTCAGGCACCATGTGCTTAACTGAGCCACATGCCGGTACTGATCTGGGTATTATCAAAACCAAAGCTGAACGTAATGAAGATGGTACCTATAGCATTACCGGTACCAAAATCTTTATCACTGGTGGTGATCACGATCTTGCTGAAAATATCATTCACTTGGTACTGGCAAAAACACCTGATGCGCCTGCCGGCTCTCGTGGTATTTCCCTGTTCATCGTACCGAAGTTCCTGGTCAATGAAGATGGTTCAATTGGCGAACGTAACCCGGTAGGTCCAGGTTCAATCGAACACAAAATGGGGATCAAGGCATCTGCAACTTGCGTAATGAACTTTGACGGTGCCAAAGGTTATCTAGTTGGTAAAGAAAACGAAGGTCTGGCAGCCATGTTCGTGATGATGAACTACGAACGCCTGTCTATGGGCATCCAGGGTCTAGGCGCCTCAGAATTTGCTTATCAAAATGCTGCACAATACGCGACAGATCGTTTACAGGGTCGTAGTGCAGTTGGTGCTCAATCACCGGCTAAACCGGCAGACAGCATTTTAGTACATGGTGATGTACGTCGTATGTTGTTGAATGTTCGTGCGAATAACGAAGCATCTCGTGCTTTTGCGGTGTATGTCGGTCAGCAACTGGATATCACCAAGTTCTCGACTGATCCTGAAGCCGTGAAAAAAGCCAATGACCGTGTTGCGCTGTTGACACCAATTGCAAAAGCTTACCTGACGGATACTGCATTCCAGGCAACCCTAGATGCACAAATGGTCTTTGGTGGACATGGTTATATCCGTGAATGGGGTATGGAACAATGTATCCGTGACCTGCGTATCTCACAGATCTACGAAGGAACCAACGGCGTTCAGTCTCAAGATTTAATCGGCCGTAAAACCATTAAATGTGGCGGTGCGTACATCGGCGAATACATCGAAGAAATTCGCGACTTTGCGAACCAGTTGGATGCAGACCTGAACTTCATTAAAGATGCAACTTTAGATGCAGCTACTGAAGTCGAATCATTGACTCAGTTTGTACTTGAAGCTGCTGGCGAAAATGCAGAATTCCCGAATGCTGCAGCAGTCGACTATCTACATGCAGTAGGCCTATTGAGCTTCTCTTATATGTTTGCGCGCATTGCCAATGCAGCCAAAGACAAAGATGGCGATTTCTACCAAAACAAACTGGCACTGGCGCGTTACTTCACGCAACGCATCTTGCCTGAACTAGCACTGCGTATCACTAAAGTGAAAGCTGGTTGCGAAGTAGTGATGAATTTCTCTGAAGATTACTTCACGACTCAAGCTTAATCTTGACGTGAATCCATATAAAAAGCCCTGCATCTGCAGGGCTTTTTATACACTATACTTTTTCAATCAAGATCGTATCTGGTTGCGTCGTTATTTTAGGATTGAAATGCTTATTTACTATTTTAATTCCCCCTTGCGACTCTAGAGATTCACACAGTTCAAGTACCTTCTGCATCTCTTCAGCCTTGATCCCCGCGCCCAAGATTAATTTTTTTCCTGCTTCTAATTGACTAATTTTTGTTTGAATTTTGTCCAACATTTTTTTCTCCTATTTATTCAATGTAGTTCTCATACAATATAACAAGTTAGTACAAAAAAGTGCAAAAGTTCAAATAATTTCACTTGTATTTTATTTTTCTCTTTTTGTGCATGATCTTTGCTAGTTCTTTCCTGTTCATATATTATTTCACATGAAAAATCAGGAGGAGAACATGAGTAAATCTGAATCTAAAGTAAAAAGAATAGAAACTCTCCTCGACCGTTTTGGCAACCTTGCTGTTGAAAGTTTCCATTATCTTGCGCTGTTCATTATTGGCTGTATGGTGATCTGGTCCGCAGGTCATACCGTATTTGACATTTTAACCGTCAAACAGTTTGCCACCATTGACGATATTCTTTTGCTGTTTATCTATCTGGAACTTGGTGCCATGGTCGGCATCTATTTCAAGACCAATCATATGCCGGTTCGGTTCCTGATTTATATTGCAATTACTGCCCTGACCCGTTTACTGATTTCCGATATTCAACATACGCACAAAGCCAGCATGGATCAGGTCATTATTACCGGTTCGATTCTGATTCTGGCTTTTGCCATCCTAGTGGTTCGTTATGCATCCTGGACCTATCCATCCGTCATTCGCGACAAGCATAGCGAAAAGCCATTGCCAGAAGGTAAAACTCCACGACCTGAGGATGATGAGTTGGCATAGTCATAGAAAAGTCCCCCTTTGCAAAAGGTGAGAAGCACTGCTTCGCAAGAGGGTAATTAATCACCTCTCCTAACAAGAGAGGGAGTTTCTTTTAACGATTATTCATCAACACATAACGTCCATTTTCATAAATCCAGTAACTTCCGCGTGGTGGGGCCGGTAATCCCAAACGCTGCCAGTCACTAATCACTGTATATCGCGAACTTTCAATGCGAGCCACATTTGGATCACCATTCACCCAGCTATAGCTATTGGAATTCTGGTAAATCGTGGTCGGTGCCTGATACTGGATATTGAACCCGCTTTGGCTTTGGGCAGGAGGATAATATCCGCCATGGGATGGACGTTGCGGATAATAAGGCCGCTGCGAATGAGGCGGTTGTGGTGCATAATGAGGACGCGATGGAGGACGATGCTGGGGTTTAGAACGATCAACACCGGTATAGCCTACCCAGGCATTATCCGCCCAAGCGGGCACTGCAATACCGAACAGAAATGAAGCCAGCAATGCACCTGAAGCTAATTTTTTCATAAGTGCGTCCTCCAAAGATTTCTGCCTATATTTTAACCAAAACCCATGCAGAAAATATGGATAAATCTCCTGCTGCTGCATAGTTTTGTAATTGATTCCATGACTTTAATAGGCTTGCGTGATGAGCGCTGAAGTGCGTATGCTAATATCACTTTTTTAATGCTTTGAGTTGCATACTGTGTCTGATTTAAATTTCGATCGTTTATATGAATATTTTTGCAAGGTACCCAGTGTTCAAAAAGGACTGATTGATAGCTATGGCTCGGATGGGAAACAGGCCTGGTGGTTTAAATTTCAGATCAACGTTGATCATCCTTTAGCATGGCAAACTGTGCAGGAACTGGGTCATGTCCTGAACTATATTTCTAAGAATGAGCGCCTGCCGACTCAGTTTCTTCCAGTTTCTCCACCGCCGTATATGAATGGTGTAGCCAAAGATTTCCTGTCTTGGGTGATCCAGTGCAATCATGCTGACTTCCCACCAGATGTGGTATGTGACTGGTTAGAAGCACGTTTACCAAATCCGGTGGATGATGAAGCACAATGGAAAATCAAGACGGATATTTCTGAACTGAATGAGCTGACAGATAAAGAACTGGATCAACTGGTTCCGCCGAATCCGGAATCAAAAAGCTAATACTAGAAATCTCCCTAAATCCCTCTTTGATAAAGAGGGACTTTCCTCTCTTTTTTAAAGGGAGGTTAGGAGGGATTTAAAATCAAAACGTCGACCAGCCACTCCATTCCATAAAACGATAGAGCCAGTATTTCCAGAATGACTCTTCAGCATATTGAGCATAGTCCACGCTCATGGAACGGCCATTCAAATTAGACCAGGCCGTATTGAAATACTGCTGCGCATCGCTAAAGACTTCCGCCTGAGGCTGACCCACCACACGCAGATTGGTTTCCAGATTATAATTTTTCAGGTTACGTGCCGTGAAATTGGCAGAACCTAAAATCATTTCAGCTTGCTGGGCACCGGATTTCATCAGAATTTTGTTGTGACATTGCTCGCCTTGAGTATTACACCAGCGTACCGGAATACCAGCTTTATGCAGTTCTGAAGCTACCTGCCGGTTAGGAATGCCATTTTTTTCACGACCAAATGCATCTTTATTTGGATCAAGTAAAACCCGAAGTTTTACACCGCGCTCATGCGCTGCAATCAACCCTTTCACAATCTTACGTTCTGACAGATAGAACATGGCCAGATCAATCTGCTCATCTGCTTTCGCCGTTTCAAGCAGCTTTAGAACTCCCTCATAAATGGCTTTTTCAGTCAACACCTGAACTTGAGGCTGGGTTTTTTCCGCTTCAAACTCACCTGCAATCACAGCCGGCATATTGGCTTGAGACATGATCCCGACCGCCTGTTCTGTCGCAAGAATATCAATCGCTGTTCTGCCCCAGACCAGTAGACCAATATTGGAGTGCCGTGAACTGCCATCATGTGGGTTCATTGAGGTAACCAGTGCTTTCCAGCCCTGATCTGTATCCACGACCAGTGTTTTACGATGATTGGCCTTGAAATTAAACAAGTCGAAATAACTGCGTAAGGTCACTTTTTCTGGACCAAATGGATTCGGCAACCAGCCTTTTTCCGGATTATTGCCAATCCCCTGACAGCACAGATACCAGAAACCTGACCAGCTTGGATTAGAAGCACGCAGCGGTGTCAGATTGGTTTCGATTACATCTACTCCCGCCTGACGCAGTTCACGATAATGCTGTGCTGTAATTCCACCGTAGACAGAATTAATCGGATCGGTAATAAATTTAATTTCGACTTCAGGCTGCATTAATCGCTTGTTAAGTAAGGCCTCTGTGAGCTGTTTGCTGAGTGCCTGATGTTCCTGTTTAGAGGCACCGGTTTGCTGATTAAACAGGAACATATCCAGCACGATCAGGGATTTTGCTTCCTCAACCATCTTCAGCATTTCATTAAAAATCTGATGATCCAGTTGTTGCTTGCCCTGTGCATCCAGATAAGTCTGATCGACCAGAAATTTCACCTGTGCATGGCGCAGCTTACCTGTGTAATTCAGCCCTTCAGGTAACGGTTTATAAGTATGATAAATTGCTGAAGCCAGATAACTGGCCATCAGCACACTAATGATCAAGGCCGCATAACGGCGGTTTGACCAGTTCAGTTTATTGTGAATTCGTTGAAAGATACGCATAAGAAAAAACCTAACCCAATATGCTCAGGCTAGGTTTAATCTGATGATTTTTCAAGTCTATTTCAGTGACAGGACTTGGATTCAGTCATTTATTTCAACTGAATCCTAGAAATCATATTGTACGCCGACTGTGAAATTACGTCCGACTTGCGGAATATTCGACAGGAATGAGCTATGTGAATAGACCTGATCATCGAGCAGGTTATTGGCTTTAAAATAAACCCGATAGACATTTTTATCGGCAATAGTATTGGCATAGCTTAGGCCGACATTGACCATGTTATAGCCTTGGGTTTCATCTTCATAACTGGCCGTTTTGTCCTGATTGAAGACATGATAATACTCTGCCATTCCTGACCAGCCATCGGCAAAGTCTGCTTCAACCTTGGTTCCTAAGCGTCCTGCTGGAATACGGGGTGCATTTTCACCCTCAATTTTACCCCGTACGTAATCACCGAACACGCCTAGCTTAAATGTATTATTTAATGCATAAGTAGCTTCTGCTTCAGCCCCATAGAAACGGGCCTTATCTTGGGTATATTCTACCCCACGCAAATTTCCATTTCTGGCGGTTGTCGCACCGTAGATATAGTCATCAAACCAGTTATGGTAAATATGCACATGATAGTCCAGCTTGTCACCTTCATATTCAAAACCCAGCTCTATGTTATTCGAGCTTTCTTTATCCAGATCAGGATTACCAACTTCATAGGTATTGGTGGCAAAATGCAGGCCATTGGCATACAACTCTTGCGCCAGTGGTAAACGTTGCTGATGTGAACCTACAATGGATAACTTATAGTTCGGGGCAAATTCCCAATTCGCCGCTGCTGAAGCAGAGATGCCTGTGCCTGAATAATTTTTCTGTTCAGATTCAACTTGTACTTTTTGATGATCGACACGTGCACCCAGTTCGACATGCACATCACCGAGTTGTTTATGCTCTAAGGCAAATAGACTGTATTTTTCAGTTTTGGTATCTGGCATGACCACACTTGAACCATGAATATGATGTTCTTCATCATCCTCGTCACCATCTTCATGATGATCATGTTCTGTAGCAGCCAGATTGATTTTCTGCTGGCTATATTGGGTGCCAATTACGCCCTCCCAACCAGCAACCGGAACATGGACTAGTTCTAGACGGCCATCGTAGCCTTTGCTTTTGAAATTACTAATAACTTCATTTTCTTCCAGCTCATCATGCTCATAATCAGTAAAGCTGGCATGGGCACGTAACTTGTCAAAACCGGCAAAAGGCTGTTCCAGCTCAGTACGTACTTCATAACGTTCAGATTTCAGATCTACCCATGGTCCGCCATGCTCTTCTTCATGTTCTGCGGTAGCACCCGGCTTTGGACAGCCATGGAAATGATCACCATGCAATACACAGCCATGATATTCATGACTATGGCCCGGCAAGCCATATTCATCCTGACGGTTGCTATAAGACAGGCCAACGAAACCACGATCATGAATCCATGATCCACCAATATTCACGGTCTGGCCTTCAGCAAAGGTATTACCTACACGACGTTCTTTGTGAAAATGTGAATGATCGCCATGAGGTTCTTCTACTACATAATCAGGCGCAATATAGTCATTGGCCTTATGTTTGGTACCTTCGACACGCAGGGCAAAATTTTCACCGACTGCAGCAGTCACGCCTGCACTTGCCAGTTTTTCATCACTGCCCGAGTTGTAACGTAGTCCAACAGTCCCTTCCAGACCATCTTCCGGCATTTGGGTTGGAATCTTCTGATCAGTGACATTAACCAGACCACCGACTGTTCCCGCGCTATAGAGTAAAGTTGATGGGCCACGAATCACTTCGACCTGTTTGGCCAGAATCGGATCAACGGTCACCGCATGGTCAGGAGATAAGGTCGATACATCAGCCGTTTCTGAAGCATGCTGCAAAACTTTGACACGTGGACCATCTTGTCCTCGAATTACCGGACGGCTCGCTCCGGTTCCATACTGATTTGAATACACCCCAAGTTCATCTGCCAGCGCATCACCAATAGTCGTCGCACGTTCAGATAAAGTTTTCTGATCCACCATTAGATCAGCAACTGCAAAATCTGCCGCAGTTTGTACCAATGGATGAGCTTGTACCTGAATGGTATCCATGGTTTGTACAGGAATAGAAGAAGATGGCTGTTCAGCAAATACTGTAGGCGCAACTACAGCAAAAATTGAGAGTGTTATTAGATTCTTAGAAAAGGACATGACCCAAGCTCAAATTCAGCAATTTCGAATATTGTTATAATATAACATTTCATTGCTTTTGCAATCCTTTACGGTAATCAATGAGATATTTTATTAGAATGTCGTTTGAATATTTTTTGTTGCAGTAAAATTTTATTTTTATGCCTTTTACTTTATCTCATGCTGTACTCGCTCCGCCTATTTCATATTTGACCGGCAACCGACTCCCTGTTGCTGCGTTGGCGATTGGTAGTATGGTCCCAGACCTGTACCGTCTTTTTACCCATAAAAATTCTAATATTACTCATTTATGGTCTTCGCTGATTCACCCTGATTTATGGATTGGTCTTATTTTTTGTGCGGTCTGGTATTTGATTTATCGCCCAGTGATTTATCGTTTCATTGGCATACAGCATGATTTAAATATTCATAACTTATTTTCAGCGTTCAGATTTATTTGCGCTATGTGTATTGCAGTGGTGATTGGGACAGCCACTCATATTATTTGGGATGGTCTGACCCATGCAGATTTTCGAACCTTTGCCTTTTATGACATTCTCAGCCAGCAGTATCAAATTTTAGGACGAACTTATCCACTACACCGGATTTTGCAGATTGGTACTTCTGCTCTTGCGCTACCTTTTATTCTGTGGATGAGTCTGCATTACTATAAAACTCATCGGCAATATCTAAGCGTCAGTCACAAGATCCTCATCTTTTGCTGGGGTCTATTAGGCCTCTCTACGCTCACAGGTTTATTTTCGACATGGGACTATATGCGCTACATTCCGGATGAGGTCTGGCGGTCTGATCTGTATTATTTTACCGGCCGCTCTATCAATGAATTTAGCCAGGGCTTTTTAATCACCTTTAGTCTGGGCTGTCTGCTATTTTTATTTCTGGATCGTGATCGGCGTATGGGCTAGCAAAACCTCCTACTTCCTGCTTATTCACTTTAAAATGATACTGTTTTTGCCTCAAGTTCTTGTGACAACATTCCCAAAGAGGCATAATCCTACCTTTGCTAAAGGCGGTACGCTGTTTACGTATACGCTTCCTTAACCCATATAGTTGGATTTTTAACGCTATGATGCGAACTCATTACTGCGGTTCTTTAACCGAAGCTCAAATTGACCAGACCGTAACATTATGCGGTTGGGTACACCGTCGCCGTGACCACGGTGGTGTCATCTTCCTTGACATGCGTGACCGTGACGGTCTTGTTCAAGTGGTTATCGACCCAGATACACCTGAAGCGTTTGCAACAGCAGACAAAGCACGTTCTGAATACGTATTAAAAATTACAGGCCGTGTACGTCGCCGTTATGCGGGTACTGAAAATGCCAACATGGTGAGTGGTCAAATCGAAGTATTGGGTAAAGAAATCGAAGTTCTTGCTCAGTCTGAAACTCCTCCATTCCCATTAAATGACGAAAATACAAGCATTTCTGAAGAAATTCGTTTGAAATATCGTTTCCTGGACATCCGTCGTCCTGAAATGATCGATCGGTTACGTTTCCGTTCTAAAGTGACCAACCTGATCCGTAACTATTTAGACGATCACGGTTTCCTGGACGTTGAAACTCCGATCTTGACTCGTGCGACTCCTGAAGGTGCGCGTGACTACTTAGTTCCAAGCCGTGTATCTAATGGTAGCTTCTATGCTCTTCCACAATCACCACAGCTGTTCAAACAGTTGCTGATGGTAGGTGGTGTAGATCGTTACTACCAGATCGCTAAATGTTTCCGTGACGAAGACTTGCGTGCAGATCGTCAACCTGAATTCACTCAAATCGACATCGAAACATCGTTCATGAGCGATGACGATATTATGGATTTGATGGAAGGCATGACTGTTAAGATGTTCGACGAACTTCTTGGCATCAAATTCGACAAATTCCAACGCATGCCTTATTCAGAAGCAATGCGTGACTACGCTTCTGACAAACCAGACTTACGTATTCCTTTGAAACTTGTTGACGTTGCAGACTTGATGCAAGACGTCGAGTTCAAAGTATTCGCAGGTCCTGCAAAAGATCCTAAAGGCCGTATTGTTGCGCTTCGCGTACCAGGTGCGGGCTCACTGCCACGTAGTGCAATCGACGAATATACTAAATTCGTTGGTATCTACGGTGCGAAAGGTCTGGCTTACATCAAAGTTAATGAACTTGAAAAAGGCATCGAAGGTCTTCAATCTCCAATCGTTAAATTCATCGAGCCTATCGTGCTGGATCTATTGAAACGTGTTGGTGCTGAAAATGGCGACATCGTATTCTTCGGTGCAGACAAAGCCAAAGTTGTGAATGATGCAATGGGTGCACTTCGTGTGAAAATTGGTCATGACATGAACCTTGCAACTTGCGAATGGGCTCCGCTTTGGGTGGTTGACTTCCCGATGTTCGAAGAAACTGATGATGGCAAATGGACTTCTGTTCACCATCCGTTCACGCTTCCTAAATCAAGCGTTGAAGATGTGAAGAATAATCCAGGCGAAGCATTGTCTGTTGCTTATGATATGGTATTGAATGGTACTGAAATCGGTGGTGGTTCACTGCGTATTTATACTTTAGAAATGCAAAAAGCGATCTTTGAAGCGCTGGGTATTTCTGAAGAAGAAGCAGAAGAAAAATTCAGCTTCTTGTTAAATGCATTGAAATTCGGTGCGCCTCCTCACGGTGGTTTGGCGTTCGGTCTGGATCGCCTAGTGATGTTGATGACTGGGGCATCTTCAATCCGTGACGTGATTGCATTCCCGAAAACCAAAACTGCTGAATGTCCATTGACTCAAGCACCTGCACCAGTTGAACCTACTCAACTACGTGATTTGGGTATTCGCTTACGTGAAAAACCAAAAGCTGAATCTCAAGAATAATTTCTTGATGATTTAAATAAAAAAGCCCTGCTAGAACAGGGCTTTTTTATTGCATTGAGAAGCCTGCACGACAGTGGCATAATAGCTTCAGTTTCTATTTTTAGGTAATTTGGCAATGGCGATGCGTCCTGCTGTTCGTAACCGTGGCATCATGCTGATCGTGTTTTCAGTCGTACAATGGCTGTTCATGCGCTATATCCTTGCAAACAACCTGTTTAACCTGGACACCAATGACCGTATTGTGTACTTCTGTCTGAGCAGTATTTTAGGTGCACTTGTCATTTTTGTAGGCCTGATTTATATGGTGCTTAAAGGCAATCCTGATCAAGAATCTTAATCAGGCAAGCTGCATATTATGTACGCATTACTCAAGAATTTCTCCAAACTCCCGTTAAGATTCATTCAAAATTTGGCGAAAAGTGTTGGATCACTTCTCTATATCACGAATTCATCGATTCGCCGTACTACAGAAATTAATTTAGGAATTGCCTATCCTGAACTGTCAGCATTGGAACGCACACGACTGGCAAAACAAAGTGTCCAAAGCCAATGCATGACCTATGCCGAGTCAGTTAAAATTTGGGGTTCTGAACCTGAGTTTGCATTAAAACAAATCCGGAATATTCATCATCCAGAGATTTTTATTGATGCACTGAAAAATCCGAATGGAACTTTGGCAGTCGTTCCTCATTTTGGCACTTGGGAGCTGCTTAATGCCTGGGTGAATCAACACACTAGTCCATTCATCATGTATAAGCCAAGTAAAAATCCTGATATTGATCGGTTTATGCTGGAAGCACGGCAGCGTTTAAATGCTACCCTTGTTCCAACTGATGAAACGGGAGTACGGGCTTTATTCAAGCATCTAAAACAAGGTGGATTCGCTGCCATTCTTCCTGACCATGTGCCCAAAGAAAGTGGTGGTATTTACTCACCTTTTTATGGACAGAATGCTCTATCTTCTACCCTGCTCTCTAAATTGGCTGCAAAAACCCAATGCTCTGTGATTGGTCTAAGTTGTTTACGTCATGATGATCTAAACGGCTTTGATATTCATGTAACTGAGTTATCAATTGATATTCTCTCTAAAGACTTACAGCTTTCTGTAGATACCTTAAACAAGGAAATGGAGCGAATGATTAACATTGCTCCAGAGCAGTATTTGTGGGGATATAAACGGTTTAGGAAGTTGGAAAATGACAAAAGTTTATATTACTCATAGTAAAAATTAGCTACTTAAATTAAAACTTAAAAATTAGGTTTAAAATGAAAGATCAGAAAAAAATTCTTTTTATTATTGATCATCTTAAAGGTGGTGGTGCAGAAATTATGACTCTTAATCTTGCAAAAAAACTGCAAGAGAGAGGCTATGAAATAAACATCATAACCTTAATTAATATAAATAATTATAAAGAAAAGACTATGAGTTTCAATATTCAATCTATTGATTTTCCTATTAAATTTGTTAGTGGAAAGTTATTAATAGACAAAAAATTAGAATCTAGTAAGAAAGAACAACTCCAGTCTCTTATTGATGAAATAAAACCTGAAGCTGTTATATTAACTATTTGGTATGCATATTTAAGCATATCATTTATTAATCATCCAAATATATGGATATGGTCACAAGCAGACATTCTTCCTGAATTTAATAAAACTTTAAACCCGATTAAAATATTAAGAAATATATATAAGAAGAGAAAATTTATTAATAAATTTAAGGAAGTGTTTTCAAACAAAAATTTTATCGTACTTAATAAAGATTTAAAATTGAAATATTCTCAAATTTTAGAGAATTCTAATATAAATGTTATTTATAATGGATTAAATTTAAAAGATACAATACAATCTGAAAAGAAAGAAAAAGTATGGGATATTTGCTATGTTGGTCGTTTATCACCTTCCAAACAAATTGAACATGCTTTATTTGCTCTAAAAAATTCTCATATTATTAAAAATATGATTATTATTGGTGATGGAGCAAGAAAAGACAAACTTTTAAAATTAGTCAATCAACTAAATATTAGCGATCGTGTTCATTTTACTGGCTGGGTGGATGAGCCTATCGAGTATATTAAAAAGAGTAAAATATTAGTTCTCCCTTCTCAGACAGAAGGCTTCGGTCTTGTTATTGGAGAAGCTCTATTAAATGGCACTCATGTCGTTGCATATAATTGCAGCGAAGGAGTATCACATCAATTTTTTACCCCTGATATGCAACGCGGTCTAGTACAACCAAATAATCGTGCAGAATTAAAAAATTCTATCGAAGATATATTAGAAAATCCATATCAAATTCCCCCAAACTTATCAAAACGTTACGATATTAAAGAGATGGCTGATAAATTTATTAAGTTAATCGATTAACCGTATATATTCCGCAACAGCATAATTTTGGGTAAAAGATGGATTCAAATTTGTTGAATAATTATCTACCTCTTTTAATGCTTGATTGATTTTAAGCGAAAGTTCAAAAATATTGCCTACAGCAACGAGATTATTAGCTTGTAAAATTTCATTGGGACCTGAAGGGCAATCAGTACTTATAACGGGAATACCCAAAGCTAAAGCTTCTAAAATTACTAAACCCAACCCTTCAAAATCAGACGACAAAACCATAAATTTTGCATGCTTAATATATGGATAGGGATTTTTTTTGAAGCCTGTAAAAATAACCTTGCCTTCTATCCCTAAATCTTTAACCAATTTTTTAGAAGTTTCTAATAGTTCACCAGTCCCGACCAAAACCAGCTTTTCTTGAACATTGGCTTTTGCATAAGCTTTAATTAAAATATCATGTCGTTTCTGTTGCTTAAACTTTCCAACATTTACAATATATGGTTTTTCAATATCAGGAATATATTCATTTGCTGTTGAAACCACTTGTTCCACATCAATCGGATTATAAATTGTAGTAATCCGACTTTTTGAGCCAAATACTTTAATAAAGTCTTTTTCGACACCCTTACTTACTGCTACACAAGGCTTGGCTAAATAAACTTTATCCAACTGTTTTTTCATTCCCTCTAATCTTTCACCATATTCTAAACTCGTCGTGTTATGAATGACTAAATGAACATTCGGTAACTGACTTTTTGATAATATAAAATCAACAGGAAATAAGTTTGATAGGACAAGATCAGGGATCCCAATATTTTTAATAACAAACCGATCAAATGCTTTTGCTGCAAAACTGGCACGCATAAATTTAGGAATTGCACGATACTTTTGATAATCAAAAAAGTGAAGTTTTACGCCCTCAGGAATCGGTAAATCAATAATATTTTTAAAATAAACAATATGTGCTTCATGACCTGCATCAATTAGGCCCTTTGCCAAGGTTAAAGCAAAACGTTCAGCGCCATTTCCCTGTAAAGTAAAAATGGCTAATACGATTGTTTTTTTCATGAAGCACTAATCCTGAATAAATTTTTCTTGATCTAGATTGATCAATCTTTTTTCTGCCTTTCCCATGACCTGCAAATATCGTATAGCCATAGTTATTTGTCCCGCTAACCGCCTTTTTTTAAACTTGTATTTTTCTTTGATAGAGATGAATTCAGGTTTAAAGTGTTCAGAGCGCCCAATGGTCGAATCAAAACTCTCTTGTTGTAAGAGACCATAAGCGCCAAGCTGGTCTTCTTGAATAATCACTGCAGGTTCAACTTGCAAACACTGTAACTCATAAGCCGAAAATATAAATCCATCTGCAATTGCTGGTGCTGTTTGCGCCAAACGATTTAATAATTTTTGCGCGCCACTCGGGTAGAGGATATAACCTGCTGCTCCAGTACGATCTTGATATAATTCATATAATTTGGCCTGAGTAGAACCTAAGATACACACGGGTGTCCGACCAATAATTTTTTTACGACTTCTTACTTCTAGATTAATTAAGTCCACATCTGAAAATTGATGCTGTTCAATTTCGTTTAAAATTTCTTTTGTATTGGAAGCCAATACGGCATCATCTTCAAGAATTAAACAGGGCTGATTCCTTTTTATTACTTCTTCCCAGGCTTTTTGGTGACTGAGAAAGCACGCTACCTCAACTTTACGCAAAGGCCTTTGCCAGCCAAAACCAAATTTTTGGTATTGTTCTTCACTCAGATCAGCAACTGAAAATGCTTCTAATATTTCAAAATCCAGTCCTAATTTCCCAAATTGTCTTTTTTGAAAATCACGACGATCCTGTGAACTTTTTAAATTGATAATTAAAGTATTCACAATTACCACCACCTGGTTTTTTCACGCGTATGACGCTGCTTAAAACGGGAATAGACATTATTATTTTGCTCAAGCTGAAGTCGATCAAAAATTTCCAGTACAATTTGCCCAAGTGGATGAATATCGCAGATCTGTTCCAAACGCCAGCGCATATTCCGTAAAGTATCATCTGTGCCTACCGAAAATGCAGATGTACCGTCAAATAGTGCATAACGCTGGTTTTGTAATAAATACTGATGTTGCTGATTTACTACTAAAGACTGATCACATAAAAAACGCTCAGTTTCCTGTAGTTTTAAAGTATTAATAAGAACCACAGCATTCATAAGAATCGCTTTTAAAGTAATATCTTCATCAAAATCAATAAAAGTATCACATGCTGAAATTAGCCAGCGGATATTTAGCGACTGTATAAGAAAATCCCGTTCAGTCATCCATAATGCTTTAAATTTCGCATAATTATTTTGAGTATCAACCTCACGGCGAATCAAGACAATCAGACTGGCATGGTAATAATTTAATTTAGGCTGCCCAATAAATTCTGATTGCAGCTGTTCGATATGTTCATTGAGATCTTTGGCTGAACCATGCGTATAATTCGGAGTATCGCCCGCGATCATTTCAGTTTTTAATTGCTCAATATCAATATCATCGAATTGGGCATAAACCTTGTCAGCACCAAAGCGACGCTGATGTCGGCTAAATGAAAACCATTGTTCAAACTTACTTTTCTTTCTTACAGGCATGTTTAAACCATTTAATTTGAATTACTGCCAAGCATCCTTGATCCACTGGGATGGCAACACATAGCGATACCATTTACCCCCACCACCATTAATGGCATCAGGTGGGTTAATCTCCCCATGGAAAATAATAATTTTTACGCCCTCAGGCTTTACTGGCGGCTTGAAATAAGCCATTGGAATTTTTTGTAGGCAATGGTATTTATAACTTTTGCACCAGCTATCCGGCCAATAGCTAAGTTTCCTCTTCTGGTCTACATACCAAGACAGATAAGCCTGCTCATTACGGAATTTTTGACGGATTTCATCAAAGTGTTCGCGGAAATAGGCCAACAGACCTGGAAAAGCTCCGAGCTTAAAGCGATAAACTGAACTATTCCCAGTAATACGCCATGGTCGTTTCCAGTCATGGATAATCAGAAAGTCACCCGGATGCGTAAAGAATTCATCAATATTATCGACAATGACAACATCCAGATCTAAAAATAAAGCATTGCCTTTCAAACCATAGAGATCAGGTTCAAAGGTAGATAGCTTGTTCCAGCCACGCTCAGGCGCACCTTCAGGCAATGCCAAAGGTGGAATAGGAAAGCATTGCACATTTGGATCAATCCCTTCAGTACGGTCAGTTAAACACACCATTTGAAAATCAACGGTAGTGTGTCGCTTCACCATATTGTAAAGGCGATTGACATATTCAGACCCATATTTTGTGCCCCATTTCATACAGATCACAATATTTTGCTCAGGTGATTGTTTACCCTGAGTCTTAAGGTCATTTTGCTTTGCGTTCATGCACCCATCATCCACCTATGCAATATCAGTATCATACCATTACTGGTACTGACTGAACCTATTGCTTTTCATTTCCGCACAGTTTACCGTAAATCTTATGAAAAAATATAATCTTCATTTTTTCATCACAAGAATTGAATATTTTTCCAGCAGCTTAGATCGAAATAAAGTTCATATTTGAATGATAAATATAGAACAACACTAATTTTAGTCGTTCATTACGCTTATTAGTTTATTTTTACAGTAAATATATAACTTTCCAAAATATGAAACTCGTCATTTTTCTGCAATTTATTGACTTCTCTACCTAACAACTTAATAGTTTTAGTATTTTTCCTAAGATTCAATAAAAATAAAAAAGGACTCAAACGAGTCCTTTTTTATTTACTAAACCTCTTGCGAAAGTATCGTTTTACCTAATTTTTGAATTGGCTAAAACCTTATAAAATGTAGCTTTAGGCTGTTTAAATTTTGACTAACGCAAGAAGTCTACTAATTCACTTATTTTACATAAGTTAACCAGTGTGCATATTTAGGGTCTTTACCCTGAACCGCATCAAAATAAGCTTTCTGGATTTGAGTTGTGATTGGACCACGTACGCCTTCACCAATTTGACGGTCATCATATTCACGGATTGGTGTGACTTCAGCAGCAGTACCAGTGAAGAAAGCCTCATCTGCAATATAGAATTCGTCACGGGTAATACGGCGTTCTACCACTTCATAGCCAAGATCTTTAGCAATGGTAATAATCGATTGACGAGTGATACCGTCTAGCGCGCCACCAGCGATGTCTGGAGTGTGAATTACGCCATCACGTACCAGGAATACGTTCTCGCCTGAACCTTGGCATACATAGCCTTGCGGATCAAGCAGCATTGCTTCGTCATAACCTGAATGTGCCACTTCTTGGTGAGCAAGAATCGACAATGTGTAATTACCAGATGCTTTTGCTTTACACATCGTCACGTTTGGATGATGGTGTGTGAATGATGAAGTTTTTACGCGAATACCTTTCGCCATCGCATCATCACCAAGGTAAGCACCCCAGCTCCATGCTGCAACTACAGCATGAATAGTATTGTCAGTTGCGGCAATACCCAATTTTTCAGAGCCAATAAAAATAATTGGACGTAAATAGCAAGATGCCAATTTATTTTCACGAACCACATCAATTTGCGCTTGTTCTAAAGCTGCGTGATCAAATGGAACTTTCATTTGATAAATTTTTGCAGAATTGAGCAAACGTTTGGTGTGTTCTTTCAGACGGAAAATAGCCGTTCCATTCGGGGTTTCATAAGCACGGACACCTTCAAACACACCCATGCTGTAATGCAAAGTATGTGTTAATACGTGAGTTTTCGCCTCACGCCAGTCTACTAGTTGTCCATCTTGCCAAATAAAACCATCACGATCAGCCAAATTCATGCCACAAACTCCAATTTTTCACAATTATTCACTATCCAGTGCAAATAATGCACTTGGATCAATCAGTCTTTGCCATAACTTGCAAACGGTCTTTCGGGTATCGTGCCAGTCGCTTGCAGACACTTGCATGGATTGATTTGCAAGGGCTAAGCGGTGGCTCTCGGCGCGTTCACGGAGATAAGCTTGAATCAGAGCAGTCGCATCGTCGCTGGATAAGCAACCTGATTTTGCGGCATCCTCAAGGATTCTTACATTGTCGGAGTAATGGGCGAGATCTTTATTCGTCCCACTCCAAGCTAACACCGCATACTGTGCCATAAATTCGATATCAACGATACCACCTGCATCTTGTTTTAAATGAAAAATCCCATCTTTTTTTTGCTCTTTGGAAGAACCCAGATGATCTTTCATTTTCTGACGCATTTTCAGAACTTCACTACGTACATGACAGATATCGCGTTTCTGGGTAAGAATTTTACAGCGTAGTGCTTCAAATGTCTCTCTCAGGCTATCTTCTCCGGCAATGGAACGTGCGCGTACCAAGGCCTGATGTTCCCATAGCCATGCATTTTTCAACTGATATTGCTCAAATGCTTTCAGGCTAGTGACCAGCAGCCCTGCTTCTCCAGAAGGACGTAGACGAGTATCGACTTCATAGACACGTCCATCCAGTGTTTGTGTGGTCATGAGCGACATAAACTTCTGTGCCACACGCATGGCAAACTCAAAACCGCTAATCGGCTTGAGACCGTCCGTATCTGCCTGCTCATTCATAAAGTGAATGAAGACCAGATCCAGATCCGAACCATAACCCAACTCAATGCCACCGACTTTGCCATAGCCAATGACGGCAAAAGCCGTATGTTCTATTGAGCAGCGCTGCCCTTCTGCATCCAACGGAAAACCATGTCGTTTAGCCACAATCTTATAAGCCAGATGCAGCGCAGCATTCACTGAGACTTCTGCAATATCCGTTAAGGCATCCGAGACTTTCATTAAAGGACTTTCTGCCAACACATCACTGGCAGCTACCGCAAGGACATTGGATTTTTTAAACAGGCGCAGCACCCGCATCTGATCTTCAACCTGATCAATTTCGATTCTGAGCAATTGCTGACGCAGGCTATCTTCCAGATCCTGCCGCTTAGGCAATTCAAAATCCATCGACAGGAACTCATCCAGCAATACCGGATAATGAGTAAGCTCCTCACAGATCCAGGGGCTGACAGTCGCCATCTTGACCAAACGCTGTAAAGCGCCTTTACTTTCAATCAGCATCACCAGATACACCGTACGACGCATGACTGATTCAACCAATGGCATCAGGCGGACCAGTGCAACTTGTGGTTTATCTGATTCTAGAATCGCCTCTATCAGATAAGGCCAAAATGTTTTTAAACGTTGAATGGCTTTGGCTGGCAATTTTTTTAAGGCATGTCCATGCCAGAATTCATGCACCAGATTTTTTGCATGATCATCCAAGACCTCATTCAGCTGTTGTTCCAACTGAGAAAAACTTTTGCCTTGAGGCTCTGGTCCATTTTCCTTGATCAAGTGCTCAAACTGGTAAATCACTTTAGCGCGTTTTTGATCCAGCACTTCCATAAAGGCGGACCAGTCTGAAAAGCCCAAAGTATCCACAATACGTTGACGTAAATCTGGCTCAGTCGGCAAACATTGGGTTTGTTGATCATGCAGCGCCTGAATAGCATGCTCTACCCGACGAAGGAATAAATAGGCATCTTCGAGGTCAGTCACCGCCTGCTCATCCAGCAGTTCAGCCTCATCCAGATGATTCAGGCTGACCAGACATTGCCGATCTTGCAGCTCTAACTTGGCTCCGCCATAAATCAGCTGAAAAACCTGCACGATAAATTCAACCTCACGGATCCCGCCAGCCCCAAGCTTGATATCGTCTTCAATATTGCGGCGCTGTACTTCACGCTCAATCATTGCCTTCATTTCGCGCATCGCTTCGAAAGCGCTGTAATCGACATATTTACGGAAGACGAAAGGGCGGGTCATGTCCAGCAGTTCATCACCTTCTGGACTTGGATTGACAATACGGGCCTTGATCCAGGCATAGCGTTCCCATTCACGCCCATGCTGACTGAGATATTTTTCTAGTGCGGCATGACTGATGGCTAAAGCAGAACCATCACCCCAAGGGCGCAAGCGCATATCGACACGAAATACAAAACCTTCAGCGGTGATATGGTCTAGCAGATAGATTAACTTTTGTCCCCATAGGATACAGAACTGCTGAACGTCAATGCATTTACGCCCATCCGTTTCACCCTGTTCATCAAAGGCAAAAATCAGGTCGATATCACTGGAAAGGTTGAGTTCCTGAGCGCCCAGTTTGCCCATCGCAATAATAATAAGATCTTGAACTTTACCGTTATAACCAACTGGCTGACCATATTTGGCGACTAGAGGAATACGGGCAAACTCTTTGGCAGCACAAATGCAGGCATCGGCGAAATCAGACAGCTCGCGAGTCAGCGTGATGACATTGGTAAGTTGATTGGCATCCTGCCAGATCCAGCGAAACATCAGACGAGCACGTAGAATACGTAAACTACACATCCACATGGTTTCATCACTGATATTTAATAAATTGGCCTTAATTAAGTTTTGAATCTGTTCAGTGCCGAGTGATCCCTGAAACTGATCAATTGCATAATCCTGATTCAATAGATCTTGATGATTGGCCAATACCTGTTCTGCATACTGACTGGCTCTTAAGGTTTTCTGCAATTGTACCGCGTCCATCACTCGGTGATTCCCTCAAAACTTTTATTTAGTTATAGCAGGAGTTCAGGCCGAGTGGGAACGGTTTTAAAAGAAATTTATGATTTTCAGGACTTTTCAGTATGTAGATCTTCAAGTACCAATGCCTGATGATCATTGGTCACTTTAGGTAAATACACAGTAAAGGTGGTTCCAGCGCCTTCTTTAGAATCTACGGCAATCTGTCCATGGTTCAGGTCCACAAAACGCTTACACAGTACCAGACCCAGACCTGCGCCTTTCTCATTGTCCGTGCCTTTTAAGCTCACCGTGAGATTTGGTCTAAATAGATTTTCCATCTGTTCTTCAGTCACACCGAGACCAGTATCCTGAACAGTGATCTTGACTTGCTCACCTTCCATTTCAGCAGCCAGGATCACCTGTCCACCCTGATCCACTGGAGTAAATTTCAGTGCATTCGATACCAGGTTCTGCAAGACCGAAGTAATCATGTTGATATCAGCATGTACCTTGATATCTTCAGGAACCTGGTCAATCAGCTCAATATTCTTTTTCAGCGCCAGACTTTTCAGTACATCACAGACAATTTTAGTAGACTGTTTTAATTCATAATTAATCGGATGATAAACAAAACGTCCACCCTCTGCCATCGCCCAGGTCAACAGACTTTCTAACAAGTTATACGTCGATTGAGCCGTATCATATAAATAATCAGAAATACTCTGGATACTGGATTCATCCAGAGTGTCACGTTCCTGCGCCAATACTTCCGAGAAGCCTAACAGGCCATGGAAAGGTGCACGCAGGTCATGAGCAATAATCTGGAAGAATTTGGTTTTACTGAAGTTTTGTGCACATTGTTGTTCGTATAACTCTTTTAGTTCAGTATGCTCTTCATTCAGTTTAACTCGCTTGACTAAAGTTTCAGCAAATTGCTGAACAATAATAATATCTTCCTGATCAAACACTTCAGTCTGATCATCAAAGAAAACCACCTGCCCTAAAGACTGCCCTTGAGCTGATTTTAAATTAAATGCCACCAGCCGCTGATGAGCTACACCAAGGCTTTTTACGTGATCTGATAATTCTGCATATGCAGGATGATTTTGATCGATCACATCCATTTCTTGTAGATATTTAGGTATGTCCACATTCTGTGGTACGTGTAAACCGCGAAAACCGAGCGGACAGCTGTACCAGATATAGGGTTCCGTATGGAATCCGATGATACAGGTCTTGGCGCCGAGTACTTTACGCGCGACTTTACAGAAGGTGTCTAATAAATTGTCAGAGGTATAGACACCTAAAATGAGAGATATACGGCACGAGCTTAACTGCTCCGTATTCTGACCGATCTCTAGCAGTTTTAGTTCCATGTCTGCCTCTCTGGATGTTATGGAATATAGAGTAAAAATTACAACCGACTAAATTGATACAATCAATAACAAAGATTCTATATTTACTCAACGTTAAAATCTCATTTACCGACCAAAGGATTTGTTAACTTATTTCTCTAAAGATACATTGATAGCTTCAATACCTTGATATTTAAATATTAAGAATTACTTGAAAAAATATTCCTCTTATGAAAAATTACATATAATTATTTGAAATTCCTAAATTCATTTCAAATTGTTTCGATATCACCTTAATATCCAAATTATACGAAGATAAAAACAGCTCACTTTTCTTCTGATCTTCAGGTAAATAAAAGCCTTTGAATTTTCAAATATATAGAAAATACCTATTGTCACTTTCTAGAAAAGTAGAGCGCTGATAATATTAACTTTGACCTAAATCTATTTCTATCTTTTAAATATTCTTAATAATCATAAAATACTGAGAGATTTAAATAGTTTATTTATGCACTAAAACCTATTTCTTAAGTAATCAAAAATATTAAAAGTTTACATTTTTTTACAGTTAACAATGACTTATAGGAACATTCTTGAATTCTTATAAAAAATTAAACTTAATTAGAGTGAATAAAAAAGCGACAAAGTGTCGCTTTTCTTTAATTCAGAAATTCAGATTATAATCAGTTATTTGAAATCAGGGCAACTTGCTGCACATAGTTAAACAGCTTTTGCTTTGAGGCTGCCACTTCTTCTTCCGGTGCCTGATTTTTTAGATCACGATGCACACGTAAATAATGCTGACGTAAGGTATGACGCTCTGTCGCATTATAGGTTTTGGTAAATTCGTTAATCGCAGGATCACCATCTTTCACGATACGGTCAACCCAACGCTGCAATTGTGCTGTCTTTTTCAAACCCTGTTTCGGAGTCAGATAAGACAGAATCACGGTTTCATTTTCATTACGGAGTAATTTACCAATACGTGAAAATTGACGACGGCGTGCTTCATGTGAACTGATTTGCTGGACATCCAGCAAAGCTTCAATCAGACGCTCTTCAACGGGTAAATTTTTAATTTGTTTTGCACTCAGTTCTGCCAACTGTGCGCCTAAAGCAGCCATACGCTGAACTGCTTTTTTCTGTTCGGTTTTACTTGCGCGTCCCTCTAAAGATTCAAAGTCTTCTTCAGTTAAACTGCTCGGTCGACGTGCCACGATTAATCTGCCTCATAAAATTTTGCCGCAAACAGTGCCTGAATTTCAGATAAGGCCTTTTCCTCATCTGCACCTTCAATCACTAAGCGTAAAGTTGTTCCTTTGCCCGCACCAAGCATCAGCAAGGACATAATATTTTTGGCATCAACCAATTTGTCCGACTTGCCAATCTGGATACTGGAACGAAATTTGGTGGTAACTTCAATGAGTTTACCTGATGCACGCGCATGTAAACCTAGTTTATTAATTACGTCAACAGTCGTATCAATCATGACCAGTGCTTCATTTCTCGGTGGAGGACTTGAATAGACCATTTTGCCTCAAGCGCTTTTTTTAGTCTATCCACAATATAAACAGAACGATGCTGGCCGCCAGTACAACCAATAGAGATGGTCATATAATGACGATGACCCTCAGCAAAGGTCGGCAGCCATTTGTCTAAAAAGTGATAAATATCCTGAAACATGTCTTCGACCTGATCACTTTTCTCCAGGAATTCCTGTACTGGTTGATCGAGGCCTGAGTATTTGCGCAGTTCGAGTTCCCAATGCGGATTCGGCAAATGACGGACATCAAAAACATAATCAGCATCCAAAGGAATGCCATGCTTATAGCCAAAAGATTGCAGAATCACAATCAGGTTATCGGTCTGCCCCAGCTTGTACAGCAAGGTATGTTTCAGATCATGCACGCTTTTATCGGTGGTATCGATATGCACTGTGGAACGGAGTTGGATCGGCATTAGCAGGACTTTTTCTTCCTGAATACACTGATGCAGGCTCTTAAAACGAGCAGCCAAAGGATGCGGACGGCGTGATGCACTGAAACGGGCAATCAGCTCCTGATCCTGCGTGGTCAGATAGATGACATCTACCGTACCATGCTGTTGCAACTGTTCAAATACATGGTCGAATTCCTGCAAATCTGCACGGGTACTACGTACATCCACCCCAAGCGCTAACTGTTCCAGATTATTTTCACAATCCAGCTTCGCCACAATTTCAGGAAGTAAGGCCAAAGGCAGATTATCAATACAGTAATAACCCAAGTCTTCAAGTACCTGCAATGCAGAAGATTTACCTGAGCCAGATTGTCCTGTCATAATTAAAATGCGCTTCATGCCTTACGATCCTTTTACTTATCCAGCTGCGTATTTGATCTGCAGATTATCAATCAGACGAGTTTTTCCTAATTTTGCCGCGATCAGAATCACGACATCCTGATTAAACTCATCAATTTTCTGTAATTCCGGTGTACGGGCTTCTACATAGTCCACTACCAGACCTGCATCTGTCAAAGTTTGGCGGATACCTGCCAGTGCTTCCTCCAAAGTTTTACCTGCATGTAACTGCTGCTCAGCAGTTTTCAGACTTTGAAAAATAACCGGTGCTGTCGCACGTTCCTGCTCGCTTAGATAGCCATTGCGTGAACTGAGTGCCAGACCATCTTCAGCACGGGCAATTGGTACACCAATCACTTCCAGCGGAATATTGAGGTCTTGAACAAACTGACGAATCACAGCCAGTTGCTGATAGTCTTTCTGACCAAAGAAGGCATAGTTGGGCTGAACAATATTAAATAATTTAGTCACCACGACCGCTACACCATCAAAATGACCTGGACGCTGTAAGCCGCACAGGTCATTGGTGATACCAGACACACTGATATTGGTTAGACGTGGCTTGTTACCATACATCTGCTCTACCGTTGGGGCAAAGACAATGTCACAACCTACATCTGCCAGTAACTGCTGATCCTGTTCTAAAGTACGTGGATAATTATCAAAATCTTCATTTGGTCCAAACTGGATCGGATTAACGAAAATACTCACAACAACGACATCACACAGTTTACGCGCCTCACGCACCAGATTCAGATGCCCCTGATGCAGGTTACCCATGGTCGGGACAAAACCAATAATTTTACGCGCAGAACGTGCAGGATTGAGCGAAGCAGATAATCCTTGGATGGTTGTTTCTGTTTTCATGTTACAACTCGACTTGGAATGTTTGTTCAGGTGCTGGGAATGAACCATCTAACACAGCCGCATGATAGGCCTTAAATGCATCCAGAATTGCAGTCGCACCAGACTGTTCTTTCATAAAGTTACGTACAAATTTTGCGGTGTGGCCAAAGGTCAGACCGAGCATGTCCTGAACGACCAGTACCTGACCATCAGTGGCTGCCCCTGCTCCAATGCCAATCACCGGAATATGCGGGAATAGTTCAGTAATTTCCTGACCCAATTGTGCAGGCACACATTCCAGTAACAACACTGCTGCACCGGCTTCAACCACCGCCTTACAGTCAGCAATCAGTTGATCGGCCGCTTCACGGGTACGAGCCTGTAGCTTATAGCCACCAAAGACATGCACCGACTGTGGAGTGAGACCCAAGTGAACACAGACTGGAATCCCATTACGGGTTAGAACCTGAACGGTTTCCGCCAACCAGGTACCACCTTCCATCTTGACCATTTGTGCACCGGCTTGCATCACCGTTTTTGAGCTTTGTAACGCATCATTCAGAGTGGCATAACTCATAAATGGCAGATCAGTCATAATCAGTGCATGCTGATTGCCACGGCGAACCGCTGCGGTATGGTAAGCCATATCTTCTACAGTCACAGGCAAGGTTGAATCACGACCCTGAATCGACATACCCAAAGAGTCGCCAATCAGAATACTGTCAACTTCAGCAATTTCCATGGCTTTGGCCATACTGGCATCATAGCAAGTCAGGCAAGAAAATTTGCGTCCTTCCGCTTTATATCGTCTTAAATCACTGAGACTGATCATGAAGATGTTCCTCTATTATTGAAGTTCTCTCGAACATGCCAATAATTAAAAATTAAATATTTGCCCAATTCGTGCGATCAAAAACCCTTAAGGTTGATTGCTTGACGATGTCCAGGTCTTTTAATGTATTTCCATTGAGCTGCAAGTTGGCATCAATATCCAGTAATGGCACCAATACAAAATCACGTTCCAGCACGCCCACATGCGGTACGGTTAACCGTTCATTTTGAATCTGCTCATCACCGTAAATGAGCAGATCCAGATCCAAGGTACGCTCACCCCAATGGCGTAGACGTACACGCCCAGCCTCCTGTTCGAAGGTTTGCAAACGATCCAGCAGATCCAGCGGTGCTAGATCCGTAATTAACTGTACGACAGCATTAAAATAATTGGGCTGATCTTGTGGCCCCATAGGTGGGCTTTGATATAGATGCGAGGTTTTGACCTGTCCCAGACTTGCCAGCTTTTGCACGGCTTCAGCCAGAATCTGGCGTGAATCGCCCAGGTTACTTCCTAAACCGATATAGGTCACTGTCATTGTGTAGGCCCAAAAATAACCTGGCTTAAATCACGCTGCACCCGTTTACGCTTGGTAATTGGATGGTCTGCACCAATGTCACCGCTGGCACCGGCCGCCACATGAGAAACCGGTTTGCTACGCTCATTCTCAAATTTGGCTTTACGCGCACGACGGCTACGTGGTTCCGGCTCATTCACCAGAGGTTCAATCTCGGTTACTACATCTTGTGCAGCCAGACGCTGTTCCAGATGTTCTTCCTGAGAAGCCTTGCGACGGCTCTTGGCACGCTGACGATTATATTGGGCAATGGCACGCTCTTTTTCATCGCTGCTCATTTGCTGATAGGCTTCCCACCAACTTCCCATGCCCTGTGCAGTTTCATCGCCTGATTTTTCACGCAGCAACAAAAAGTCAAAGCCGGCACGGAAACGTGCATGACCTGATAATGCTTCAATTTGCTGTGGTTTTGGATTGAGCAAGCGGGTTTGCATTTCCCAGACTTCACGAATGAAAGTTTCCGCAAAGCGTGGAATCACGGTACGAGTGGCCTGACGTTTCAGTACATCCAGTCCTGCCTGCGCACGTGCTTCCGCCGGCACTACACCTTTGGACAGATAGAAATCACAGCGCTCCAGGAACGGTTGCCACAACAATACCGCATAGAAGAAAGCCGGGTTGATGGTCTTGCCAATTGAAATACGCTGATCGGTATTTTTCGCTGCCAGTTCAATAAATGCAGTAATGTTTGGTTTGATATCCGCAAACAGCTGACGCCAGATGCCAAAATCGATCAGCATTGGCATCACACGATTCAGATGTCCCATAGTGAATAGCTTTTGCGATTCATCATAGAGACGGTGTGGAGACACATCACGTAGAAGCTGGGTCATTTCCGGAGTGAAAATATCCAGAATGGCTTCATCAATACTGAAATTGAGTTTGGCTGCAAAACGTAAAGTTCGCAGCATCCGAACCGGATCTTCCTCAAATCTTAAAGTCGGATCACCCAATAAACGCAGTGTTTTATGTTTAATATCATCTACTGCATTGCAAAAATCCAGCACGATACCTTTGCGTGGCTGATAATACATGGCATTGATTGAAAAATCTCGACGAGCAAAATCCTGCTCAATGGTGCCCCAGTTATTATCGCGCAGGATCATCCCTGCTGCAGAGGTCACCGCTTTTTTAGGAGGCGCACGGAAAGTTGCCACTTCAACCAGTTCACGGCCCGAATAGACATGCGCCAGCTCGAAACGTCGTCCGATAATCCGACAACGCCGTCCGAACACTTCTTTAACCTGAGCTGGTGTAGCATTGGTCACTGCATCGAAATCTTTGGGATTTAAACCCAGCATCAGATCCCGGACACCACCACCTACGATATAAGCTTCATAGCCTGCCTTAGTTAAGGCATCAATCACATCGAGAATATAAGAAGGTAATTGAGCGGTTGATAAACCACATTTTGACGCGCGCAAAGTTTGCAAAAGACGCTGTCTCCTACGTCTGAACGTAAAATTCTAAGATGACGCTAATCATATCGCTTACACCGCTAAAGGGCAATTTGATTATGTCATTCTCATGGTTCAGATGGATGGCTTATTTACGCTAAATTCAGCAGGGTTACAAAGCCAGTCTATCCTTGTTTTTGGCAAATAAGGCCGGCCCGATTCCTTTGACCTGTTGAATATCTTCAATTGTTTTAAATTTACCGTTTTTCTGCCGGTATTCAATGATCGCTTCCGCTTTCTTCTGCCCGATGCCATTTAACTGCTGTAACTGCTCGATACTGGCCTGATTCAAGCTAATTTTATCAGTAGCTGAAGAGGCGGATAATGCAGGTTTAGCCAGATAATGATTGTTTTCAGAAACGGGGGTAGCAGCAGCAATTTTCTTCTTCAGGCGTGCATCATGCTGCTGCTGACGTACTTTCCATTCTGCATAATCGGTTGCAGTTGCATGTACTGTTTCAATTGAAGTATAGGCCAGCCAAATGCCTAGCAGGACAGTATTAATCCATGCCGGACCTATGCGATGTTGTACTTTGTTCATGAGCGGCTCTTTGTTTTAATTCTAATTTGGCCTGTTCCCAGAGCTGATCCAATTCAGCCAATGACAGGCTTTCCAGGTTGAGTTGCTGTTGTTCTGCCTGATCTTCCATCAGGGCAAAGCGGGTCCGGAATTTATGGATTGTGCCCAATAATGCCATCTCGCTTGAGACACCAAGTTTACGACCAACATGCACCAGTGAAAATAAGCAGTCGCCAAATTCTTCGAGTATTTCATCGGAATTTTGTCCAGCAACGGCTTCTTTTAGCTCATCCAGTTCTTCTTCCAGCTTGCCATAGGCACCCGCGACATCTGGAAAATCAAAGCCGATTTTGGCGACATTTTTCTGGATCTCATCCGCCTGTTGCAGTGCGGGTGCATGCTTAACCTCATCCAAACGTGAACGTGGCTTACCCTGTTTTTCTTTCTGCTTGATTTCTTTCCAGAGCACCGAGACATCTTCAGGGCTCAGCTGTGCAAACTGTTCCGCCTGAAACACATGCGGATGACGACGGATCAGTTTATCGGTAATCGCCTGCACCACATCCTGAAAATCAAAAGCGCCCTGCTCGCTATACATTTGTGACTGAAATACGACCTGTAAGAGCAAATCACCCAGTTCATCCCGCACCTCATCAGCTTGGCCAGAACGCACCGCTGCTTCAACTTCATAGGCTTCCTCAATCGCATATTTGGTCAGAGATTCGGGAGTTTGCTGCCGAGCCCATGGACATTTTTCACGTAACTCACGCATGACTTGGAGTAATTGTTCCACTGTAAAACCTCTTCTTTACCAAATAGCCGCATTATTTTGCCTGTTTCTTGCTATGTTCAAGAAAAAAAGACAATAAGGAGATCAAGCACATGCACAGTATATTGATTAGTGGTGCAGCACAAGGAATTGGTGCCGCGACAGCTAAGCTATTTTACCAGCAAGGTTATAAAGTCGGAATTTATGATATTAATCATGAACAGGCAGAACAATTGGCCCAGCAACTCGGTGAACATGCCAAAGCCGGCTTTCTGGATGTAACCGATTATACTTCATGGGAAAGAGCCTTATCTGAATTCGCATCCTGGGCCGGTGAAATCAATATTCTGGTAAATAACGCCGGAATTTTATATTCCGGTCCTTTTGAAGAAACCAATATTACAGATCACCATCGTACCCTTGACGTGAATATCAAAGGCGTCCTGAATAGCTGTCATGCTATGCTGCTTTGCCCTATTTAAAGCAGGCTTCCTTTGCTCGGGTCATTAACCTATCTTCAGCATCAGCGATTTATGGCCAAGCGGATCTGGCTTCCTATGCAACCAGCAAATTTGCGGTTCGTGGTTTGACTGAAGGCTTGGATATTGAATGGCAAAAATATAGCATTCGGGTATTCGATGTGATGCCGCTTTTTGTTAGCACTGCAATGGTGAAAGATATGCAGGCTGAAAGTATCAAAAAAATGGGCGTGCATCTAAAAGCTGAGGATGTAGTGCAGGATATTTTCAAACTGGCACAGCTAAAAGATTCAATTTGGCAAGTGACGCATCATCCGGTCGGATTCAAGAGTAAGTTTTTATTTCACTTATCTCGAATGAGTCCACAGTTCGTTAACCGGCTGAGTAATTTAATGATTGCCAAACAATAAGAAATATTTTGGGCTTACTCTACTTTTAAACAGCTTGATGAATCTGAATCGCTGGAAATCTTAGGCCTTTACAGGAATGCTCGCTTTGCCAGGCCACAGTGAGCATGCAACCCGCTAAGATATAGTTTTGATAGGCATAAATTCCAATTTCTGGATGTTCACAACGTCCTCCATCCTGATGTGGATGAATCTGGGTATTCAGCTCATTCAGGTTTATCCGGATTCCAAGTCCTGACGCTTTTAGGACTGCCTCCTTGGTGGTCCAGACTTTAAACCAGTATTCAGGATCATAATGTAATGCCTGCCACTGTTTCAGCTCTTCAGGATGAAAAGCATGTTGGGCTAAGGCTTCAAAACGTACATTTCGATTAAGTTCTTCGATATCGATCCCCAAATTCTGAATACTTTTGCTTGTTGCTAATGCATAGAAGTTTTGGCTATGAGTATGATTAAAGCCAAAGTCTGGATAGGCCGGAAGATAGGGTTTGCCGTATTCGGTGGCAGCAAAATCTGAAGACTGGACCGGTCGATTGAGTTGTTTTGAAAGTAACTGATTACGATAGTTATAAATTAATTGTTTACGCTGCTGAATATAGGTTTTCCGATCTAAGTCTTGTAAATGTCTAAATCGTGGTGCCAGCGCAATCCAATCAATATGAATAATAAACTTCAAAAATAGTCGCCCTTATAAAAAATGTTACTTTTAGGGCTTTCAGTATAAATCAACCTGATTGCCTCTCTGACAAACTATAGCTAATATCTTAAAATATATTTTAATAAAACTTAAATAAAACAATAAAATATACTGTAAATCAAAATAAATAATTGAGCTTTCAAGCTATTTTTAATTGAATAAAAAATAGTTACAATCCAACTACAATTTTATACATAGAAAAAACAGAGGGTCATATCTTTAAGCAAATCATACTCAGTACTGCAATTGCTGCACTATCATTTTCAACACAAGCTGGCTCTTGGCTAGAAGCTGCTACTGCAGTTATGGGAGCTAGAAACGGCGCAATCATGGATCAGGCTGAAGCAAATATGGAGCGTAGCCGCGCACAGGCGAATGCTGCTGTTGCACGTGCAGACCGTGCTTATGCTTCCAATTATAATAATGCTTCAAATCAAAATAACGGTGTCTACTCAACAACATACTTAAAAGGATTAGATTGTACAGATTTGGCAGTAGAAGCGCGCAGCTTTGAACGCACCTTAGAAGCAAGTCAAAATGCACTCAACCAGGCGAATGCTCAAGCCAATAATCCTGTTTCTAAATTGGCAGGTATTGCAAGTGGTGCATTATCTGCTTTTGCAGGTCAATCACAAACAGTTGCGCGCGCAACTGAAATTACCAATGCTTTTACTGGCAATAACAATCAAAATAATATTGCTGCTTCTCAAGCCGATGCTGACGTAGCTTTAGCTAATCTTGAAAATATCCGTATTTATCAAAAAGCAAAAAAATGCTCAATCTAAAATATGAATAAATAAAAAAGCCTGCTTTTGCAGGCTTTTTTATTTAAATATGGCAATTAACCACGTTTAAATTTTTTCTCGGCTTTCTTGAATTTTTGTACATAACGACGGCGACGCGCAGCAGTACGTTCATCCAATTGTGACTTACGGCCTTCAAACGGGTTCTCTGAGGTTTTAAATTCAATTTTTACCGGTGTACCTTCAAGTTTGTACACTTTACGGAATACGTTTTCTAGGTAGCGGCGATAGTCCGCAGGTGTCTTATCTACCTTATTACCGTGAACCACGATGGTCGGTGGATTCTGTCCGCCCATATGCGCATAACGCATCTTGATACGACGACCTTGTACAGTAGGTGGTTGGTGCGCTTCAGTGGCATCATTCAGGATCTGGGTCAACTTCGCTGGTGATACTTTCAGATGTGAAGAATCATAAGCACGGTGAATCGATGGATACATCTCCCCGACCCCTGTACCATGTAACGCAGAAATCAGGTGGATTTTAGCCCAAGGAATAAAGTCAAAACGACGCTCTACATCGAGCTTACATTGTTTACGATCATATTCAGACATGTTGTCCCATTTATTGATCGCAATCACCATGGCACGGCCAGCTTCAAGCGCATAACCGATCAGGTGCAAGTCCTGCTCTACAATGCCTTCACGGGCATCCACCACGATCACCACTACGTGCGCGTCTTTCATCGCCTGCAAGGTTTTCACGATTGAGAATTTCTCAATCATTTCATCAACCTTACCTTTACGGCGTACCCCAGCGGTATCAATCAGGGTGTATTGACGACCATCACGCTCAAAAGGAATATAGATCGAGTCACGCGTCGTTCCTGGCTGGTCAAACGCTACAACACGCTCTTCACCCAATAGACGGTTTACCAGTGTCGATTTACCTACGTTTGGACGACCAATAATTGCAAGACGTAGACCAGTATTCTTGTCATGTTCTTCCGGACTTTCATCTTCAGGCACATCTTCAAGTACTTCTTCCAGCATTTGCTGTACGCCACGGCCATGGCTGGCAGCAACCTGCATAGGCTCACCCATACCGAGTTTATAGAACTCAACCAGAGCAGCTTCAGCATGTACACCATCAACTTTGTTAGCTACAAGGAAAACTTTCTTGCCCAAAGTACGCAGTTCACGAGCGATCTGTTCATCAGATGCCAGTAATCCGGCACGTGCATCGACCACAAAAATGATCATGTCAGCTTCATGGATCGCGGTTTTAGACTGCTCAGCCATGTAGGAGTCAATACCACCTTCATTTTCACCGATACCACCGGTATCTACGACAATGAAAGATTTGTTTTGATAGATCGCATCACCATATTTACGGTCGCGTGTCAGACCTGCAAAGTCTGCCACCAATGCGTCACGGCTCTTGGTTATCTGGTTAAACAGAGTTGATTTTCCGACGTTCGGACGACCAATGAGCGCAATTACGGGTTTCATAGATTAACCTTTATTCAATATCAGGCTGTCTAAAAATGGCCTGAACATCAGAAAGTTTTGGAAGAAAAAGGGAATAGGATTAAAGCCTAAAATAAATAAAAACACGGGGCATTGAATATTCAATCACCCCGCGTAAAAAATACGGTTGGCTTATTTTAGCATAAGCCAAACAAAAATTAACGATTCTGCCAGATGCTTAATGCACCCTTGCGAGTCGAAACATAGAGCTGGTTGTCAATTACGCGTAAATGACGCACTTCACCAGAAGTTTTAGCACGGCCAATAATCTGTCCTGTTGATGGATCTAACAGGTGCAGTACTCCGTCCAGATCACCTACGACAAGTTCAGTTCCAAGCATTACCGGATTGCTCAGCTGACGATTCAACAACTGGTCATTTTCCCATAAAGGCTGGCCAGTGGTAATTTCATAAGCGCTGATTTTACCATCGGTTTGGGCAACAAACACGCCATTACCAACCACTTCCGGTCGCTGGATACTACTAGCATCTTCACTCCAGATTACCTGTTGTGAAGCCAGATCAAATACAGTCACCTGACCTTGATAGCTAGTGGTCACAATAAACTGACCTGCTACGACAGGATCACCGTCAATATCGATCAAACGCTGAATGTCCGAACGACCATCAGAAATCGCAACACGGCGCTGCAATTTAGGCACACCACTTAGGGCATCGATTGCATAAATATAAGCATTTGAAGTCGCAATCAATACATTACGTGCATCTAAAGGCACTGGAGCCGCCATGCCACGCAGGCTAAACTGGACATTCGGTAAATCGTAGGTCCATACCTGAGCGCCTGAAGCCACTTCGTGGGCATATACAGTACCATCATTAGTAACAGTAATTACGCGACCTGCATGAACCAGTGAAGGCGCCAAAATGGCACCAGTCAATTGTGCAGTCCAGCGTTGTTCACCAGTCTGCTGATCTAGTGCGATCAGTTGGCCTTTATTACTGCCAACCACCACGATCCCATCAGCGGCTTCAACGCCAGAGCTTAAAGTATCTTTGCTGACTTTTTTCTGCCACAGGCGCTGCTTGCCATTAAAAGCAGTGACTTCACCCTTAGGGTCGATCGCAAATACGACTCCGTTATCCGCATCCAGACGTAAACGTAGCGGATCAGCCTTCTCTGTTGAAGAAACACTGGTCGAAAATACAGGAACAAGTGTTTTAGTCTGACTGATTTTTGGAAGTGGATTCGGTTTTACTTCTGGTACTTTATTGGTCTTACCCGCACAGCCAGCGAGTGCAAGAGTTAAAACAGTTAAAGCACAGGTGATTTTATATGTTCTGTTCATTCAGCTTCTTCCACTTGTGTTTCTATAATTGGGCGTTCGATTTCCGGGTCATCGACCAACACGCCTACGCTTTCGAGCTTAATTTGTAAAATTTGACGTTCTTCTTTACGTTCAATCAAAGCATCCCATGCACTTTGATATACTTTTTTGGCATTTTCAATATCATTTTTGGCAACATAGATATCGCCACGAGCTTCATCAGCGGTTGCTTTAAATGCAGGTTCAGTGACTGCATCTAAAGTTTTCAGGGCTGCATCATATTTTTTCTGTGCTAATTGTGCATAAGCCAGACGCAATTTAACAACCTGAACTAGGCCTTTATCGTCAACTTTAGAGTTTTCAACTTTTTGCAATGCTTTCTCAGCGGCAGCATAATCTTGCTTGTCATAAGCCAGTTTCGCCATGACCAGCTGGGTTTGAATCGCTTGGGCCGAATCCGGTGCTTCTTTAACAATCTTGTCTGCAGTTTCAGACAGCTTGGCAAAAGCATCACCATCTGCAGCCTGTGCTTCATCCATCAATTGCTGAACCTTGGCAGTCTGCATTTGCGATTCTGCCAAGTTTTTCTTCTGCCAATATTCCCATCCGAAAAAGGCAATCAGCGCAACCAGAATCCCGATAATGATCGAAGAACCATACTTCTTCGTGAAGGATTTCAAACTTTCAAGTTGTTCATCATCAGTCATTGCGCTCATGCGATTACCTTTTTCCTAATGTTTTATCGATTATTTTGAAGAAATTTTAGTACTGAAAAATGCGACAAAGTCAGCAAATGGCACAGTAGATTGCTCTGCAGTCGCCAGCTCTTTCACCGTAAAGCTTTGTGTTTCAAGTTCACGCTCACCGATAATGGCTGCATATAAAGCACCGGCCTGATCGGCTTTTTTCATTTGCGATTTCATTGAACCCTGAGAGCCGACTTTCAGACGAATATTACTGCCTGCAGCTTCCAATTGATCACGAATCTGTTCAGCCAATACCAGTGCTTTACCTTGAGAAGCAGGATCGGCAACCAGGAATACTTCGCAATCACGTACTGGCGTATTGTCTTCCACCTGTTCCAGGAGAAGCAATAATCGCTCCATCCCCATCGCGAAACCAACTGCAGGCACAGATTGATCCGCTTTGCCTTTCAATTGACCGACCAAGCCATCATAACGACCACCAGCACACACAGTACCTTGCGAACCTAAGTGAGTAGTGGTCCATTCAAATACGGTTTTGTTATAGTAGTCCAGACCACGTACCAGTTTCTGATTGATGACGAAGCTAATACCGGCATCTGACAAATACTGTTGTAACTGGTTAAAGTGTGCCAGTGTTTCTTCACCCATAAAGTCGTGAAGTTTTGGCGCATTTTCTAGGATGCTTTGAGTTTTGGCATCTTTGGAATCCAGAATACGCAGCGGATTAGTCGTCAGACGACGTTGAGAATCTTCATCCAGATCCGTTTTATGCGCTTGCAGGAACTCTACCAGTGCCGCACGATACGCTGCACGTTCATCAGACTCGCCCAGTGTATTCAGTTCAAGTTGAACTTTGTCAGCAACGCTCATACGTTTCCAAAGGCGCGCAGTCATCAGAATCAGCTCTGCATCTTGATCAGGTGTTGCCACACCAAAGGTTTCCACACCAAACTGGTGGAACTGACGATAACGGCCTTTTTGCGGTTTTTCATAACGGAACATCGGTCCGATATACCACACTTTCGGTGTTGCACCACGAAGCAGGTTATGTTCCAGCATCGCACGTACACAGCCCGCTGTTCCTTCAGGACGTAAAGTCAGAGACTCAGGCGGATTACCTTTGTCCAGGAAGGTGTACATTTCTTTTTCAACGATATCTGTGGCATCACCGATTGAACGTTTGAACAGATTGGTCTGTTCAACCATCGGCAAACGGATCTGTTGATAGCCATAGGCATCCATCAGACCTGACAGATGCTGTTCAAGACGTCTCCAAGCTGGGGTTTGCGTTGGGAGAATGTCATTAAAACCTTTGATTGCGACGATTGAACTCATGATCTACTCAGAAAAACTTGTGCGAATAATTTCTTTTGATTTGGCTTCTTCAAGCTCGGAAACACGTTGACGAACCATTGATTCGATTTCATCAACCAGTTGATTGGTATCGATTAAATGGCTCTTTTCACCATTACGATACACCAGTGAGCGCGGACTTGCACCTACTACACCAATATCGGCTTCTTTGGCCTCGCCCGGACCATTCACTTTACAGCCAATCACAGACACATCCATCGGAACACGGACATCTTCCAGACGTTCTTCAAGGGTCTGCATCACTTTAATCACGTTAAATTCCTGACGTGAACAGCTTGGGCAGGCAATGAAGTTAATTCCATTAGAACGAAGACCCAGCGATTTCAGGATATCAAAACCAATCTTGATTTCTTCTTCAGGCTCGGCTGCCAGAGAAATACGCATGGTATCGCCAATGCCTTCCATCAGTAGACCGCCAAGAGCAATCGCTGATTTTACTGAACCGGTACGATACACACCCGCTTCAGTCACACCCAAGTGCAGTGGATTATCAATCTGTTTAGACAGCAGACGATAAGCATCCATAGTCAAAAACACATTTGAAGCTTTAACCGATACTTTAAATTCATGGAAATTCAGACGATCTAGAATGTCGATATGACGCATCGCAGATTCCAGCAGTGCTTCACCTGTTGGCTCGCCATATTTTTTCTGGATATCTTTTTCCAGTGAACCGGCATTCACACCAATCCGCATAGAAATGTCGTTATGACGTGCTGCTGCCACGACTTCACGAATCTTGGCTTCCGAACCGATATTCCCCGGGTTAATACGCAGACAGTCTGCACCCAGATCAGCAACAGCCAGCGCAATTTTATAGTCGAAGTGAATATCTGCGACCAGTGGTACGTCAACTTGCTTACGAATTTCACCAAATGCGGCCGCTGCTTCCATACTTGGAACAGAGACACGCATGATGTCTGCGCCCGCATCCACACAACGCTGAATTTGAGCAACAGTTGCTGCGACATTGCAGGTTTCAGTATTGGTCATTGACTGAACAGTGATCGGTGCATCACCACCGACATAGACAGAACCGACACGGATTTTACGTGTTGGACGGCGCTGAATTGGATTTACGATCATGATTTCGCCCTATCTGCTCACCATTAACGTGATAAACGGAAATCTGCTTTTCCGTTAACCGTATAAGGTGACAATGCAATACTTTCATTATTTAAACTGAGTGATACTGCTGTCGCATCATCCAGTCGGATCTGGAATGGCGCTTCACCGTTCAGCTCTATAGTAGACGCCTGACGACCAGTGGCCAGTACGTTACCGCCTGCATCTACAATATGCACAGAGGTCGGACGGCTAAAATCAAGCTTAAGCTGATCACCGGACATGGCAGCACCGGCATCCAGATTTAAAATTTCGACATCAGAAGAGGTGTCCGCAACTTCGGCACTATTCTCGCTGCTCTCTGACCAGTTCTGGATCATGGCGACCAGTGCACCCAAGATCAGTACTACAACCAGTGCAATCAGGCCACGCTTTAACCATTTACGGTTACGATCACGCTTTGAACCTGGCAATTTACCCATGATCTTGATTGGAGAATCTTTCAGGGCGTGCGTTGCAACCATACCGGTATCATTGGCATAAATTTCATCAAAACGCTGAATCAGGTTAGAAGCATCGACACCGAGATATTTGGCATAGGTGCGGTAATAGCCCTTGATAAAGGTCGCTTCAGGCAAAGATTTATAATCATCCTTTTCCAAGGCACTCAGGGTCTTTACCGGAATATTGAGTTCTTTGGCAACGTCTTCAAGCTCACGTTGCTGATTAATACGAATCTTGCGTAAGTACTCACCTGGACGCTGAACATTTCCTAACGCGTTTGGAGCTACGCTCGAATTATTCGAATCTGAATTAGGATTTACTTCCATACGGCCTCAGTACTGTACTGTAATTGCAAATAACGTTGATATTCCGGGCTTTCAGGGAACAATGCACGTAATTGATTGACCAATACCTGCATGCCTAACTGATCGCCACTGGCACGCGCAGTGCGAATGCCAATCCAGAGCGCACGGGCACTCTGGTTTTTCTGCCCCACGCCACGTACAAACTGTTCATACATTTGAGTCGCGGCCGGGAACTGCTGGTTCAGATAAAAAATTTCTGCCAACTCTAACATTGATATATACGAAGCGCGATTAGCCTGTAGTGCCTGTTTGAATGATTTTTCAGCATTCACCAAATCACCCTGTTTCAGGTAAATCCGTCCCATATTTTCAAGGGCACGAAATCGCTGGTCATAACCTAAAGTTGCGCCGGCAATTTCAAACTGCTCGATCGCATCTTTATAGCGCTCAAGCTGATATAAATAGGTGCCGTAGTTATTTCGTGCCTGGGCATTTTTGGGATCTGCCGAAATTGCACGCTTGAAATAACCTTCGGCCTTTTCAAGATTAGGTTTGCTGCCTTCCTGCTGAAGCAGCACGCCCATCATCATATTGGCTTGCGAATCACGCGGATTAGTTTCCAGTGCCTGATCCAGCGCACGTTTAGCTGAATCCAGATCACCGTTTTTAAGATATTCAACCGCCAACTGAGTACGAACCTTGGTGGCTTTTTCCGGGTCCTTCTGACCCAGATCTGGCGTTTGACACGCAGTTAAAACCAAAGACCCACATACTACTGAAACCAAAGCAAGTTTAGATGTCAGATTACTCAATTGGCGACCTCTTGTTATCCTTGTGAGCGCATAATCTCGTTGGACTGCGCAATTTTCTTTTTCCACTGTTCCGCACGACGGGTACGGTCAGCGACTTGTCCTACCAGTTGTCCACACGCAGCGTCGATATCATCACCACGTGTCTGACGAATCGTACACACAAAACCGGCATCAGACAAAGTTTTTTGGAAAGAAATAATCCGGTTACGGCTTGAACGGTCATATGGCGCATGCGGGAACGGGTTAAATGGAATCAGGTTAATCTTGCTTGGCAGATCTTTGAGCAGCTTGATCATCTGCTGGGCATGTTCAGGCTTGTCATTTACGCCATCCAGCATTACGTATTCGATGGTTACGTGCTTACGCGCACTTTCATTACCATCTTTAGTGATATAACGTTGACAAGCGGCAATAAGCTGCTCTAGCGGATATTTTTTGTTGATTGGCACCAGTTCATTACGCAGTTCATCATTGGTTGCGTGTAATGAGATCGCCAAAGCCACATCAATATCTTGTGCCAACTGGTCAATTTTCGGCACGACACCAGACGTTGAAAGCGTCACGCGGCGTTTAGACATGCCATAAGCAAAATCGTCCAGCATAATGCGCATAGAATTTAATACAGCGTCATAGTTTAGCAATGGCTCGCCCATACCCATCATCACCACGTTGGTCACTGAACGCTCACGCTCAGCCACAGGCACTTCTTCCATATAGGAATAGTTGGCCATCCACAACTGACCGATGATTTCAGCTTGAGTCAGGTCACGCTGGAAACCTTGCTTACCGGTTGAACAGAATGAACAGTCCAGAGCACAGCCCACTTGTGAAGAAATACACAGGGTCTTACGTGAGCCAGTTTTGTCTTCTGCGGGAATCAGGACAGTTTCAACCAGAGAGCCGTCACCATCACCGACACGGAACACCCATTTACGGGTACCGTCTTTGGAATAGTTTTTATGCACCACTTCTGGCGCTTTAATTTCACAAATCTTTTCCAGTTTTTCACGCAGCTTGCCTGAGATATTGGTCATCTCGGCAAAATCAGTCACGAAATACTGATGAATCCATTTCATCACCTGACCGGC
Source organism: Acinetobacter sp. YZS-X1-1 (assembly GCF_000804305.1). Taxonomy (NCBI): domain Bacteria; kingdom Pseudomonadati; phylum Pseudomonadota; class Gammaproteobacteria; order Moraxellales; family Moraxellaceae; genus Acinetobacter; species Acinetobacter sp. YZS-X1-1. Next base: position 178,831 of record NZ_JWHB01000002.1, on the reverse strand, counting down.
ACGGAACTTCTTCTCGCCCATATCTTCGAAGAATTTTTCCATTTGCGGACGTGACATGCCTAGTAAGTTCACTTTTTCCACAGAATTTCGCTGTGCAGGAGTGGACGGAGATTGTTGCTGTGCATCAGAAACTGCTGATGTAGCGACCACTTCAGTACTCATGTGTATACCTAAACCATGTCTAAAGATGAAAGGAGAAGCTCAATATCTGAGCAAAGAATTATTCAGAGAATAAAAAAACCAGATAAGTATAATAACACTTATCTGGTTTGAATACTGCGTATTAACGAGTACGTGGAGCAATCTCAGTTTGCGCGAAGAAGTAGTTAATTTCGCGGTCAGCAGATGCTACAGAGTCAGAACCGTGAGCAGCGTTTTCGTCGATGCTTACAGCGAAGTCTGCACGGATTGTACCAGGAGCAGCTTCTTTAGGGTTAGTCGCGCCAAGGATGTCACGGTGAGCAAGAACAGCGTTTTCGCCTTCAAGAACTGAAACAACAACTGGACCAGAAGTCATGAATGCAACTAGGTCACCGAAGAAACCACGTTCTTTGTGTTCAGCGTAGAAGCCTTCAGCTTCAGCTTGAGTCAGGTGTTTCATTTTAGTCGCAACGATTTTAAGACCTGCTTTTTCGAAACGAGCAAAGATGTCACCGATGTGGTTTTTAGCAACTGCGTCTGGTTTTACGATAGATAATGTACGTTCAATAGCCATGATTGGCTCCTTAAGTCAATTGTTGACATGAAAATTTGCCGCATTATACCGAATAATGGACTTTTTTCTGCCTTTAAACTGTAAAAAAATTGCTTTTTTCAATTGGCAATTAACGTGCTTCGTCAATCCATGCCATTTGAATGGCTTCCAGAAGCCCTTCGGTTGATTTGGTTGGATCATCTTCAAAATCAGGAAGTGCACATACCCAGGCATGCAGGTCAGTAAAGCGAACCCATTGCGGATCCACGTCTGGATGCGCTTCATACAATTCAATCGCGATATCGAGGGTATCAGTCCAACGTAAACCCATGTCTATTCCTAAGCCTATTTACTGTGATGTAGTACTTTAGCAAATCTGCAAATTTCTGCGAGCCTTTGCCAGATCATCTCGTAATTTTTTACAACATGATATTAAAAAAAGGTGCCGTAAATACAATCATGGTGGCTACCAGTGCGCCCAATATGGCTCCTACCGCCACATCACTCGGATAATGCAAGCCTAAAACCATTCGAGAGATCGCCACCAGAATGGCAAATGGCAACATTAAAAACAGCAAGAAAGGTACGATATAACCCAGTACGATTGTGACCATCACCGCATGCAAGGTATGTCCCGAAGGAAAACTAAAATGGTCCAGCGGATGCTCACAAAGCCGAATCACCTGATGCACCTGGTAAGGACGTGGCCGTACTGTTTTGGTTTTTAAGAGTTTATAAATCAGGGTCCCAACCATACTGCCAAACACCAGATAAACAATCTGTAAGGTATACATCAGACCCTGAATCAGCCAGACGGCAATGAGCATCAAATACCAGAATACGCCATTGCCCAACCGGCTAATGATTTTAAAAAAAGCCGCAATGCGTTCTGAATGTGAAAAATGATTAAGATAAATACAGCCTTTTAAATCAATTTCTAAAAACTTTAATTTTGCATTCTGAAATTTCATTGTAGAGCTCTTATTGTTTTATGCCCTGCATTTCAGGTTTTGTACGACTGAAAAATAGAGCTTGTTCAAATTGACGCATGAGATAATCGCTATTCACCTTTTTTAGTTTCTTAATACCTGCATCCTTCTGTAATCGTTATAAATCGCCTAATTCAAACATCTAACAGATGAATTCTTACTACTATCCCAACCTACTCAGCCAACTTTTCCGATCATGTTGCAGCTGTAAACAAGTACATCCATGATCATTAGCGATCATTGCTCCACCGCTGGCCATCGCCTCCTGCACTATATTTTCTAAGCTTTCAATCCGACCTATCCCTGAACTGTTAATAGATAATTTATTTATACTGGTATTCAGTGAAATAAGTCTGAATTACCACATTCAATTCATTCTTTGAGAATAATTATCTAGCCTTTAACAAAACCTGAGAAGGATCGAATGTGCTTCGAGTATAGTGCAGTTATAGCGCCCAAGACTTTGGTGAAAATGTATCTGGAAGCCGCTTCTTGCCTTGCTCTTACTCAAAATTTGGTTATTTCAAAGCATTTAAAAGTTAAAGAGATATAACTATCCATACTTTTGATCAAGTATGAAATTAAGGTGTGACTGTTTTATGAATTGATTTATGGGAGCTGAATATTTCTTACATTATTAAACTTGCTGATGCTTTACGCCTGTTCTATCTGCCTTTTCAATTTCTTTACTATACTTCTGCTCAACTAATAACCGATTAAATACCTGATTCATGCCGATGGATTCAACTTATAAAATAATTGCCATTTTGGGATATGATTTATTTTTTGAGATCACCTTTTATCCTCAAATTCCCAGTCAGGCAACAAAGCTACTCCAAACAATAAACATAAAATTGGAATTAAGACAGCTAACAATAAACTTAATGAAAACCAGCTAAATCCCCAATACATCACGATAAATAATCGTTTGGATTTGTTGCTATAAAGTTTCGGTATTTTTAAATTCGACTCCACATTGCTCAAGCTCTTAATCACCTACTCCCACTTCAGTCCAAGCATAGATATGATTTTCCATATTAAAAATTCAGTTCGATCTTTCATCTTATCTTTTTATATTTATTTAAATTATTATTTGACTATATAAAAAACCCACTCTAGTGAGTGGGTTTTCGCATTCAAATCAAATGATTCAAGAAATTAGTTTTTCTCTTTATCTATGATTTTGTTTGCTTGAATCCAAGGTATGAACGAGTACAAAACACTGTTTTGTACGAAGTGCAAGGAAGCAAAGCATTGCTTTGAATGAAGCGCAAGGAATGAAAACCACTGCTTTCCTTTCTTTGAGGCACACAATTTTAACCAATGATGTTAGTCATTTTTACAAGATATAAAAAAGCCCCTGTTATAAAACAAGGGCTTTGTGACTCAGAAATTAGAACTTAGTTCTTTTCTTTATCAACAATTTTGTTTGCTTGGATCCAAGGCATCATCGCACGCAGTTTAGCACCAGTTTGTTCGATACCGTGAGCAGCGTTTTGACGACGGCGAGCAGTCATAGATGGGTAGTTCAACGCACCTTCTTGGATGAACATCTTCGCATATTCACCAGATTGAATACGTTTAAGCGCATTACGCATTGCTTCACGAGACTGTTCGTTGATTACTTCAACGCCAGTTACGTATTCGCCGTATTCAGCATTGTTAGATACTGAGTAGTTCATGTCCGCGATACCGCCTTCGAACATCAAGTCAACGATCAATTTAAGTTCGTGTAGACATTCGAAGTACGCCATTTCAGGCGCATAACCAGCTTCAACCAGAGTTTCGAAGCCCATTTTAACCAGTTCAACAGCACCACCACAAAGAACCGCTTGCTCACCGAACAGGTCAGTTTCAGTTTCTTCACGGAAAGAAGTTTCGATGATACCAGTACGGCCGCCACCTACACCTGAAGCGTAAGAAAGCGCAACATTACGAGCATTACCAGAAGCATCTTGGTGGATCGCGATTAAGTCAGGAACACCTGAACCACGTTGGTATTCAGAACGTACAGTATGGCCAGGAGCTTTAGGCGCAACCATGATTACGTCTAGGTCTTTACGTGGAACAACTTGGTTATAAAGAACAGAGAAACCGTGAGCGAATGCAAGAGTCGCGCCTTCTTTGATGTTTGGCTCGATCACGTCGCGGTAAAGTTGAGCTTGGAACTCATCTGGAGTCAAGATCATTACTACGTCAGCTTGAGCTACAGCAGCAGGAACTTCAGCAACTTTAAGACCAGCGTTTTCAGCTTTTTTCCAAGAAGTAGAATTCGCGCGTAGACCAACAGTTACGTCAACGCCAGAATCTTTAAGGTTAAGCGCGTGTGCGTGACCTTGTGAACCGTAACCAATGATTGCTACTTTCTTAGATTGGATAATAGATAAGTCGCAGTCTTTATCGTAAAAAATTTGCATTGCTGTCTCCGCTTAAATGCTTGTGTGTCCGTTTCATCAGGCAATGATCCTTGATCACATTGCCTGAAGCCCCCTTCTTATTAGAATGAGGAAATAATTTAGAAAATTTAGATGGTTAGTACTTTTTCGCCGCGTGCGATACCTGATACGCCTGAACGCACCACTTCCAGAATCGTGTTTTCTGCTAATGCATCAATAAAACCGTCGATTTTCTCAGTCGTACCCGCGATTTGAATCGTGTAAGTTGTTGGCGTTACGTCAACCACCTGACCACGGAAAATATCGGTCGTACGTTTGATTTCATCACGGGTTGCGCCTAAAGCTTTCACTTTGATCAACATCAATTCACGTTCAATATGCGCACCTTCAGACAGATCCACCACTTTAACCACTTCTACCAGCTTGTTCAGCTGCTTAGTGATCTGTTCGATCTTGTGATCATCACCATAAGTCGTCAAAGTCAGACGTGAAAGTGTTGGGTCTTCAGTTGGCGCAACGTTCAATGTTTCAATGTTGTAGCCGCGTTGTGAGAATAAACCTACCAAGCGAGAAAGCGCGCCTGCTTCGTTTTCTACGAGTACAGAGATAATATGTCTCATTTCGTGCGCTCCCCTTTTGCTAACCACATATCCTGCATCGATTGACCCGCAACCAGCATTGGATATACGTGTTCTGTACGGTCAACCATTACGTTAATAAATACGCACTTGTCATTGATCGCCATCGCTTCTTCAAGCTTAGACTCAAGCTCGTCTGCATGGTCAATCTGAATACCTACATGACCATAAGCTTCCATCAATTTTGCAAAGTCAGGTAAAGACTCTACATAAGAGCTAGAGTGACGGCCTTCGTAGTTCATGTCTTGCCACTGTTTCACCATACCCAGGGCACGGTTGTTCAGGCATAGAATTTTAACGTTCAAGCCATATTGCTTACAGGTAGAAAGTTCCTGGATACACATCTGAATAGACGCTTCACCAGTAATACAAACCACTTGCTGATCTGGGAATGCAAGCTTAGCCGCCATTGCATATGGCAGACCCACACCCATGGTACCTAGACCACCAGAGTTGATCCATTGACGAGGACGCTTGTAGCGATAATGCAATGCACCGAACATCTGATGCTGACCAACGTCAGAGGTAATGATCGCTTCGCCATTGGTGACTTTGTCTAGAGCACGAACCACTTGCTGAGGCTTCATCGAACCATCAGTCGGTACATCGAACTTCAAGCCATGAACCTGACGCCATTCATCAATCTGTTTCCACCATGCCGCAATCGCTTCAGGATTTGGCTTGGACACATTCATTTGCTTCAACTGGTTCAGCATTTCGTTCAGCACAGGTTCTACTGCACCCACGATTGGAATGTGCGCCATGATGGTTTTAGAAATGGTCGCCGGATCGATGTCAATGTGAATGACTTTGGCATTCGGGCAGAATTTCGCAGGGTTATTGGTTACACGGTCATCGAAACGCGCGCCTACACACAGAATCACGTCTGCATTGTGCATGGTCATGTTGGCTTCGTAAGTACCGTGCATACCCAACATGCCGATGAACTGTGGATCATCGCCCGGGAATGCACCAAGGCCCATCAGGGTATTGGTAACCGGGTAACCCAATAGATGCGCAAGCTCAGTTAATTGTGCTGAAGCATTGCCCTGAACCACGCCGCCGCCTGAGTAAATCACTGGGCGTTTCGCATGAATCAGTTCATCAATCGCTTTACGGATTTGACCTGAATGACCACGGTATGGTGGCTGATACGAACGCATCTTCACTTTTTCAGGATATTCGTAAGCAAATTTCTCTGCCGGGTTAGTTGCATCTTTAGGAATATCAACAACCACCGGACCTGGACGACCAGAAGCAGCGATATAGAATGCTTTTTTGATAATTGCCGGAATTTCGCTGGCATGGCGAACCTGGAAGCTGTGCTTAACGATTGGGCGAGAAATACCGACCATATCAGTTTCTTGGAACGCATCCTCACCGATCAAATGGCTTGCAACCTGACCAGACAGGATCACCATTGGAATGGAATCCATATAAGCTGTTGCAATTGGAGTTACGGTATTGGTTGCGCCCGGACCTGATGTCACAAGCACGACACCAGTTTTACCTGTTACGCGCGAGTATGCATCTGCCATATGGCCGGCAGCCTGTTCGTGACGTACGAGGTAATGATTAATTTTGTCTTGTTGAAATAGCGCGTCGTAGATATGTAGAACTGCGCCGCCTGGATATCCAAAAACATGTTCAACGCCTTCATCCGCTAATGCGCGAACGAGCATTTCACCACCAGATAAAAGTTCCAACGTGATTCACCCTAATATTATTCACTGCACAAATGGGAGGCATTTGCAGTGTTCATTCATTAACTGTCTGCACTGTTATAGCACATAAATTTCATAGTTTTCATAGCAATAGGAAAAAAAATCTGGTCTCTTTACTGTTCGAGCAATACAAGACCTAAAACATGTTGGGATAAACATATTTTGCTTAGCTTTGTTCAATTTCTCGGCTAGAGAAATCGCCCACTGCATGAAATGACACTTGTTCGAAGGGTGATCGATCTAAGGCATATAAAACTACTGCAGCATTCTTGTGTTTTCAGTCTGTAAAGTCAAGTTTAAAAAACAGGCTATTATTGTTTATACGTCTAAAATTTGCTGCTTTTACAGACAATTTCGACTTTAACTGTGGTTTTTAGCTTTAAAATTTTAATTTAAATCAATAAATTTCATATACTTAAAACTTTAATTTTATAAATTTTTAATATGTCTTATATAAAAAAATTGAATGAATTTTTAAGAAATTCAATGCAACTGTTTATAAATAAATTTCTTTTTATATAAAATTACTCTTTTTTAGCATTAGCTTGAAACATAAAACCACTACTGATCACAAAATTAATTGAATTAAAAATCATCTTATGGCAAAAAACTCTCTACAATAAAAACTCTATTTAACCGCTTGAAATTTTCAGGACTTTTACTGATGAAAAGATCTTTCCTGACCGCATTAAATTTTGCTACTACGCTTGTTTTAGGTGTAGCGAGCAGCTCTGCTTTAGCGATTGAATATTATAAATGGGTAGATGCCAAAGGCGTGACTCACTACACTAAAACCCCGCCTCCTAAAAATGCCAAGCACAAAAGCAAAGTAGAAACCTATGGCTGGACCAATTCCGCGCCTACACCATCAAGAACAACCGAAAATGAGAACCAGACCGAAACGGGTAACTCAAATTCATCTGCACCTGTGCCTGTCGTTTCTGAAAATGAGCAGCAACAGCGTGAAGCCAATGAAGCTTTACAACGTGGTCAGTCTGAGCGTGTAGCTTTCTAATCATACTCGTCTGTCAATTTAGATTTTTCCTGCAGAATCCCATCCGCAAAATTCACTATAAGTGCATTTTGCGCTATGCTGTGCCTCATAATTTTTTAACCGTTCTCTTGTATTACGTATATGACTACTCACATTGACTCAGAATACCAAGCCAGTGCGATTGAGCCTCAAGTCCAACAGGACTGGGAATCTCGCAAAGCCTTTAAAGTTGCCGACACTATAGAAGGTCCACGTCGTTATATCCTCTCGATGTTCCCTTACCCAAGTGGCAAACTGCATATGGGTCATGTGCGTAACTATACTATTGGTGATGTAATCAGTCGTTTCCACCGTTTAAAAGGTGAAACTGTATTACAACCAATGGGCTGGGATGCTTTCGGTCTTCCTGCAGAAAACGCTGCTATTGCACACCAGGTCGCTCCTGCAAAATGGACGTTCGAAAATATTGATTACATGCGTAATCAGTTGAAGAAACTTGGCCTGTCTGTAGATTGGGATCGTGAATTCGCAACCTGCACACCAGAATACTATCGCTGGGAACAATGGCTATTCGTTCAGCTTTATAAAAAAGGCCTGATCTACCGTAAACTTTCTACAGTCAACTGGGACCCAGTAGACCAGACCGTTCTTGCCAATGAACAGGTTGAAAATGGTCGCGGCTGGCGTTCAGGTGCATTGGTTGAAAAACGTGATATCCCAATGTACTACTTCCGCATTACTGACTATGCGCAAGAATTATTGGATGACTTAGACACACTCAAAGACGGTTGGCCACAACAAGTCTTGACCATGCAACGTAACTGGATTGGTCGCTCACAAGGGATGGACATTACCTTCCCTTCAGCGAATCCAGACATCTATGCAGATGGTTTAACAGTATTCACCACACGTGCTGACACTTTAATGGGTGTAACTTATGTTGCAGTTGCAGCAGAACATCCAATGGCATTGAAAGCAGCAGAAAATAATCCTGAGCTTCAAGCATTCATTGAAGAATGCCGTATGGGTTCTGTGGCAGAAGCGGATCTAGCGACTGCCGAGAAGAAAGGCATGGCAACAGGTCTTTCTGTAAAGCACCCTGTAACAGGTGAAGAAGTTCCTGTTTGGATTGCAAACTATGTATTGATGTCTTATGGTTCAGGTGCGGTGATGGCGGTGCCTTCACACGATGAACGTGACTTCGAATTTGCCAATAAATATGGCTTAACCATCAAGCAAGTGATTGATGCCAAAGGTGCTGATGATAGCGAGTTTGATGCAAAACAATGGCAAGAATGGTACGGTTCTAAAGAAGGTAAACTGGTTAATTCAGGTGAATTTGATGGTTTAGATTTCCAAGGCGCATTTGATGCTTTCTTGGCAAAACTAGAACCACAAGGTCTTGCCAACGTGAAAGTTCAATTCCGTTTACGTGACTGGGGTGTTTCTCGTCAACGTTATTGGGGTTGTCCAATTCCAATGATCAACTGTGACACGTGTGGTCAAGTTCCAGTGCCTGAAGACCAGCTTCCTGTTGTACTGCCAACTGACGTGGTTCCAGATGGTTCAGGTAACCCACTGAACAAAATGCCTGAGTTTTATGAAACTAAGTGCCCATGTTGTGGTGGCGATGCGCGTCGTGAAACAGATACGCTAGACACATTCGTAGAATCTTCTTGGTACTATGCACGTTATGCATCTCCAGACTTTACTGATGGCATGGTAAAACCTGAAGCAGGTCAAACCTGGCTTCCAGTAAACCAATACATTGGTGGTGTTGAACACGCAATTCTGCACTTGTTATATGCACGTTTCTTCCACAAATTGATGCGTGACGAAGGCGTGGTACAAGGTAACGAGCCGTTCACCAACTTGCTCACTCAAGGTATGGTGCTTGCGGATACTTATTACCGCGAATCTGAATCAGGCAAGAAAACCTGGTTTAACCCTGCCGACATCGAACTTGAAAAAGACGAAAAAGGTCGTATCACTTCTGCGAAATACAAAGAAGATGGTCAAGACGTTGTCGTTGGCGGTCAAGAGAAGATGTCGAAATCGAAAAACAACGGGATCGACCCGCAAGCGATTATTGACCAATACGGCGCAGATACTGCACGTGTGTTCATGATGTTTGCTGCACCACCTGATCAATCACTTGAATGGTCTGATGCCGGTGTTGAAGGTGCAAACCGCTTCCTGAAACGTGTATGGCGTTTGGCAACAGGTTTCCTTGAAAAAGGTAATACTGCGACTGAATTCGATAAAGCCGCTCTTTCTACAGCTGCGCAAGACTTACGCCGTAAGACTCACGAAACCATCCAGAAAGTGGGTGATGACATCGAACGTCGTCACGCATTCAACACTGCGATTGCAGCAATGATGGAACTGTTAAATGCGAACAACAAGTTTGAAGCGAAAGATGATAATGACGTTGCTGTAGCACGTGAATCGATCACTACGCTTTTAATTTTACTTGCGCCATTTGCACCACATTTAAGTCAGACTTTATTGGCTCAGTTTGGAATCGAGTTAACTCAAGCGCAGTTCCCACAAGTGGATGAATCTGCATTGACTCGTAATACCCAAACCATCGTGGTTCAGGTCAACGGTAAACTTCGTGGCAAACTTGAAGTGTCTGTGGATGCATCTAAAGATGACATTCTTGCGCAAGCGAAAGCTTTACCTGAAGTTCAACAATTCCTGACTGGTCCAACCAAGAAAGAAATTGTGGTACCGAATAAGCTAGTGAACTTGGTGGTTTAATTTAATCCCCCTAAATCCCCCTTTACAAAAGGGGGACTTTCCACTTCAAATAAAAAAATGAAGTCTCCTCCCTTTTTCAAAGGGAGGTCGGGAGGGATTAAATTAACCTATCCCTAACCATCTCCTTGTAGGAGAGGGAAATTCCTTCACCCTTTGGGAGAAGGTTAGGATGAGGGAAAGGATTTCACAATTCCAAACAAAGCCCGTTGCCAGCCAACGGGCTTTGACTTTACAATTCGGTTCAGGATTTCAAATATTTCCCTGAGGGAAAAAGAGGATACTCATGCATTTAGGCAAACGTTTAGCAGCAATTGTTTTAACTTGTGGTCTAAGTGCAGGCCTCGTTGGCTGTGGCTTTCATTTAAAAGGAACCAATCCGAGTTCCGCACCTGTAGCTTACTCAGTCATGAGTCTGGCCCTGCCTGACAATACTGAAGATCTTCAGGAAAAACTAGCCGTTTACTTAGGTGCTGCTGGAGTACAGCTGAGTAATGCACCTGATGCTTATGTCTTACGTGTCCTAGATTACACCCCTCGCCGTTTAGAATTGAATGGTAAATTGGTGGAAACTTTATTACGCTTGAATGTCACTTTCCGAATCGAAGATGCACAAGGCAATCCGGTGACTGAACCCCGTACAGTAATCGCGACCCGTACCTATCAATATGATATTGAAACCGTAAATACGGATGACCAGGAACAAAAATTCTTAAATCAGGTCCTGATTGATGATGTGGCCCAGCAGATTGCCCGTCAAATTTCATCGAATCGTTTGCCATTGGCAAAACCAGAAACTTCGACTCAACCAGCCCAATAAGACGACCCAATGAAACTTGACTACCTCCAGGCATTAAAACGTGTCAATGAAGCTCGCGGTGCCTGGGTGTTGCATGGTCAGGAGCCTTTGCTGGAACAGAACTTGGTAGATGCCTTTCGTAGCAGCTGGCAAAGCCGTGAAGTTGAACGCCAGCGTTATGATATTAGCTCTGCCTCTGACTGGAAAAATGTCTTCAATGCTTTAAACAGCCTGTCATTATTTTCTAGCCAACTGGCAATTGAAGTGCATGGCAATATCAAACCGGATGCCAGTGGTCTCAAACTGTTAAAAAACTATCTGCAACAGGACAGTGACAACCTGCTATTGGTAGTCATGCCGAAGCAGGATGCCAGCAGCCTGAAATCCAGCTTTTTCCAGACCATTGATGCCAATGGCGTAAATGTAGCGCTAGTGGCCAACTACCCAAAAGATCGTCAACAGATCCTCGGAATTGAAGCGGAAAAACTAGGAATTAAGCTGGCCAATGACGCCTGGCAATGGTTAGAGCAGCATCATGAGCACAATTTGCTGGCAGCCAAAAATAGCCTGATGCGAGTGGCGGATACTTTTGCTGAAGTAGATATTATCCAGATTGACCATCTATATGCCTGTTTGCAGGATCAGTCCCGTTACAGCACCTATGACCTGAGTGATGCCTTATTAAATGGGAATCTGGCGCAATCAATTAAGATTTTCCAGTATCTGATTGCATCAGGCGAGCCAATGAGCCTGATTTTGTGGAGTATCAGCAAAGAAATGCGTCTATTGATGCAATTATTTGAACAGCCACAAAATGCCTTACAAATCGGTATCTGGAAGACTAAAGTGAGCTTATATCAGCAAGCCTTGCGTCGTTTAAGTCCACAGCGCTTTTTAAGCTGGCCTCAGCTTTTGATCCGGATCGACGCTGCAATTAAAGGGATGTCCAGAGAGAACCCTGAACATCTGATCTTGCAGGCCATTGCTGAAATGTGCGGTCAAAGCTTGTTTGCATCCTCGAGTGCCTAACTAAAGAAACGCGCGAACCAGCCTTTGCCTTTTTTCTTTTTCTGTGTTCGCAGATAACTCAACATATTGTCCCGTACTGCTTCGACATAATCCTGATCATCGTGCTGAATATGGTTGGTGAGCCATTTGGACAGAAGACAATACAAATCTTTTTCAATGGACTAACCTTGCTCAAACTTCAGGCGATAATCATTTAATTTTTTGACAAATAATTCATGTATACCGCGATGTGAAGTCAAATATTGATAACTCACCTGTTCCAGCAGGTTTTCTTCAAAGCTGAAATGTGACTGGGTATAGTCAATTAAATCGTCTAGAACCTCCCGGATTTTATCGCGATCTCCGGTACTTTTGACCTGCTCTAAAGCATTTATATAGTCCAGAATCTAGCGATGTTGATGATCAATCACCTCAATTCCAATATTGTAACTTCCATTCCATCTATGAACCTCATCAATTTTCTTAGTAAAGTCGTATTATTTTTCCGCTCATTAAATAAGCATATTCTCTTAATGAATAAATCCATATTTTTCTATGGAATTAGGTATCACAAACTTTATTTACTTAAATCTATATGTAAAACATATATTTTTTAAATTTTAATAGAACACATCATTCGAAAAATTGGATTAAAAATAAAAGAGGTTAGCTTTAGTACACAATTATTTTTACAACAAATATCATTAAAAACTTCCATGATATTGAGCAGCATTATGGCGTATTTTTATCAGCAGTTTAGTGGCCAGGTTTTTGCATGTAGTCTATCTAAGACGTACTTTATACTCCCATGAAGTTTTAATTGATTAATCATATGATCAATATTTTTCAGATAGCTAAATCGTATAAAATTTCATCTAAAAAAGATGATTTTAATAGGAGTAGCTCAATGAATGCCTTATATAAAATCAGGTTTTATCTTATATGTTTTTTTAAACTAGGCAGTGGAAAATAATTCTCATTTTAAATAAAAAAAATTCACGTTTTATCCTAATTTCGCTTTTATAATCAACTGTTATCCTACGACCCGAATCTGAACCCATATGCCAAAAATAAAACCTACGAAACTCATTATGGCAATTGTAATTGCCATCCTGGTGGCAGTCACTGCCTGGTATTTTCTAAAACCAAAAGAGCAGCAGCCACAATATATTACAGCTGAAGTGACCCAAGGGGATATTGAAAATTCGGTACTGGCAACTGGTGTACTTGAAGCCACCAAAATGGTCAGTGTCGGTGCCCAGGTTTCGGGTCAGGTTAAAAAAATGTATGTGCAACTTGGCGATCAGGTCAAACAAGGCCAACTGATTGCCCGAATTGACTCTGTTCGTCAGGAAAATGATTTAAAGACTGCTGAAGCCAGTATTAAAAACCAGATGGCACAGCTTGCCGTGAAACAGGCCAACCTCGCTAAGGTGGAAGCCGAATATAAGCGTCAGCAAGCCATGTATGCCCAAGATGCAACCTCGCGTTCAGAACTAGAATCTGCATTAGCCAGCTACAAGACCGCTCAGGCAGATATCACCGCGATTAATGCACAGATCGAACAGTCACGTTTAACTCTAGCCACTGCGAAAGAAGATCTCGGTTATACCCAAATTGTGGCGCCAATGGACGGAACCATTGTAGCGATCGTGACTGAAGAAGGTCAGACTGTAAACGCCAATCAAAGTGCACCAACGATTGTGAAACTGGCGCAGCTGGATACCATGACCATTAAAGCGGAAATTTCTGAAGCCGATGTGATGAAAGTTCAGGAAGGTCAAAGTGTTTACTTCACCACTTTAGGTGACAGTGAAACCAAACACTATGCAACATTACGTCAAGTTGAACCTGCACCGGACTCGATCAATACCGAAACCAACAGCACATCGACTTCATCATCAAGTACTGCGGTGTATTACAACGCCCTATTTGATGTACCGAATGAAGATGGTAAATTACGTATTGATATGACTGCTCAGGTTTACATCATTTTAGATGAAGCGAAAAATGTGCTGACTATTCCTGCCGCAGCGGTGCAAACCTCAAACCGTCCGCAGCGCCGTGCACAAAGTTCCGATAGCGATACAACACAAGCCAATAATGCTGCCGCTCCTGCTGATGCGAAACAAGGTGAAAATAAAACGGATCGACCTAAACGCTTAGAACTCACTGAAGCAGAAAAAGCTTTGGTTAAACAAGGAAAAGCAACTGTATCGATGGTTCGTGTATTACAAGCAGATGGTTCTGCAAAACCTCAACCTGTATTAATTGGTCTGAATAACCGCGTCACAGCTCAAGTCATCCGCGGCTTAAATCAAGGCGATAAAGTGGTGATTGCAGATGGTTCAGATACTTCAAATGATTCAGCTAAACGCAGCAATCGTGGTGGTGCTGGCGGCCCAATGAGAATGTAATTATGAGTCAAAATCAAACACCTCTACTTGAGGTTAAGAATCTGACTCGTGAATTCCCCGCCGGTGAAAGCACTGTTCAGATTCTTAAAGGGATTAATCTTGAGATTTATCCCGGTGAATTAGTGGCAATCGTAGGTCAATCGGGTTCAGGTAAATCAACCTTAATGAATATTTTAGGTTGCTTGGACAAACCCACCAACGGTAGCTACAAAGTTAAAGGACGTGAAACCCGCGAGCTTGAGCCTGATGAATTAGCTCAATTGCGTCGTGAGTATTTCGGCTTTATTTTCCAGCGCTATCACTTATTGGGTGATTTAAATGCTACGGGCAACGTTGAAGTACCCGCAATTTATGCCGGTGCCGATGCGACCGAGCGTAATGCTCGTGCCAAGCAATTACTGACCGATCTAGGACTGGGGGACAAAACCCAAAACCGTCCGAGCCAACTGTCTGGTGGTCAGCAACAACGTGTATCGATTGCTCGTGCCTTAATGAATGGTGGTGATGTGATTTTGGCCGATGAACCCACCGGGGCATTGGACAAAAACAGTGGTATTGAGGTCATGCGCATTTTGCGTGAACTGAATGCCAAAGGTCATACCATTATTTTGGTTACCCATGATCATAACGTTGCTAAAAATGCCACGCGCATTATCGAAATTTCAGACGGGAATATCATTTCAGACAAACAGAATGTGCCTGAAGTTGATGATGGTTTCGAGAAAGAAAATCTGGTTCGAAATGAACAAAAGAAAATCTCGAGCTGGCGTTCTGCAGTAGACCGTCTCGGTGAAGCTTTCCGTATGGCCTTATTGGCCATGAATGCACACCGGATGCGGACCTTCCTGACCATGCTCGGCATCATTATCGGGATCGCGTCGGTGGTTTCAGTCGTTGCCCTCGGTAATGGCTCACAAAAGCAGATTCTGGAAAATATCAGCAGTCTTGGGACCAATACCATTACCGTGTTCCAAGGCCGGGGCTTTGGGGATAATTCCCGAACTGCACAAGTGAAAACCTTGATTCCTGATGATGCTACTGCCCTATCGGAACAACCTTATGTCGATGGTGTCAGTCCATCGGTCAACAGTAGTGTTACCGGACGCTTCAAAGAGATCGAAGCATCGACCACGGTCAACGGTGTCAGTGAAGACTTCTTCTATGTCAAAGGTATGAACTTCGAGTCAGGTCAGCCCTTTGATAAAGAAAGTGTGACCGAACAAGCTCAGGATGTGGTGATTGATAGCAATACCAAAAACACTTTCTTTGCGGATGGCACCAATCCTGTCGGTCAAGTCATTCTATTGGGTAGTGTACCGAGTCGGGTGATTGGAGTCATTGAAGAACAAAAAAGCATGATGGGCAACTCAGACAGCCTGAATGTGTATTTGCCTTATTCAACCGTCATGAGCCGTATGCTGGGACAATCCAATGTACGCAGTATCATTGTGCGTATTAAAGATGAATATCCAAGTGCGGCTGCGGAAAATGCCATTTTAAGCCTATTGGTACAACGCCATGGTGCTCAAGATGTGTTTACGCAAAACTCCGACAGTATTCGTGAAACCATTCAAGAAACCACTCAGACCATGACGCTTCTGGTTTCGGCTATCGCCGTCATTTCCCTAGTGGTCGGTGGTATTGGTGTGATGAACATTATGCTGGTTTCGGTGACTGAACGTACGCAAGAAATCGGGGTACGGATGGCAGTCGGTGCGCGCCAAAGCGACATTCTGCAGCAATTCCTGATTGAAGCTGTTCTGGTTTGTATTCTGGGCGGTATCTTAGGCGTATTGCTGTCACTCGGTATCGGTCAGCTGATTACGCATTTTGCTGGAGGAACCTTCCAGATGGCATACTCAACCACATCGATTGTCGCGGCCTTTGTCTGCTCAAGTCTGATCGGTATCGTGTTCGGCTTTATCCCGGCACGTAATGCAGCCCGTTTGAATCCGGTCGATGCACTTTCTCGAGAATAAGGAATCTGATATGCATACTCTTACCAAACTTGCCAGTGCCCTGATTCTAGGGAGTTCATTGGTCGGCTGTGCGGCCGTGGTGAAAACGCCGTATGAACAACCTGCTGTACAGGTACCTAATAACTTTCAAAACAATAAAGCTGTAAGTCAGCAAATTCATGCTGATATTCTCGCAGATCAATGGTGGACTCTATTTAAAGATCCCCAACTAAATAGTCTGGTGAATGACGTACTGGCAGCCAATAGTGATCTGGCCGTGGCCGGGATCAATTTGCAGCAAGCCAGTATTCAAGCCAGACAGACACAAAGCCAGCAAGGTGTACGTATCAGTGATGCGGGTTTAACCACACGTAGAAGCTTTGATCTGGAAGATGGCAGCAGTTCATCCAGTTTTGGGGTTAATTTCCCTGGCTTAAGCTATGAACTGGATCTGTTCGGTAAACTGGCCAATCAGACTGAAGCAGCGCGTTGGGAGGCCTTGGCATCTGAAGAGGACTTACAGGCGACTGCACAAAGTCTGATTGGTACGACTGCTCAACTGTACTGGCAGCTGGGTTATCTAAATGAACGTTATAGCGTGGTTCAACAAAACCTGGCGACTGCACAGCGTACGTATGATCTGGTCAATGTCCAGTATCGTGCCGGTGCAGTGTCTGGTCTCGATCTGACTCAAGCTGAACAGGCCATTCAAAGCCAGCAAGCGACCTTAAGCCAAATTGAACAGCAGCGTGTGGAAACACGTACGGCACTGGCAGTACTCATGAATATGCCTGTGCAACAGCTTTCGATTCAGGAACCGAAGCGTTTACCGAATATTGCCTTACCGTCGATTGAAGCTGGCTTGCCTGCTAGCCTTCTCTCCCGCCGTCCTGACTTGAGAGCCACTGAACTGCGTTTGCGTAAAGCCTTAGCCAATAAGGATGCCAACAAGGCCAGTTATTATCCTTCGATCAGCCTGACTGGCAGCCTAAGTACTGGCGTAGGCACCAGTTCATCATTGTCAGATGCGCTTAAAAATCCGGTGGCGACCTTAGGCGCAGGACTCAGCCTGCCATTCCTGCAATGGAATGATATGAAACGTGATTTACAGGTGAATGAACTGGAATACGAAAAGGCAATTATCCAGTATCGTCAGACCATGTACGAAGCTTTTGCCGATGTAGAGAATGCCCTGTCCAATCGTACTGAACTCACCAAACAGGTTACGTTACAACAACGTAATGTTGAACTGGCTGAACGTACTGAACGTCTGACAGAAGTGCGTTATCGTAATGGTGCAGTGGCATTGAAAAATCTGCTGGATGCACAAGAGACTACACGTAATGCCCGTCTGTCTTTGGTGCAAACCCGACAAAGCCAATACAATGCTTATGTGACCCTGATGCAAGCTTTGGGGGGTAGCCCGATCAAGCAACTGCCTTAAGTATTTAGCTCAATAAAAACCGCTGTTAGTCAGCGGTTTTTTTGAAGTTTACATATGCAGATAAGCATTTACATTGTTGAGCTGTTCAATAGAAGGCTCATGTCCTAACAGACTGCCTTTTTCCAGCCATTGACGGGCAATTGCAATATCACGTTCTACACCAATGCCTTTGGTATATAAGCGCCCCAGATGACTATAAGCATCGGCATTCGCCTGCGCTGCCGCTTTACGATAGCACTGGATTGCCTGATCCAAATTGGCTTCAATACCAATTCCTTGTTCCAAAGCTTCACCTAAAGCATTTAGTGCGAGACCATTATGCTGGCTCGAAGCCTGTTCCAGATATTTTAGTCCTAAAGCCGTATCTTGCTCCACCTTCTTGCCCTTTAAATACATCATGCCCAATTCGGCCTGTGCTTGTGCATTTCCCAATTGAGCTGCCTGATGCAGATAACGTTTGGCCTGTTCCTCGTTCACTTCAAAGACTGGATAAAAATCACTATAAGCTTGATACAAATACCAAGCAGCCTTACTTGAACCTTTCGCCACCGCCTGATTCAAATATTGAATTGCTTTTTCTCGTGTCGGTAATGGATATTCAGGCAAGCCATAAAAACGTCCCACTATATAAATCAGATCAGCTTCAGACTGTGCTGCAAGTTGCTCTTGCTGTGCAATTTCCTGAATCATTTGGGTAGCTTTAGCCGTATCTTTTGCTACACCTACTCCGTTTAAATAGCAGAGTGCCAGACCCATCTGGCTAAAGCCATGATCAGGATCATTTTGCAAGGCATGTTGATAGAGTTCAAATGCTTTCTCCGGTTCATGTGCGACCAAATAGGATTCAAAATATAGTGCGGCAATCAGACTCAAGGCCTGAGGATGCTGAGTTTGTGCTGCTTCAGACCAGTAGCGAAATGCCATGGTTTCATTTTTTTGCACATACCAACCATGAAAATAGGCCAGACCGATCAGAGTTTTGGCCTGTGCATCTTTATGTTCTTTGGACTGCTGTAATAGATGCTGAAACACCCGTTGACGTTGATCAGGATCAATAGTGCCGAGTAACACGCCAGCATAGTAATCATATAAACCACTCTGATCACCCAGATGAATACAGCGTTTAATGAAATTCAAAGCCTGCTGTTGATCTTTGGGCAAGACTTTGCCATTTGTATAGGCTTCGGCAATATCCTGATTGGCCGCCAAGTGATCCTGCTGTGCTGCCAGAAACAGATAATGGATACCCAAACTTAAATCTTGCGCTGCACCATCCGCCAAATAATATTGGGCTAACTGGTACTGTGAATTAGCATGTCCCTGCTCGGCATTTTGAATTAACAGTTGCAGGCGTTGCTGTTCTGCAGTGTCATGATCAGATTCAGCCAGCTCAGTGATGCGATACTGCGCATCCAGATGACCGCGCGCGACCGCATACCGATACCAGTACAAGGCTTTTTCAGGATCATTTAATTGGTATTGATGACCATCATAGATCTGGCCTAAATGATAGGCTGCATCTTCCCCACCTAAACTATAAGCTTTTTCAAGAAAGTTAATCGCTTTTTCCGTGCTCTGCTCACGGCCCTGTCCGTTTAAGTGCATTAGGGCCATGCCCACATAAGCCTGCGGCAATTCCTGCTGTTGGGCTAGCCCCTGATAAATTTGATAGGCACGTTCATAATCCGGATGATGCGGATCCGTACTTAGACGGGTTGCATATTTCAATTGAGCATCAATCTGCTCAATCCATAGATCATGATGCACGGCTTTGGCCTGATCACGTTTCACCGGATCAGGACGTTTCCACATCCAGATTGCTAAAGCCCCAATCCCCAAAACCAGCACTAGCAAAAACCACATAGCTGCTCCAAAACCAAAAGATTGTTTTTGTTATATGTATAAAAATTCATTTTAAACTTAGCATAAAAAAAAGCACAAATTGTGTGCTTTTTTTGTTGACTCAATTAGGCTTTCAGTCTTTTGCTATCAAGCTTTTTCAATACTTCCGATACCGCAACCATGGCGAAGCTAGAAGTCACTACCACTGCAGAACCATAACCACCACAGCGCAAGCCTGCGCTTGCACAAACATCTGCACTCGAGAATGGATTATCGATAGAGTAGACGCAAGTGATCCCAAATTTTTCTTTTGGCTTTTTACAGATGCCTTTAGCACGTAATTGCGCACGTAATTTTGCCAGCATTGGATCCTGTTCGGTTCTGGATAAATCGGCTACCCGGATTTTTAACGGATCCAGTTTACCGCCTGCTCCACCGGATACAATCAATGGAATCTTGTTAAAACGGCAATGCAGCATCAAGGCAAACTTTGCTTTGACGTCATCGATACAGTCCAGAATGATGTCAGGATTTCCTGACAGAATTTCTTTCACATTTTCTGGCATCAGATAATCATCAATCAGATTGATTTTAATTCGAGGATTAATCGAGCGGCAGCGTTCTGCCATGATTTCGATTTTTTCACATCCTAGTGTCGCTGTCATGGCTGGTAACTGACGGTTAATATTCGATGCTGCGACCACATCCATATCGACCAGTGTGAGCTCGCCAATCCCGGTACGTGCCAGTGCTTCGACTGCCCATGAACCAACACCACCAATTCCGATCACCATCACATGACTGCTTTCATAATGATGAAAGCTATCGTCACCATAAATTTTGGCTACACCCGCAAAGCGGCGGTCGTACTCATCATCTTGAAGCAGATCAGTCATAGGTCATCAATAGCAAGAAAAACACTAGAGTATTTTAGCAAAATCATGGGCACTTTACTGCCACTAAAATCCAGATACAAAATCAGTCAAAAAAGCCTTCTTGCGCCATCGCTAAAACACGTAAAATCGATCAAATTACAACCATAATAAACTTCACAATATTTCAATTAGGATTACCTTAAAGGGAGTCAGATCAGCATGCTATTTAACGCCCTTTTTGCCCTGATGGTTTTACTGTTCCTGCTCTATCTTTACGGTTTAACCTTTAAAAAGCAGAAAAACTATTATCTTAGTATCATGATCCGTATCCTGACTTTGGGATTATTTGCCTTGATTATTTTGGATCAATATGAAACCCAGACCCATCTTGCTCTGGTGCTTCTGACCTGGGTACTGTTTGAGAGTAGTGAAAACTTTTATCGCAAGAAACTTTCTGCGAGCAAATAAAAAAGAGGCTTTCGCCTCTTTTTCACTGTTCGGATTATTTATTCATAATGAAGAAATATTCACGATAATATTTCAGTTCAGCAATCGAATCACGAATGTCATCCATGGCTAGATGCGAAGCATTTTTCTTCAGGCCACTCATGATTTCAGGACGCCAGCGTTTTGCCAACTCTTTTACTGAAGATACGTCCAGATTACGGTAATGGAAATACTGTTCCAGTTCAGGCATTAAACGGTGCAGAAAGCGACGATCCTGACAGATCGAGTTACCACACATAGGCGATACTTTTGGATTCACCCATTTTTTCAGGAATTCAATGGTTTCACGTTCTGCATCCTGAGCAGTCAATTTACTGCGGCGTACGCGCTCAATCAGGCCAGACTGACCATGCTGGCGAGTATTCCACTCGTCCATCGCATTCAGGATACGGTCAGATTGATGCACAGCTAGCACGGGCCCTTCGGCAAGAATATTTAGGTTATCGTCCGTTACAATCGTGGCAACTTCAATAATCTGGTCATTGTCTGTATCCAGACCTGTCATTTCCAGGTCAATCCAAATCAGGCGGCTATCCGGGGTGCTGCTCATAAATGTGCAATCTTATTAGGCTATAAAACATTTATAGTAGCAAATTTATTACGTCGATGCTGTAACTGACACCCCGCTTCATGCTATTTTTGCCATCTCGCTCCCATGGTTTTTTAGGATTTGAATGGCTTTAATACGTAAACGTCGTTTAACTGAACAACAACAACGTCGTATTCAAAAACAGCATAAAACGCGTCAGGAAGAGATCGATACCTCTCAAGACCTGGAAGGGCTGGTCGTGCAGCATTATGGCCGCCAGCTTGAAGTCCAGGCCTTGTCCGTACCTGAACAGCATCCTGAAAAACCGGTCGTGGCTGAAGGCGAACCTGAGCCCTTCTGGAAGCCGATTGAACTGGGTAGTGTCTGGCGCTGCCATACCCGAACCAACCTGGAATTGCTGGTAACAGGCGACCGAGTCAGATGGCAGGCTGATCCAAATACCGGACTCGGCATTATTACGGCGATTCATCCGCGCACTTCTTTGCTGACCCGTCCTGACCGTTACCACAAGGTTAAACCGGTTGCCGCCAATATTTCCCTGATTGTGATTGTGTTTGCGCCATTGCCTGAACCAGCTCCGGGTCTGATTGACCGTTATCTGGTGGCTTGCGCAGATGCAGAGATTCCAGCGCTTTTAGTTCTGAATAAATCAGATTTGCTTAAGGAAAATGATCCAATTCTGGATTTGCTTAAAGAATATAAAGATCTGGGTTATGAAGTGATGCAAACCCAGTCCGATGGCGATCTGACAGAACTGTCCGCTCGTCTGAATGAGGAAACTGTAGCGTTTGTCGGTCAGTCAGGTGTCGGTAAAAGCACGCTGATTAATGCGATCGTCCCGGATGCTGCACAGAAAACCAATGTCATTTCTGAAAACTCAGCACTGGGGCAACATACCACGACCTCCACACGTCTGATTTCCTTTGGTGATGGCGCTGCTCTCATCGACTCACCGGGAATCCGTGAATTTGGTCTCTGGCATCTGACCTTGGACAAAGTCCAAAGCGGTTTTCCGGAAATTGAAAATCTGCTCGGTCACTGCCAATTCCGTAACTGCACCCATAAACATGAAAAGCAGTGTGCCTTACGTCAGGCAGCATCAACAGGGGAAATTTTGCCGCGCCGACTGGACAGCTATTTACGTTTAATTGACGAAATTAACGAAGCGCAGCAAAAAAATTAATTTTCTTAAGGCTTAGCCCTTGAAGCGGTGATTTTGATCACCATATTTATGAGCTATACTCTTGGCAATTTTAAAATTGTAATTAGGTGAATTGTGGAACGTTGGTTCGAGTTTATGGGGAATCACCCCTTCTTGTTTGGAACACTCGCGGTACTCGTGGTTGTATTCTTCATCATCGAAGGTCAACGTAATGGTCGCAAAATCTCTCCGCAATCGCTGGGAATTTTAGTTAAAGCAAAAAATGCCATGCTGATTGATTTACGTGATGCTAAAGACTTCCGTGAAGGTCACATCAGTGGTAGCCGTAACATTCCATATAGCCAAATTACAAAACACGTTGATGAGTTAAAAGCATCTGATCGCCCGTTGGTGTTCATTTGTAATCTTGGGCAAGTTGCAGGTTCTGCGCTTCAACAGGTAGGTCATGCAGATGCCTACCGTCTGGATGGCGGCATTACAAACTGGAAAGCTCAAGGTTTACCTTTGGTGAAAAGCAAATAATCTGCGAACAGGAGATTGATCATGGCTGAAGTTACTATCTATTCGACGACAGTATGTCCGTATTGTATCCGTGCAAAACAGCTCCTTGAGCGCAAAGGTGTTGCATACAAAGAAATTAATTTATCGAATGAAGCCCCTGAAGTGCGTCTTGAATTGATGCAACGCACCAATCATCGTACCGTGCCACAGATTTTTATTAATGAACAATTTATCGGTGGTTTTGATCAACTTTATGCCCTAGAGCGTGAAGGCAAACTAGACGAATTATTGGCTTAATCTACTAAAACCTACCTCATATCAAGGATTAAAGAATGAGTGAAGAACAACAAGCTCAACCACAATTGGCATTAGAGCGTATTTACACTAAAGATATTTCTTTTGAAGTTCCTGGGGCACAAGTTTTTACCAAGCAATGGCAACCTGAGTTAAACATCAACCTTTCTTCTTCTGCAGAAAAAATTGATCCGACTCATTTTGAAGTGGCTTTAAAAGTTGTGGTTCAAGCGACCAATGAAGGTGATACAGCGTTTATCGTTGACGTGACTCAAGCAGGGATTTTCCTGATTGATGGCGTTGAAGAAGAGCGTCTGCCATACATTCTTGGTGCTTACTGCCCGAACATCCTGTTCCCGTTCCTTCGTGAAGCGGTGAATGATATGGTGACTAAAGGCAGCTTCCCGCAATTACTGCTTACACCAATCAACTTCGATGCTGAATTTGAAGCGAACATGCAACGTGCGCAAGCTGCTGCTGTTGAAGGTCAAGCTTAATCACTTGATCTTGAAGTTAAAAAAGACCGCAATAGCGGTCTTTTTTATGGCTTATTTAAAGGCTTGATGCCCCTGCTTTTTAATCTGATCCATTTTCACTGTGAGAGTTTGGGCTTTGGTTAGCTGATTGGCTGCAACAAATTGTTCAGCTTGTTTAATCTCTTTCAATAAGTCAGTTAACAATCCCTGATAAGCCGTAACTTTCGCATCTTTGGATTTTAGCTTTTGCAGACCTGATGGTAAATTTTTCTGGCAAACTTCCACAGATTTTTGCATACCTTGCAATGCTGCCCGCGCCTCTTTGCTATCTTTGGCAGATTTGAAATTTTTTAAATGATGGTCGAGTTCATGCATATTGTCATGATAGTGACTGTCTTCTGCCATGCTCGACGTGGTGATCCCCACTGTGCCCATCACAAAAATCATGCTGATTAAAAAATTTTTAAACATCCTTATTATCCTGTATTGTTTTTATATTAAACATCTTAGTGGGAAAGTCCTGAAAGATAAATTATTTTGATCCGAATTCTTGTATCCCTTGTCATCAGACTTACATCATTAACAATTAAAGTTAAAAATAAAAACCCCTCAATAATGAGGGGTTTTCTTTGCTGAAAATTGATCTTTTAAAAAGACTTATTCTGCATCCAGCATCAGTTCAGCACTCATGCCTACTGTGTTATAACCCGCATCGACATACATGATTTCACCAGTGATCCCGTTTGCCCATGGTGAGCACAGGAACAAGGCTGCATTACCGACATCTTCAATGGTCACATTGCGTTTTAGTGGAGCCACTTTTTCATTCAGATCCAGCATTTTACGGAATGATTTAATGCCAGACGCCGCCAATGTACGGATTGGACCTGCTGAGATCGCATTCACACGGATACCTTCTGCACCCAGGCTAGATGCCAGGTAACGTACACCTGCTTCTAAAGAGGCCTTCGCCAGACCCATCACGTTGTAGTTTGGCATCACACGCTCAGAACCTTGATAAGTCAGCGTTAACAGGCAGCCTTGACGTACAGCCAGTAATGGCTTCGCAGCACGTGCCATCGCGATAAAGCTGTACGCACTGATGTCATGGGCAATCTTGAAACCTTCACGGTCGGTTACATCAGTAAAGTCACCATCTAGGGTATGTGCTGGCGCAAAACCGATTGAATGTACGACGCCATCCAGACCATCCCAGTGTTTTGCCAGTTCTGCAAATGCATTGTCAATTTCTGCATCTACTGCCACATCACAAGGAAAAACCAATTCAGAACCGAATTGTGCAGCAAAATCATCTACACGTTTTTTCAGCTTTTCATTTGGATAAGTAAAAGCGAGTTCTGCACCTTCACGATGTAATGCCTGAGCAATACCAAAAGCAATTGATAATTTACTTGCAATACCTGCGATCAAGAAGCGCTTACCCGCCAATAGTCCTTGTGCCATGTGAATCTCACTCAAAATAATTTATATGCATGATGCCAAGTCTAAAGCATTTTAGAAATTGCATAATGCGCCTTTTTTCACTGGATCATAAATTGGAATCCAGTTTCCGACCGATGTAGGGTTTTATCTTAAATCGCCAGATGTAAAGCCTGATGGGTATTTTTCCAGAGCTGCTGTGCTAGTTCATCTTGATCCATGTGCAGACTCTTGGCCAGGCCTTGCAGGACATAAGGCAGATTGGCAGGCGTATTGCGAGTTCGCTGCTCAGTAGAATGCTGGCAACATAAAGGCGTCATGTCCGGACAATCGGTTTCAAGCACCAGATATTCCGGCCCTACCTGTTGTACCACCTGATGCAGTTTTTTAGCATTCGGATTGGTGATTTGTCCTGTTATTCCAAGCTTGAAGCCCAGCTTGATAAAGGCTTTGGCTTCTTCAATCCCGCCACCAAAGGCATGGGCAATACCGCCCTGTTTAAACTGATGCTGTTTTAGAATCTGTAAAACATCGGCATGAGATTTACGGATATGCAGTAACACAGGTTTATCAAACTGCTGCGCCAGTTCCAGCTGTGCAGCAAAAAAATCTTTCTGTTTCTGAAAAAGTTCCGGCTGTTTATGCCGTTTATCGAAAGTATCCAGACCAATTTCACCAATGGCAATACAAGGCTCTGTGCTTAATAACTGCTCCAGATCCTGTAAATGCTCAGGTTGATGCTGCTCAATATAAAATGGATGCAGGCCGGGTGCCAGATGACTTTGAGGCGCATTGTCTAACTGATTAATAAAATGATGCGTCTGCAATAAATCCTTAAACCGGCTCTGTAAAAAACCAATTAAGACCAGATGCTCCACCCCTGCTGCTTTGGATGCATAAGCCAGCTGTTCCCGATCATGATCGAAATCGGGAACATCAAAATGGGTATGGGTATCAAATAACGAAACCATCAGCGTGCTTTGGCAGGAGTTGCAGGCTCGGCTTCTGAAGCAGCGTTCTCTGTTTGAGGCAGATATTCAGGTTTCAGAATGCCATTCAGCTGTTCATAAGGAATGACCAGACGTGGCAAACCCACCACATAAGGACCAATCTCATATTCGGCATATTGCAGCGCCAGTCCCTGTTTAGACAGGTAAAAATTATCTGTCAGCTTAAATTTCCAGGCCTGTTCATATTCAGCTACATCATTGGCCAGTTTGGATTCCATCACCCAGATTTTAAAAGCCTCATAAGCTTTGGCTTCGAGCTGAGCCTTTTGTTTAGGCAGAATGATATCATCCAGCTTAATCAGCTTTTTCTGCTCAAGATCAAAATTGTAGTAGGTTTGAGCAGAAGCGCCATGCGCACCACCGAGATAATGGGTACTGTTTAAGACCACAGTCGCGAGTGGATCACCAGATTGTAGAATTCTCGGTTTGATCATCAAGCTGATACTATGGCTGGCACTGAGTGCTTTCAACTCCTTATCCAGATTCAGGAAAGTCTGCATATGCGGCTGAATCTGCTGTTCAAGCTGCTGTTTTGGAGTTTTGACATTGGCTAATGCAGTTTTTGATTCGGAAGCAGCGGCTTCAGCTTCACTTGCTGCAGATGCTTTCGCCGGTTCAATCGCATCAATAGACAAAATGCCCTGTAGCTGCTGCAGAATCTGCTGATCTATCCATTCATCGATAAATGGCTGATTGCTTTTCAATCTCTCGATAGAAATCTCAGGACAGTTTTTTCCTTCACATTCAGGCAAGGCCAGTTTCAGCTTCTCAGTATCACCACTCAGCTTCAGCACTTCAGGCTGAGCCTGTACCACTTCAGGCGCAGCAGGCTCTTTCGGCTCTTTTTCCTTAGGCTGGCAGGCACTCAGCAAAACCGCTGATGCCAATACTGACAGACATAAAACATTCTTATAATTTGACATGCATTAACCTTTGTTCAACATCATTATTTATCCTTGCAGGACCTACCTGTTAGAACATATTCTGATAAATATCCACTTTCAAGACTTGTTGTGTTTGTTCTTTGGTTAAATAGATGTCCAGTTGTTTGGCATCTTTGCTAATTTCCTGACTACGATAATGTAAGCCAATTCCTTCCTGATCGAAGAACCAGTCCGCCTGCCCCCAGTACAGTTTTTTTGGTGCTTTCTGCTGGACTTCTGCATTATTGTCCTTTAACCATTTTTGGTAAGCCTGCTGCACAATCTGATCCATCTGCAATTGCTGCTCAGGATTGATAATATCTAGCGGACTGAGTATTTTTTGCTGCACACGGTCAGCCACAAAGAAATAATAGCGTTCATTGACGCGGATATTTTCCTGAGTGCTGTCTACCCCAATTTGCATTAACACAAATTGATTGCGCTGATAAGGAATACGGGTATACAGCGATAACTCATAGGCTTTATTCAGTTTGAGCTGGGCTTGCCAGGCATCTGATTTTTTTACATACGCATTAACCGCCTGCTGCAGACTCATATCCTGCTTTAGGCCAATCTGATCCTGAATGACTTTTGCTTGCTGCTTTTCAATAGACTGGTTTAGCCAGGAATCAGCTGTCTTTAAGGTTTGAATATCCAGATTAATACAGTTTTTAGTTTCACAAAATGGCAAAGCAATATCGGCCGATTTCTCCTGGATATTCAGATAAGGCAAAACTTTGGCTTTTTCTTCAGGGGTGACTGCTGCAGATTTTTTCTGTTCCGTCACTGGCTGTTCTTTTTCATTTTTATCACATGCACCAAGTAACAAACTGCAGCCAATGACTGAACCGAGCAGGATTTCCTTACTAAACTTCATGATTTTTTAGAGATATAAGTAATGAGTCGTCTAAATGTAGCACAAAATAAAACAGCTTCCGGAGAAGCTGTTTAACATTTTCCAAGCCTGAAGGCTTAGTGTTCGCGTGTGTTACGGAATACGATATCCGGATAACGTTCCTGCATCAGCTGTAAGTTCACTCGGCTTGGTGCAAGATAAGTCAAATGACCACCACCATCAACAGATAACTGGTCATGGGCTTTTTTCTTGAATTCATTAAATTTCTTCTCATCTTCGCAAGATACCCAACGTACTGTATTGATGCTCACCGGCTCATAAATACAGTCCACCTTGTACTCTTCTTTCAGACGATACGCCACCACTTCGAACTGCAGCACACCCACAGCACCAACAATCAGGTCATTGCTGTTTTGTGGCATGAAGACCTGAGTTGCACCTTCTTCAGACAGCTCTTTCAGACCTTTTTGCAGCTGTTTTGACTTCAACGGATCTTTCAGACGGACACGGCGGAACATTTCCGGTGCAAAGTGCGGAATACCGGTAAATTGCAGTTTTTCACCTGAAGTGAAAGTATCACCGATCTGGATGGTACCGTGGTTATGCAGACCGATAATATCACCCGGCCATGCTTCTTCCAGATGCTGACGGTCACCAGCCAGGAAGGTCAAGGCATCGCTAATGCGGATATCTTTATCGATACGCACATGCTTCATTTTCATGCCTTTTTCATACTTACCTGAACAGATTCGCATGAAAGCGATACGGTCACGGTGTTTCGGGTCCATATTGGCCTGAATCTTGAAGATAAAGCCTGTAAAACCTTCTTCATCTGCCTCTACTTTACGGTCTTGAGTTGGATGCGCTTTGGGAGGCGGTGCATATTCGCTAAATGTATCCAGAACATGGTCGACACCGAAGTTACCTAAAGCTGTACCGAACAGCACTGGAGTTTGACGGCCTGCCAGGAATTCTTCACGATCTAATGGCTCATTGGCCATTTGTACCAGTTCCAATGATTCTTCAAATGCCGCCCAAGCCAGCTCACCGACTTTTTCACGTAAATCAGCATGGGCATAGCCATCACGAACTTCGATATCAGTAATCACTGAACCAAAACCGGCTTTATAGACATAGAACTTTTCTTCGAGCAGATTATAGACACCAGCGAAGTCACGTCCTGTACCGAGTGGCCAGGTAATCGGGACACATTTAATTTTCAGGACATTTTCGATCTCATCCAGCAGCTCTAAAGGCTCACGGATTTCACGGTCCATTTTGTTGACGAAAGAAATGATAGGAGTGTCACGCATACGACACACTTCCATCAATTTGATGGTACGTTCCTCGACACCTTTTGCACCGTCAATAACCATCAGCGCTGAGTCTACCGCAGTGAGGGTACGGTAAGTATCTTCCGAGAAATCTTCATGCCCCGGGGTATCCAGCAGGTTAATCATCTTGTCCTTGAACGGGAACTGCATGACGGACGTGGTGATCGAAATCCCACGCTCTTTTTCCATTTCCATCCAGTCAGAAGTGGCTGCACGATCCGATTTACGGCTTTTCACCATACCTGCAACCTGAATGGCCTGACCCCATAACAGCAGTTTTTCTGTCATGGTGGTTTTACCGGCATCGGGGTGGGAAATAATGGCGAATGTACGTCGCTGAGCGACCTGCGCCGCTAACTCATCTTTAAAACTCATGGAAAATACCTACTGCAGAACCGCAGTGCTCAAGATCAAATACGATCAATATGAAAAAATTGACGATATTGTAGCAGATTTCTAGAGCCAATAAGCAGCCCTATAAACTGGAGAAATCGTAGTTTCCCATTCTCTTTTCCGGTTGAACTGATATTTTTTTGACTCGTTTATTTAGCAGATTGAATTCACTACTCAATCTAAAAATTATAAATCGATAACCACATAAATTTTATAATTTACAATTGATTAGTTTAATAAAAAAAAATTCTAAATAGTGATTTAATGAATTTAAGAAACAAAGGTCCTAGCTTCAAGTTGCTCAACATCCATCGGTTTACCCAGCAGATAGCCCTGCATCTGCTGACAGCCCAAACGGGTCAAAATTTCCGCTTGCTGCACAGTTTCAATTCCTTCAGCCGTTACTTTCAGGCCGAGTTTAATGGCCAGCTGAATAATACTTTCCAGAATCATTTCTTCCTTGGAACCTGCACTCAGACCCTGAATAAATTCCTTGTCAATTTTTAACTCATCGACAGGCAGGTTTTTTAAATACAGAAAGCTGGAATGCCCAGTACCAAAATCATCAATCGCTAGCTGGATGCCCATTTGACGCAACTGCTGCAAAGTCCGGATACTCGAATCAATATGATGCATGGCAGTCGATTCAGTAATCTCAATCATCAAATGTTGAGGATCAATTTTATATTGATTCAGAAGTTGCTCCAGCGTACTGATCAGATGCTTATGCTCAAACTGAATTGCAGATAAATTGACTCCGATCGGGAAAAAATCAGCATGATCAGCTTCCCAAAGCTGAATCTGTTTACAGGCCTGCTCCAAAGCCCAGTAGCCCATCGGAATAATCAGACCGGTTTTTTCTGCTCCGGGAATAAACATGTTCGGACCCAACAAACCATGCAATGGGTGCTTCCAGCGGATTAGCGCTTCTACACCACAGATCTGCTCATCATGGGTAAATTTTGGCTGATAAACCAAGATAAATTGCTGCTCTTCTACTGCTTTATACAGATCATTGATCAGTTTGCTCTGGCTTTTGCTTTCATGCTGATCGGTCGAGAAATTAAAAACAGAATAGGTATTCCGTCCCTGATACTTGGAAGTCAACATGGCGGCATCTGCATTGATCAGCAGATCCTGCAGATTCTGACCATGCTTCGGATACATGGTGATCCCGATACTGCCCGAGATATTAATGGTCTTGCCACTGATCTGGAAACTTTCCTGAATCAGTTCCAGAATCTTTTATGATATTTTCGAGGCCTGTTCTACTGAAGTATTTTCTAGCACCAGCAGAAATTCATCACCACCGATGCACAGCAGTTTGGAATCATCTCCCAGAATTTGATGAATACGATAAGCCAGCTGAATCAGTAGCTGGTCTCCAACGTGATGGCCAAATACATCATTCACGGCTTTAAAGCGATCTAGGTCAATGTATAGAAAAGCGATTTCATGCTGGGCATCTTGCTGCCGGTCAGAAAATAGCAATTGTGCATATTTGACCAGATATAATCGGTTTGGCAGTTTGGTGAGATTATCCTGAATCGCCTGATTCGCCAGCTCTTTATTGGCCAGCATCAGCTGACGGTTACGTGATTCAAAGCGTAACTCCAGCATGGCTACACCAAATGCAGTCACCAGTACCAGACAACTAATCAGGATGACTGAAAATAACAAGTCATAATGGGAATGACTGATCTGGCTCAATGGATGGGCATCTTCATAAAAACTGAGTGCCGCCATACCCGTATAATGCATCCCGACAATGGTCAACGTAAGCATACTCGCGACCACGAGCTTCATCCGGATCGTACTTTGTACTGCCTGTCGATATTTGAATGCCACCCAGAAGCTGAGTCCCGCTCCACTCGTTGCAATCAGGATCGAACAGATCATTAATAAAGGGTGATAGGTAGTCACATGATTTTTAACATTCAGGCCCAGCATCCCCACATAGTACATTCCTGACATGCCTAGCCCCATCAGAACAGCACCTAGAATCAGACGGGCACAAGGCAAGGTTTTACGGGTGGTGAGCCAGATGGCAAAGGTTGCTCCTACAAACCCAATCATATAAGAACTTAAGGTGAGTGCAGTATCGATATCATAAGCATCAGGAAAATGAGCTGCCGTCATGCCGACATAATGCATTCCCCAGATCGCCAGTCCCAGCAAGCCACCGCTAAACAGTAAAATAAGGGTTTTCAACCTTAGCGACACATTACGAAATAGAATCTGCTCAAGCGTAAGCGTCAAATAGCAGGCAATAAATGCCACAGCCATCGATCCAATAAGCAGACTGACATCATGATGAGCATGAATCATATAAAATGTTCCATCTGGGCGATCATTTTTATTTTATTGCGCAGCTGTATTCGCACGATTCCCCGCTAAATTTACGCCCTATAAAAAATAAAATACTCTTTTCAGAGTTCATCCCGGCTGCTTCAAACTTGAAGCTATATACAAAATTTATTGCAATATTTTTATCTCTTCAGTAGCTGGAGTGGAGTTTAAAATTGCCCTGAATCGATAAAATAAAAAATTCAGCTTATATATTAGAAGTCTTTGAGATTTTATCAATTGATTAACTTTAATATTCCAGCTTTTTTATTCGACATAAATCACAAATTTTTCTTTTTTATTTAGTTACATAGCACTTTATATTTAATTGATATTGCATTTTATTTGCACAAAAAAACAGCCTATCGAGATAGGCTGTTTTTAGAAATCATATTATTTTATGTGAAAGTTACTGTTTAGACTGTGCTTGAGCATAGTCAGCCAAGACATGCGCGGCTTCCAGTACAAAAGCTTCTTCTTCCGGTAATGCTGGACGCTCTTTGGCTTTCATTTTTGCTCGAGCTTCAACCATGGCATCCAGAGAAGCCTGATAACTTTCCCAGTTCGGATAAGGTTTCAGGCCGGTTGCAACACGGCGGGCATTTTCAGCTTCTAAAGCTTTACGCTCGATATCCAGCAACTCAGCTTTACGCTGTTCCAGATCCAGAACTACACGTTTTTGGTCTTCGACTTTTTTCATGGCCGCTGTACGCTGTTCCAGATACTTGAATTGAGGGTTCTGAGCGACACGCTGTTGAGATAACTTGGCCAGTTCCGGTACATATTTCTGTACCACACCTTCACGTTTAAATGGTGCAGTTGGAATCGTATCCCACTCTAGGGCATTTTTAGCCTTACGTTCACCAAATTCTTCGTTATAGATATCGACCAGTTTGATATCCGGAATCACGCCCTTATTTTGGGTACTACCACCGGTCACACGGTAGAATTTACGCTGAGTCAGCGTTGCTTGACCATGCGCCAAGCTATCCAGCTGAACCTGTGCAGTTCCTTTACCTGTTGTGGTACTACCAATCACGATGCCGCGTTCATAATCCTGAATTGCTGCTGAATAAATTTCACTTGCAGATGCAGAAGCCAGGTTCACCATTACTGCCAATGGGCCAGCATAGGTTTGTGCGCCGCCATCATCATCTTCAAAGACGCTGACATTACCGTTACCATCACGAATCTGAACTACAGGACCCGATTTGATGACCTGTCCCAGCATGCGTGCCACTTCTTCAAGTGAACCACCCGGGTTATTGCGTAAGTCCACAATAATACCGGCAACATTCTTCGCAGCCAGTTCTTTCAAAGCTTTATTGGTATCTTCTGATACTGAACGATAGTCGGTACCCGCACGACGGGCACGATAGTTCAGATAGAAAGATGGAATTTCAATCACACCGTACTGATATTTTTTACCATCACG
This sequence comes from Acinetobacter sp. YZS-X1-1, assembly GCF_000804305.1. Classification (NCBI taxonomy): domain Bacteria; kingdom Pseudomonadati; phylum Pseudomonadota; class Gammaproteobacteria; order Moraxellales; family Moraxellaceae; genus Acinetobacter; species Acinetobacter sp. YZS-X1-1. The sequence continues at coordinate 145,066 of NZ_JWHB01000002.1, read as the reverse complement.
CTGGATTTCAACGGTACGGGTTCTAACCCCGGCATCTTCTTCCTGAATCACATCACGTACAAGACTGACATTACGCGCCTGTCCCATGGTCGCACCCGGGCCTAATAACTTCAGCGTTACTTTGGTGCCGCGCTTACCACGAATCAGGCCAACAATTTCATTGCTCGGCCAGCCGATTACATCGACCATCTGTTCGCCGTCTTGAGCAACGCCAACAATACGGTCACCTGATTTTACCTGTCCTGATTTGCTGGCAGGCCCACCTTCTACAATGGTTTCAATCTTGGTGTAATCTTCATTACCACGTTCCGGACGAATCGACACCCCAATCCCTTCCAGCTGCAATGTAGTCTGACGGTTCAGCTCCATCGCATCTACAGGCGGGAAATAATTACTGTGCGGATCATAAGTCAGCATCATCGCGTTGAGGGTTTTGTCCAGTACATCATCGCTCTTGATCCGGCTAAGACGTTCTAACTGACGGGTATAACGCTTAGTCAGAGTTTGAGCAGGTGTTAAATCTTCCGGCCCAGTCAGATCCTGGCCATTTGCCAGTTCTGGATTGGCTTTGAGTGCATTCTGCTTAGCTTGCTCTTCTTCCTTACTGATCGTCAGGTTAATCAGCTGAGAAAGCAGCATTTTTGACCAGTGAGCACGTTGTTCAGCCTGAGTTTTAAAGAATGGCGCTTTTTCGCGATCCGTTTCGATATATACATTCTTCTGATTCAGGTTTTGCGGTTTTTTCAGTTCTTCCAGCATAAAGGTATAGAACTGGGCTAAACGCTCACGATACTGTGCATGAATTTCATAGGGGCCAGACAAATTACCGGCTTTCAGATTGGCACCAAAAGTAGCACCATAGCGTTTTTTATAATTTTCTATCTCAGATGCTAGAAAAAGACTGTGATCTGCATCCAGACTATCAATATAAAAATCAAAGATACGCTGTGAAGTCTGAGCATCCAGACGCATATTCAAATAATGTTGGCGATCAACGAGAGTTGCCAGTTGTCGGGATACCAATGCCTGTTCTTGAGAAGGTTGAAGCACTGCTTTGCTGACTACTTCTTTACCATCAGCTGCAATTGCATCATTCACCACATGGGTAAAAAATAATCCGCCTGTCGCAATCGCAACTGCACAAGCTATTGTTTGAAATTTCATAAATAATTCGTACTTCCTTGGCCTCAAGACCAATTTGACCGTGTTGCTTTTCGAGCAGAACTTAAAGTATTCAGCATCTTAAACAACTTAATATGTTTATGTCGTGTAGTTTTATCATATTCTGTGCTGACAAAGTGTAGCAAATCATTGCAGAATTCAGGTATTGTTTTCCCCGAAAATTCTAAAATGGATTCCGCATATGATTGGCGCATTGATGCTCGACATCGCAGGCACTACCCTTACTCAAGAAGATATTGAACTCTTGGGTGCACCACAAGTCGGTGGTGTGATTTTATTCGGTCGCAATATTGAATCTCCTGCCCAAGTCCGTGCCTTGACTGATCATATGCGCCAGGTTCGTCCAGATATTCTGATTGCAGTGGATCAGGAAGGTGGCCGTGTACAGCGCCTGAAACAGGGCTTTACCCTGCTGCCTGCTATGGGTAAATTTGGTGAGCTTTACCAGACTGATCGTGAAAAAGCACTGGAACTGGCCGAGAAATGTGGCTGGTTAATGGCCACCGAAGTACTGGCTGTCGGAATTGACTTTAGTTTTGCGCCTGTGCTGGATCTAAATGATATTAGCGATGTGATTGGCGACCGTAGCTTTGCCAAAAATATTCAGGATATTATTCCATTAGCTAGCGCTTTCCTGAAAGGTATGAAACGTGCTGGTATGGCTTCGACTGGCAAACATTTCCCGGGACATGGTTCGGTTAAGGCCGATTCGCATGTGGCCGCTGCCATTGATATGCGCAGCTACGAAGAAATCCAGCAAAAAGATATGCAGACTTTTATCCAGTTACAGCCACAACTGGATGCGCTCATGCCTGCACATGTTATCTATAGTCAGGTAGATCCAAATCCAGCTGGCTTCTCAGAATTCTGGATTCAGAAAGTGTTACGTCAAGAACTTGGCTTCGACGGCGTACTGTTCTCGGATGATTTAAGCATGCAGGCTGCCTGTGTGGCTGGCGGTGCCGATGCCCGTATTCAGGCGGCATTGAAAGCAGGTTGTGATATGGGATTGGTCTGCAATGATCGCGCAGCACAATGTATTGCGCTTGAGGGCATTCAGGATCTGCCACTGCCCAATCAGCAGCGTCTGGAACGTATGCGCGGAAAAATTCCAGAGATTCAAATCAGTACTGAACTGAATCTTGGAGATGAATGGCGCCAGATCCGTGATGAAATCAGCCAGTTTAAAGATCAGGTTCTGTAATTTTTTAATGATCTGAATACGACAAAGGAACACGACAAGGTGTTCCTTTTTTATTATCATGTTGAAAAGACTGCTATATTAATGAGCAGCATTGAATTAAAACAACAATAAGGTCAGGACGACATGACAGAATCTCTTTCACAACATCGCCATATTTCTTTTACTGCACACTATACTGGCTATATCTGGTACAAAATGGGGATTTCACATCCGGTATTTGCTACCTCTAAAGGTAAATTCCTTGCCAAACTGGTTCATCCACTGGAGTCATGGGCTGAACGTCATGTAGGCGGCAGTATGCGCACCACCCTGAAACAGCGTCATCAAATGATTGACGAACACCTAGGTCAGTTAATTAGTGAATATCCTCAATTACAGGTACTGGAAATTGCCAGTGGCTTATCCCCACGCAGCTGGAATTTTAGACAGAAATTTCCCGGGATTAATTATCGGGAGCTGGATCTGCCCGATATGGCTAGGATCAAAACCAATGCTTTGCAGCAGATTGATCAGGATGCCCCGGAAGTATTGAGTGCCGATATTTTTAGTGCAGAACTGGCGAATATTTTTAAAGTCTTTGACCCGCAGCAACCTCTCGTTATTATTAGTGAAGGCCTGATCAATTACTTTGATCAAAAAATGCTGTTTACTTTACTCAAAGGCATTACCGAATATGGTCAAGACTTTAGTGAAGTGCATTATCTCAGTGATATTTATCCTGAACCGGTCAAAAATAAACTGGCGAGCTTTATCTGGGCCTGCAGCTGTCTGCTGAAATTCATGTCACGCAGTGCGTTTACCTTTCATTTTAAATCACCTCAAGAACTACAGCAGTTTTTTCAGCAAGCTGGGTTTATGCAGGTGGAGGTCGAACAACCAAAACGTTATTTTGCAGAGCCTCGACAGCAGAATCCTCATTATGAACAGGATGAACATCTAGGCGATTTGGTCTGGATGATTCATGCAGTGAAAAAAAACAGCGTTTAATTACGCTGTTTTTTTATGAATTCTATTGTTTAGATGACTGCATCGAATACTTCAGCCTGTTGAAGGGCTTTCTCTTTCTGGACAAAGCGTAGTAAACGCTCTGCCACATCAAAACTGCCATGCTTGAACAAAGCACGTAACTGAGTATCATCATGTTCGAAGATCAAACATTCGATCTTGAATTCGCCTTCTTCATCTTCCAGATACAAAGCCAGATCACGTGGATATGCGGCTGCCAGATCGGTTAATCCAGGTTCCAATTCCAGCAATACCCCAAAGAAATTCATATCAATAATTTCTGCCTTGAGTACCAGATCAGAATGACGATGACTTAAATAACGCTGTGGATCCTGAACCGTAATCCGCTCTTCACCGCGCCGTTCGATCTGCTGCATCTGTTCACGGGTGAACGGGATAATACCTTCGAGCTGATCAACCGGTTCATCACGCAAGAAAGTTGCAAACAAATGCATGGTTTCTTTACGGCGCTGTAACTGAGGCACATGATCTGCAGAAGCAATCTGCACATACTGCATGTTTGGACATTGCAGGGCAAAATTGGCATTCTCATGTGGCAAGGTAAAGCTGTCATATTGCCCACAAGCCACCAAAACTTTGCATTGAGGAATCGGTACATTGGTCAGTCTTAAAAGACGGTTACAGTTGATATCATAGCGGTCCTGCTCAGTGGCAGTAAACTCGGACATCTGCTTAAAGAACAACCGTTTTGCTGTTGGCGACATACGGGTTTCTTTTAAACGTGCATGATTGACCAGATACAGAATCACCGCTTGGCCGAATTCATCCATGCGCTGTTCTTTCATTAAATGCAGAGATTCTTCCAGCAGCATGCGCCAGCTTTTACGGGTCTTTTGCATCACACCCATTAAAATCATACGGTCTACCAGTTCAGGGCGCTGATCCGCCAGACAGGAAGCCACCACTGAACCCAGAGACATTCCCAGAATAGCCACCTTAGGCAATTGCATCTGATCCAGCCATTGGCCTAGCATCGCGGCCAGATCTTCGAGTTCAAGTGTTCCTGCAGATAAGCCGGTATCAACGTTAGTAATTTGCTGGTTGGCCCCCATGGAAGGTAAATCAATTAAAATAATAGGTCCCGCATCAAATAACTGTTCTACACAATATTTGTAAGAATTAAAGTTCTGAAAAGCTCCCCCAATAATCACCATTGGGCGCATATGCAAAGTATCAGGACGCGCAATGGCCATATACTCGATTTTCCAGCCATCGATCCATGTCGTACGTGCTGGTTGCTTGAAACTGTGCTTATCATAAAGATCAAAAAAACCATAATGGCTATGTTGGTCCAATGCCTGGGCATCCATCTGGATAATGGAATTCATATTCCTTTCCTCCGTCCTTGCCTTATTTTTATTGTGCAAGTCATTATTTACAGATCTTATGCTTCAGGATTATTCCGATTATCCTGAACACGCATCCTGCGCTGTAGTAATTATATCAATGACATCTATGTCGCTACATTTCATTCTATACAGAGCGGCTTTTCACAAGCAACTGATTCGACAACCACTTATCTGCTTTTAAAGATAAAACAATTTCAAAATGTTTAGAAACAGTGAAAAGCTTATGATTTTTAAGTGATGGGCTTCATTGTCCGGCATCAGACTGTTAATATCAAAGTGAAATTTCTAAGTGATTGAACCGCTATGCAAGAGTCTATTGAACAATACATGCAAACGGTAGGACAGCAGGCACGCCAGGCTTCTCGCATTTTGGCTCGTGCGTCTACCCAAACTAAAAACAGCGCATTGTCAGCAATTTATACCGCTTTAGAAAACAGTCAGGCCGCTATTCTGGCTGCCAACCAGATTGATATGAATAAAGCTCACCAGAACAATCTGGACAGTGCCCTGCTTGATCGCTTAGAACTCAACCCCGCACGCTTTAAAGGTATGTTACAGGGCCTGAAAGATGTGATCAGCCTGAAAGATCCAATTGGTGAAATTACCGATATGGCTTACCGTCCTACAGGCATTCAGCTTGGCAAGATGCGTGTGCCTTTAGGCGTAGTGGGCATGATTTATGAATCACGTCCCAATGTAACTCTGGAAGCTGCTTCACTGGCATTGAAATCCGGAAATGCGATTATTCTGCGTGGCGGTTCAGAAGCTTTGGAATCTAACCAGGCCATTGCAACTGCCATCCAGCATGGCTTGAAAGTAGCAGGTTTGCCTGAAGCGTCAGTTCAGGTGATTAACACAACTGACCGTGCTGCGGTTGGCCAGCTGATTACCCTGACTGAATTTGTCGATGTGATTGTACCGCGTGGTGGCAAAGGCTTAATTGAGCGCATTACTGAAGAGGCACGTGTGCCTGTGATTAAACATCTGGACGGGAATTGTCATGTTTATGTTGAAGCACAGGCTGATCTGCTCAAAGCACTGCCCATTGCTTTAAATGCCAAAACCCATCGTTATGGCGTATGTAATGCCATGGAAACTTTGCTGGTTGATGAGAAAGTTGCAGAAGACTTCCTGCCTCGAATTGCTGAGCTGTATCAGGAAAAACAGGTAGAGCTTCGTGGTTGTCGTGAAACCCAGCGTATCTTGGGCAATCAGGTAGTCGCAGCAACAGAGGAAGACTGGTACACCGAATATCTAGGTCCGATTCTGGCAGTTAAAATCGTATCGGGTGTTGAGGAAGCTATTGAACATATCAATAAATATGGCTCGCATCATACCGATTCAATCATCACTGAGAATTACAGCATCGCTCGTGAATTTTTAGCTGGTGTAGATTCGAGTTCAGTCATGATCAATGCCTCTACCCGCTTTGCTGATGGTTTTGAATATGGTCTGGGGGCGGAAATCGGCATTTCGACCGACAAAATTCATGCCCGTGGCCCGGTTGGTCTGGAAGGTTTGACTTCCCAGAAATGGGTAGTCTTCGGTGATGGTCAGATTCGTCAGTAAATAGATAATAAAATCAGCCTTGTTCGCAAGGCTAATTTTTTATGCATTGGATGAATAAAAGACATTTTCAAATAAATATGCAACCTTTATAAAATTGCATATAATTTCTTCATATCCATACCTAAAAGATAGAATAAATAAACATTATTTTTAAGAAGTATAAGCTACAGTTTGATAGATCATTTTTTAACAGTATTTTATTTATAAATGAAAACTATGAACTGATAAATTTTAATTATTATTGTCACTATGGTCGATAATGCTTAAGTCTAATCGGCTAAAGTCTATCTAGGACAGTAAAAAAACCCATGTTAAAACATGATCACAGACCTATCTTGTGTCGCTTTTGCCAGCAGACAGGTCAACGAAATGGATGAGAATTTTAATTAGAATCGGGTAAACAATCGTGTCTAAATCAGTATTAGTTATTAATTGTGGCTCTTCTTCAATCAAGTTTGCCCTATTGCTTGAAGAACAGAATTTCCGTATTCACGGCTTAGCTGAGAACTTAGGCACAGAAAATGCCCGTATTAAAGGTGTGACTGTCGGTAATGAACCCGTCGATATTCATATTCCTTTTGCAGATCATAAGAAAGCGCTAGAAGTAGGTTTAGAGCGTCTGGCGAATTACAAGCCGGATGCCATTGGTCACCGTGTGGTACATGGCGGCAGCCTGACCAAGGCAGAACTGATTACTGACGAGATTATTGAAAAAATTCGCAAAGCAACTCCACTTGCGCCTTTACACAATCCGGCTCACCTGATCGGGATCGAAGCGACTAAACGTTTGTTCCCAGATTTGCCACAAGTCGCAGTATTCGACACAGCTTTCCATCAAACCATGCCGGCACATGCTTACCGTTATGCCCTGCCTAAATTCCTTTATACCGAATATGGCGTACGTCGTTATGGTTTCCATGGTACCAGCCATGCTTATGTATCAGATCGCGGTTCTGAACTTGCGGGCAGCTTCAAACAAGGTGGCTGGTTAACAGCGCATCTCGGTAATGGTAGTTCGACCTGCGCGGTGTGGAATGGCCAAAGTGTAGATACCTCAATGGGTCTGACGCCACTTGAAGGTGTGGTGATGGGGACTCGTAGTGGTGATGTCGATCCAAGTTTGCATAGCTTCCTGGCTGCAAACTTAGGTTGGGATGTATATAAAATTGACAAGATGCTCAACAAAGAAAGTGGCTTGCTTGGTTTATCTGACAATCTGTCTAATGACATGCGTACTTTGATTGAAGCCTCAGAACAAGGCAATGAAGATGCGACTCTTGCGATTGAAGTATTCTGCTACCGTCTGGCGAAATCTTTAGCTGCTTTAAGCTGTGGTCTGCCACGTATTGATGGTCTGTTTTTTACCGGTGGTATTGGTGAAAACTCGGCGTATATTCGTGAAAAAACCATGGCTTATTTACCACATTTCGGTTTCAACCTGGATAAAGACGCTAATAGCAGTTTGAAGCGCGGCACTGAAGGCCGGATCGATAACGGTACAGGCCCACAAATCTGGGTAGTTCCGACTGATGAAGAAGGCCGAATCGCGAAAGAAACTCATTATGTGGTAGAGCATGAAGTGGAGCAAGCTACTGCAAAAAAGTCTGAACCTGAAGCTGCGCTTGCATAAGCAAGCCCGGTTCCCTTTTACCTAATTTCTATTATTGCGCGACTGATATTACTTATGAAAACGATTTTATTGGTGCCGACCGGGGAAGGCGTCGGCTTAACTTCAGCCTGTTTAGGTTTGGTATATGCTTTAGAATGCCAAGGGGTAAAAGCAGGTTTTGTGAAACCTTTTTCACAGGAAAAAAGCCAGGAAATAGATCGCACTACAGCACTCTATCGTCATTTATCCCAAAGTGAAACCGTTGAACCGATTGCTTATGAAAGCCTGATTCAACGCTTTAATCTTGGTGAAACAGATGAATTGCTTGAAGATGCAGTACGCCTGCATCGTGAGATTGCCAAAAATCACGACCTGATTATTGTTGAAGGTTTGGTACCAAATAGCCGCGATACCTTTGCGCCAAGCTTTAATGCAGCCTTGGCGCAGGCACTAGATGCCAAAGTCATCATTGTCAGCAATGCTGATATCAACCAGCCTGAAGTGGCAGCTGAAAAAGTTGAAAGCCAATTACGTTATTTAGGTGGGTCCTCTTCTACCCGTATGGCTGGCGTATTGTTTATGCGCACCAAAGGCTTACCAGAAGATTCTGCACAGATCCCGGTAACCATAGATCCTGGATTACGCCTGATTAGTGATACCAATAAATTTATAGCAGCTATTCAAAAAACCCATGCCCATATTGGTTCTGAAAAGCTTCCAGTCATTGGTCTGGTTCCATTCAGCAATACTTTAAGTGTGCCACGTATTTCTGACCTGGCAGCGCATATTTCAGCAGACTGGGTGAACTTGGGTGAAGCAAAGCAGCGCCGTGTCTTACACAGCAGTTTAATTGCGTCCAATATTGAGCATGAATTACATAAATTTGTGGCTGGCGAGCTGATTATCAGTGCATCAGACCGTATTGATGTCTTGCTTGCAAGTAGCCTGGCGAGCAGCAATGGCATTCCATTGGCAGGACTGGTGCTGACTGAACATTATGAGCCAAATTCGACTGTATTGGAGTTCTGCCAGACAGCAATCAAACATGGTCTGCCTATTTTGCATACGCCACTCAGCACTTTTGAAACCGCCCAAAGTCTGGCCAATTTAAGCAATGAAATTCCATGTGATGATACTGAACGCGCTGAACAGGTGACCCGTTTTGTATCCAGTCACTTAAATGAAGAATGGATCGCACAGCTAATCAATGGTTCTTATAAGCCACGTCTGTCTCCTTCTGCATTCCGTCATGAACTGGTACAAAAATCGATTGCAGCGAAAAAACGTATTGTGCTTCCGGAAGGTGATGAGCCGCGTACCATTCAGGCAGCTGCAATCTGTCAATCTCGCGGGATTGCGCACTGTATCTTGCTGGCAAAACCGGAAGAAGTGGTTGAAGTTGCCAAAGCACGTAATATTGACTTACCGCACGATCTTGAAATTATTGATCCCGACCTGATTCGCGAGAATTATGTCGAAAAAATGGTTGAACTGCGTAAAGGCAAAATCAATGAATTACAGGCGCGTGAACAGTTACAGGATACTGTCGTACTCGGTACTATGATGCTGGCACTTGATCAGGTGGATGGTCTGGTTTCTGGTGCAGTACATACCACAGCAAATACCGTTCGTCCTGCTTTCCAGTTGATCAAGACAGCACCTGAATATTCATTAGTCTCTTCTGTATTCTTTATGCTGCTGCCAGATGAAGTCTATGTCTATGGTGACTGTGCGATTAATCCAGATCCGGATGCCGAACAACTGGCTGAAATTGCAATTCAGTCTGCTGATTCTGCAAAAGCCTTTGGCATTGATCCACGTATTGCTATGATTTCTTACTCTACCGGGACTTCAGGCACAGGTGCAGACGTAGAAAAAGTCGCGAAAGCGACTGAGATTGCTAAACAGCGTCGTCCTGATCTGTTGATTGATGGTCCACTGCAATACGATGCCGCTTCAGTTGAAAGTGTGGGCCGTCAGAAAGCACCTGACTCACAAGTGGCTGGTCGTGCCAATGTGTTCATCTTCCCTGACCTAAATACCGGTAACACCACTTATAAAGCAGTACAACGTGCGGCAAATGTCGTAAGTGTCGGTCCGATGCTACAGGGCTTGAACAAGCCGGTGAATGACCTGTCACGTGGTGCGCTGGTCGATGACATTGTGTTTACCATTGCTTTAACTGCGATTCAGGCAGATCAGCAAGCTAATTAATTTTCTTTAACACTCTACAACCATCCGGTCAAAAGATCGGGTGGTTTTTTAGTGATCTATTTAACAAACTTTCTCAATAATCATTGAAGGAGCTATAATCTACAGATTGTCTAGCTCAAAAAATTATGCAAGTTCGTAATCTGCTCTATGAGTAAATAAAATTAAAATAAAAATATTGATGACACAAAAGAAATGCCAGCCGATCGGGCTGGCATTTACCACTTTAACAGATCAGATTTGCCTATTTTAAACTTACATCCAGTTTGAGTATTTAAGCCAAACCAGAATAAGTCAGGCAACGATCATACTTATACCGTGGTCCATTCTTTGTGCACATCTTCTGCTGTTTTATTCAAGATCACGCTGTCATCTTTCACTTCGCTTACCCAGCTAATCGGAATCAGATGATGCTCATTATTCTCGTCATCACTTCTTGTCAATTTAATCTTGTCCTGACCTTCTAAATGATCCACTTTACCAACTTGAGTACCATCTGAAGCAATTACTGAAGCATGTTCTTTGATGTCATTTGTATTAAAGTTACTCATTCCAATTGCCCTATTTATAGAAGTTGAGAGACCTCAGTTTAAGCCCTAAAAAATTGGCTGTGTGTAAGGGTTTTCAGGCTTTGGGTTTTTCTAGGTTAATAATGTAATGAAGAAAAATAACTGTGTCACAGGCATGTTGTGGCAAGACCAAGATGATTGAAATATTGTTTTTTTTATTAAGGTAATTTGAAGATTTGAAGATTTGAAGATTTGAAGATTTGAAGATTTGAAGATTTGAAGATTTGAAGATTTGAAGATTTGAAGATTTGAAGATTTGAAGATTTGAAGATTTGAAGATTTGAAGATTTGAAGATTTGAAGATTTGAAGATTTGAAGATTTGAAGATTTGAAGATTTGAAGATTTGAAGATTTGAAGATTTGAAGATTTGAAGATTTGAAGATTTGAAGATTTGAAGATTTGAAGATTTGAAGATTTGAAGATTTGAAGATTTGAAGATTTGAAGATTTGAAGATTTGAAGATTTGAAGATTTGAAGATTTGAAGATTTGAAGATTTGAAGATTTGAAGATTTGAAGATTTGAAGATTTGAAGATTTGAAGATTTGAAGATTTGAAGATTTGAAGATTTGAAGATTTGAAGATTTGAAGATTTGAAGATTTGAAGATTTGAAGATTTGAAGATTTGAAGATTTGAAGATTTGAAGATTTGAAGATTTGAAGATTTGAAGATTTGAAGATTTGAAGATTTGAAGATTTGAAGATTTGAAGATTTGAAGATAGGCTAATTTTTTAGCTCTTAAAATGTAAAAAAGAAGATAAAGCTTAAGCTTGATCTTCTTTCTGGCCGTAGAACCAAGTAGCAGCGATATAAAGACTAAAAGCAATTACCATCAATACACTAGTCAGGGTCATAAAGAAAACTCATCATTTATTTGATAAGCGCATTATGTAAAAGTTTTATGACAGTTATATGACAATGATGAAATTTTCATAATTTTAATTAAATAATAAAAATCAACTATTTAAAATAAATTTAATTATATTTAAATAAACTTTAAGCTGAAATATGACAGTAAATATGACAAAAACCTGTCATTTTTAACCAATCTTTCAGCCAAAGTAATATGCCTTATTGCTTAAACTATAAACTTTCGGCCAATGTCCCTGCAAAACGCCCACAACCGGATTCATTTGTCTTATAATTTAGCCCGCTAGCTAACAGCCCGCTCAAGAGATATTTGTATGACAACTATTATCAAGCAAGATGACTTGATCACATCGGTTAAAGATGCGCTTCAGTTCATTTCTTACTATCATCCACAAGACTTCATCCAAGCGATGAGCCGTGCGTACGACCGTGAAGAGAACAAAGCTGCGAAAGATGCGATCGCGCAAATCTTAATTAACTCACGCATGTGTGCAGAAGGCCACCGCCCTATCTGCCAGGATACTGGTATCGTCAACGTATTTGTTGAAGTGGGCATGGATGTTAAATTTGATTTAACCATGAGCCTGGACGATGCGATTAACGAAGGTGTACGTCAAGGTTATCTTGAAAACTCTAACGTGCTTCGTGCATCTGTACTGGCTGACCCTGCTTTTGGCCGTAAGAACACCAAAGACAACACGCCTGCTGTGATCTATCACAAACTTGTTCCAGGTAACAAAGTAGACATCACTGTTGCTGCTAAGGGTGGCGGTTCAGAAAATAAATCTAAACTGGCAATGTTGAACCCGTCTGACTCAATCGTAGATTGGGTACTGAAAACTGTTCCAACTATGGGTGCAGGCTGGTGTCCTCCTGGTATGCTGGGTATCGGTATTGGTGGTACTGCTGAAAAAGCCATGATGCTTGCAAAAGAAGCATTGATGGAAGAGATCAACATGGACGAATTGCTTCGTCGTGGTCCACAAAACAAACTTGAAGAACTTCGTATCGAAATCTTCGAGAAAGTAAACGCATTAGGCATTGGCGCTCAAGGTCTTGGCGGTTTAACCACTGTTCTAGACATCAAGATCAAAGATTATCCTTGTCACGCTGCGGGCAAACCAGTCGGCATGATCCCGAACTGTGCTGCAACCCGTCATGCACATTTCACGCTTGATGGTTCAGGTGTTGCGCATATTCAAGCACCAAGCCTTGAAGACTACCCATCAGTCACTTGGGATTCCTCATCTTCTAAACGTGTTGACCTAGACAACATTACCCAAGAAGAAATGAACTCTTGGAAACCAGGTGATACATTACTTCTTAACGGTACGATCTATACTGGTCGTGATGCTGCACACAAACGTATGGTAGACATGCTGAACAACGGTGAAGAACTTCCTGTTGATCTGAAAGGCAAATTTATCTACTACGTCGGTCCTGTTGATCCAGTAGGTGACGAAGTTGTAGGTCCTGCAGGTCCAACAACTGCGACTCGTATGGATAAATTCACTCGTCAGGTATTAGAAGCAACTGGTCTTTACGGCATGATCGGTAAAGCGGACCGTGGTCCTGCTGCTGTTGAAGCAATTAAAGACAACAAAGCAACTTACCTCATGGCGGTTGGTGGTGCTGCATACCTCGTATCTAAAGCAATCCGTGAAGCTGAAGTGGTTGCATTTGCTGATCTGGGTATGGAAGCGATCTACAAGTTCGTAGTGAAAGATATGCCTGTTTCTGTTGCAGTTGACGTAAATGGTACATCTGTACACGCGACTGCTCCAAAAATCTGGCAAGCAAAGATTGGCAAGATTCCAGTAGTTGACGCTGCTGCAGGCTAATTTAAGCTAGATAAAAAAGCACCCTACTTGGGTGCTTTTTTATTGGAGTTTTAAAATTAATTACCAGGTTCTTGGATCCCAGAGTTTAAACGGTGTGGTTAACTGCACATCTGTAGATGGATCATATTCAGTTGCCTTAATTTTCTGGGCTTTCTTGCGGATTTTCCCAGTTTCCTGATCCTGTGCAAAAAAGTTAAAACTGTCCGATTTTAACTGGGTAAAAGCAATTTCATTGAGGCCCACACTGCTCGGCATCAGCATCAGAGGCCCCGGAACACTACGACGGGTGCTTAGATTTTCTTCATCATATTTAATAAAATAGGATTGACCCGCTTCTACTGTAAAGTCCAAATACTTAGGTTTTTGGAAGTGCAACGCACCTAAAGGACGACTGGTACTCAAGCGATAAGTACCTGCAGGCAACTCAATCCAGTAATGATGATTGTGCAATAAACTCGGAATACGATGCTGATTGATAAATAGGCTGGCAGCGACAATTTCCTGACGGTTCCATTTGGAATCCGGGCGGTATAAATAAACGATTGCAGCATCCTCATGCTGAGGTTTAACTGCCTGAAAATGATTACCCTGTTTCTGGTTGACCCAGCCACCAATCGTAAACATCCCCACCCGATGCTGTTCGACGAAGCCCGGTTTTTTTTCAAGATCAATATTTTTTAAAGTGCTGAGTGGCTGTGTAGGCTCAACTACGGCTTTTTTACCGTGACAACCCATCAGCGCCAAACTGCCGATGAGCACCATTGCGACTCCACGCATGCTTATCCCTCACTGCGTCTTTATTCTTGTATGTAAGTACTTTGCGATATATTTTTATAGCTTTCGGCGTCCACGCCTAGATGTTGAGATTAGCATCTGCTTTTATCTTTTGGAAATAAAAAACGTGCGAAAACACGGGGTTTTCACACGTTTCTGACGAATAGCAATCAAGCAGATTTGCTATTCACCACCTTTAAATCAACTTTTACCGCTGTTTCTGGTTCATCATGTGGTTGACGTTCAGCAAGAAATTCTGGTGCAGCTTCACCATTAATGACTGCTTCATTGACTACCACAGTGCCTACATCGCTACGACTCGGCAAGTCATACATGGTTTCTAACAATGAATTTTCCAGAATCGAGCGCAGGCCACGCGCACCTGTATTATGTTCCAATGCTTTTTTCGCAACCGCACGTAGTGCTGAATCTTCAAAGATTAAGTCCACATTTTCCATCTCAAACAGATGTTTATATTGACGGGTTAATGCATTCTTCGGCTCAGTCAGAATCTGCATTAAAGCTTCTTCATCCAGCTCATCTAAAGTCGCAATCACTGGTAAACGACCAATGAATTCTGGAATCAGACCAAATTTCACTAAGTCAGTCGCTTCGACCTGACGGAACAATTCAGACAGCTTTTTGCTTTCGTCTTTATTACGGACTTCTGCAGTAAAGCCAATACCACCTTTCTCCTGACGCTGCTGTACGATTTTCTCAAGACCTGAGAATGCACCGCCACAGATGAACAGGATATTCGAGGTATCAATCTGAATGAATTCCTGCTGCGGATGCTTACGACCACCTTGTGGTGGAATTGAAGCAACCGTACCTTCGATCATTTTCAGCAAGGCTTGCTGTACGCCTTCACCTGATACATCACGTGTAATGGATGGGTTTTCAGATTTACGGGTAATCTTATCGATTTCATCGATATAGATAATGCCCTTTTGCGCTTTTTCGACATCGTAATCAGCTTTTTGCAAAAGCTTTTGTACAATGTTTTCAACATCTTCACCCACATAACCCGCTTCAGTTAGGGTTGTTGCATCTGCCATGGCAAATGGAACGTCCAGAAGACGGGCAAGGGTTTGTGCCAGCAAGGTTTTACCTGAACCGGTCGGACCCACCAGCAGGATATTACTTTTGGCAATTTCAACGGAATCATCTGCTTTCTTACCATTGGTCTGTACTTTCAGACGTTTGTAATGGTTGTATACGGCCACAGATAATGTCTTTTTCGCTACGTCCTGACCAATCACATATTGATCGAGCGCCGCACGGATTTCATGCGGTTTCGGTAAAGGACGGTTCGCCCAGTCATTGGTTTCGACCTGTTGACTGGTTTGAACCAAATCTAAGCATACGTCCACACATTCATTACAAATGTATGCGTCCTCGCCTGCAATCAGCTTTCCGACTTCAGACTGCGTTTTACCGCAAAATGAACAATGCTTTTGTCCTTGAGGATGTTCGGACATATTTACTCCAATATCTCAATCTCTAAAACTTATGGACGTTTCGTTAGAACTTCATCCACAAGACCGTATTCTTTCGCTTGCTGAGCAGTCATGAAGTTGTCACGGTCTGTATCGCGTGCCACTTTTTCATAGTCCTGACCGCTATGTTCAGCCATTAAACGGTTTAAACGTTCTTTAATGAACAGAATTTCACGTGCGTGAATTTCAATATCTGATGCCTGACCTTTGAAACCACCCAAAGGCTGGTGAATCATGACACGTGCATTTTCAAGGCAATAACGTTTGCCTTTAGTTCCTGCATTAAGCAGGAATGCGCCCATTGATGCTGCCTGACCCATACAGTAAGTCACAACATCCGGTTTAATGAATTGCATGGTGTCATAAATGGCCATACCTGCAGTCACCGAACCACCTGGCGAGTTAATATATAGATGAATATCTTTATCTGGGTTCTCAGCTTCTAAAAACAACATTTGCGCAACGATCAGGTTGGCCATATTGTCTTCAACTTCACCTGTCAGAAAAATTACCCGCTCACGTAAAAGGCGTGAATAAATATCAAAAGAACGCTCACCACGAGAGGATTGTTCTACCACCATTGGTACTAAAGCGTTTTCAATCGTTGGAACATACATAGGTTTATTTATTCCTAAATTTTTGTGACTTAATCCATAATCACAATATGAGGGATAATCAATGAAATTGCAAAATAATCGCGAATAATTCCATCATATTTTTTGCATTAGTTTTGTGAAAATCAGATATGTCAAGAAATCACTAATATGAAAAAAGGCGCACGAAGCGCCTTTTTATGGAAAGCTTGAATTAGCCTTGTTGACGAGCTTGTTGCTCTTTCAATAAGTCTTCATAGCTTACAGTCGCATCAGTCACTTTAGCAGATGCTAGGATGTGATCAACAACTTGGTCTTCAAGTACAACTGCTTCGATTTGAGCACGTTGTTGCTTGTCATTTTTGAAGTATTCGATTACTTCGTTTGGATCTTCGTAAGAAGAAGCCATGTCTTCGATATAAGCTTCAACGCGCGCTTGATCTACTTCGATTTTCGCATCAGCAAGAATGCGGCTTACCAATACGCCAAGTTTAACTGATTTCTCAGCTTGTTCTTTGAACAGGTCATCTGGAAGCATGCTTGAATCAAATGCTTTCGCGCCTTGAGCACCGAACTGTTGAGTGAACTGCTGGATCATTTGTTGACGTTGACGGTCAATTTCTTGAGCAACCATTGCAGATGGAAGTTCAACTTCGTTTGCAGCTACAAGTGCATCGAAAGTTGCGCCTTTAACCTGGTTACGCAGGCCGTTTTTCACTTCACGTTCCATGTTTTTACGAACGTCAGCTTTCAGTTTTTCAACGCCATCTTCTTCAGAAATACCGAAGATTTTCAGGAATTCAGCATCAATTTCTGGAAGTTTTTGTTTTTCAACAAGTTTTACATTGATTTTGAATTGAGCTTGTTTACCAGCAAGGTTTTCAGCTTGGTAATCTTCAGGGAAAGTAACATCGATCACTTTCTCTTCGCCTTTCTTCATACCGATGATGCCATCTTCGAAGCCAGGGATCATACGACCAGAACCTAAAACAAGTTTAAAGTCTTGCGCAGCGCCGCCTTCAAATTTTTCGCCATCAACAGTACCTTCGAAGTCGAAAGTTACTTGCATGTCTTTTTTAGCCATGCCTTTAGTTTCAGCCCAAGAAGCGCGTTGTTTTTGAAGATTTTCAATCATCTTCTCAACGTCTTTGTCATTTACTTCAGACGCTTTACGTTCAACTTCCAGACCTTCGAATTTCACTTCAACTTCTGGATAAACTTCAACAGTCGCTTCATAAACTAAAGCGTCGTCTTTCATTTCAGTTTTTTCGATGTTTGGCATACCAACAGCGTTGATTTTTTCTTGTTGGATTGCTTCGAAAACTGTGTCACGAATGATGTCGTTGACAACTTCTTGGTAGATACCAGCGCCGTATTCACGACGAACTACGTTTACAGGTACTTTACCTGGACGGAAGCCGTTGATCTTCGCAGTTTTAGCAGTGCGTTTTAAACGAGCTTCAAATTGCTCATTAATACGGCTCGTCGGTACAGAAACATTTAAACGACGGGCAACGCCCGAAACCGCTTCAGAAGTTACTTGCATGGCTTCCTCTATATATTTGGTAATAACAGGTTTATAAAAATGTGCCACATTATATGACAACATTTGCAGATATACAAAACACAATACTTGAATCGTCTTTATTAATGCTGTAATAATCAAATTTATTCAGTCAAATTCATTTTTCTTTTATTAAATATCCCATCCCTCAAATAAGAATAGATATATTGATTACTGAAACTGGACAGATCATCTCTTTAATCTGCATTTATGGATTTTTATAGTGCTTTTAGTAAACTTTTCTTTATCTTTTCTTCAATTTTTTTAAACTCTAATAATCTCAATAAAAGTAAAGATAATAATCTATTAATCAGATTTAGTTTAAATACATTAACTTAGAAACATTTTGATACACCATAACATCGCTAAAGGCAATTAATATAATTTTTAAAATCGTCATTTCCTATCTAAAAGTAATTCTTAATTTAAATAAGAATTATTATTATTCGCATACATAAATTTTATGCTTTTTTCGGGTTCCCACATGTCGTTTATCAAATCACGTAAAAAACTCGTTTCATCGGCGATTGCCTCTTCCCTCTCGATCGTAACTGTAAATGCTGTGGCTGATGAAAATGTGGTCAAGCTCGAAACTATTCATCAAGAAGTTAAAGCTGAACAGACACCAAGTTTAAAAGTAGATAATTCCGCAAATAAGAAATTTGTTGCACCCTTACTGGATACACCTAAATCTGTATCAGTCATTTCTAAACAACTGATTGAAGACACTCAAGTCACTACACTTTCTGATGCTTTACGTACTGTACCGGGTATTACCTTGGGTGCGGGTGAAGGCGGCAACCCGAATGGCGACCGTCCATTTATCCGTGGCTATAGCTCTGAAAGCTCAATGTATTTAGATGGTATTCGTAATTCAACCTCACAAAACCGTGAAATGTTTGCCATAGAACAAGTTGAAGTCACCAAAGGTTCTGCTTCTGCTATGGGTGGTGCAGGTACTGTTGGCGGTAGCATCAACATGATTTCTAAAGTGGCCAAAAAAGGTGACTTTTTAGAAGGTACTGTTGCTGGCGGTACAGATGCTTACGCACGTGTGACGCTTGATGGCAACAAAGATTTTGGCAATGGGATTGCTACACGTGTTGCCGTTATGGGCCACATGAATGAGAAAGCAGGTCAATCTGATGGTGCTGAATATAAACGTGCTGGTATTGCCCCTAGTATTACTTTCGGCTTAGACACCCCTACTCGTGCAACTTTAAGTTATTACTATTTAAAATCGGATGATACTCCCGATTCAGGTATACCATATTGGGATGCTGGTTTAGGTAAACCACAAGGTAAACCTGCGGAAGTAAAACAAGGCGTTTATTATGGTTGGAAAGATCGTGACTTCCAAAAACAAGAGAACCAAGCAGGGACAATCAAGTTAGAACATGATTTAACTGACAATCTAACCGTTACAAACACTGCAATGTACAGCAAATCTAAAAATGATTATGTCTGGACAAACCCTGATGATTCTAAAGGCAATGTAGCTAATGGCCAAGTATGGCATCGTCAAAACTCTGCCATCACAGATAGCGATACCTTTACAAATCAATTAGCATTGATAGGTAAATTTGCTACAGGTGCCATTAATCATAGCTTTAATGTTGGTGCTGAATACAGCAAGCAAGAAACTGACAAAGGTGGTTATAACATCATTAACAGTAAAGATGGCAAAGTTTCCTCAACTGGGTTTTACAGCGACTGTAAAGACCTTTCAAGCAATTGGTGTACTTCTCTAAACAATCCAACTCAAAAACCATTTTTAGATCGTCTAGAAGCCCGCCAAGACTTTGATGCCACGGTTGAAAGCACTTCTGTATATTTATTAGATAGTATTGAAATCACACCACAATGGTTACTTGATCTTGGTGTGCGCTGGGACAAGTTTGAAGCTGCACAAAACTTTCGTGCTACATCTTCAGCTGCTGCATATACAGCTAACAATGATTCAGACTTCTTTACATATCAATCAGGTATAACCTTTAAACCTGTTGAAAATGGTTCAATTTATGCAAGTTATGCTACCTCTGCCAGTCCTGTTGGCTTAAATGCTGGTTGGGGAGATAACAGCGAAACCATAAATGCTAATAACCAAATGATCGATCCTGAAGAAGCACAAACTTACGAGTTAGGTACTAAGTGGGACTTGTTAAATGATCGTTTGAATTTAACAGCAGCGATCTTCCGTACTGAAAAACAAAATACTCGTGTACAACTTGACCCAACAACTTATGCGAATGTAGGTGAAAGTAAAGTTGATGGTGTTGAATTAGGATTAAATGGTCAAATTACCGATAAATGGGATATTTCGGCAGGTTATACTTATCTTAATAGTGAATTAACAAAAAATGGTAAATCATGCCGTGGTTCAGGTTCAACAGCAACTTGTACAGATAATGCCATTTATAATGGCAACCAAATGCCTAATGTACCTAAACAAGCAGCAACATTATGGACTACCTATAAGATATTGCCGCAATTAACTTTGGGTGGTGGTGCAGTATATTCAGACAAAGTTTATGGTGATGTTGCAAACATCAAATGGGCTCCATCTTATGTACGCTACGATGCTATGGCGCGTTATAACGTTAACAAAAATGTGGATTTACAGTTGAATGTAAATAACCTTTCTGACAAACGTTACTTCACTAAAGCCTATGCTTCTCACTATGCTACTGAAGCAGAAGGACGTAGTGCAGTGTTAGCAGTCAACTTTAAATATTAATTCAATGCAACCGCATAGCCTCCTGATGGGGGCTATGTTATTTTTAAAAGACGATTATTCAGGGGTTTCTCGTGCTGCATCATATTCCAAATGTACTGAGCAAAGAACAGGTGCAATATTTCCGTGAGGAGATGAATAAGATTGAGTGGGTCAATGGCAAGGTTACCGCGGGTACGCTCTCTGCCACCGTGAAACAGAATCAGCAATTACCTGAAGATCATTCACTCACTCATCATCTCAGCAATATTATTCTGGAATCGCTGGGACAGCATGCTCTGTTTTTATCGGCGGCGATTCCACTGGATATTATTCCCCCACTTTTTAACCGCTATGAAAATAATGAATCTTTCGGCTTTCATGTCGACAATTCAATTCGTCGTATTCGCGGCAGCAGTGAACGCCTCAGAACGGATTTATCCTGTACGGTTTTTTTAAGCGAGCCGGACGAATATGTCGGTGGTGAACTGGTAGTCGAAGACACTTACGGTTATCACGAAGTAAAATTGCCTGCCGGCGATATGATTCTTTATCCATCCACCAGTCTGCATGAAGTTACGCCAATCACTTCCGGTTGTCGAATTGCTTCATTTTTTTGGGTACAAAGCATGATCAGGGATGATGCAGAGCGGCATATGTTGTTTAATCTGGATCAGAGTATTCAAAACTTGAGAGTGCAGCTGGGTGATCAGCATTCAGAAGTTATGAAACTGACCAACCTGTATCATAATTTAATGCGTAAATGGGCTGAACTTTAAAAGAGGCTCTGTCTTCAATGATCTTTATAAACAACTGGATCTATTGTTTATCAAAATATACTGAGTTGTGGCACAATTGAACGTAATAAATAACGCATTATGTCCAAATTAAGAAAATATAAAATACAATATTTAGAATAAGTGAAAATATTTTTCAATTCTTAAAGTTTATAAGAAAATCTTTATTAACATACGACTAAAATCCATAGAAAAAGCAAAAACTTTTCACGTTTTCTGGACTAAAATTAATCTTATAGGTTCACCATGCAGGTGTCTGGTCGATCCTGATGATCAAGACTTTAAAAAATACAGGATTGATCTTATTTACCCACACCTGCCTGTAAACGAATATATAGACAAAATCTATACTGTAGACCGAGCAACTGCTGCACCAAGCGAATTTGCCAGGCTACCTAAGGAGCTCTCTCATGATGTTGGCTGATCCAAGTAAAAAATACCGTCGCATGTATCAACGTGTGGACTTACCAGACCGTCAATGGCCGAACAATGAAATCACTAAAGCGCCAATCTGGATGAGTACTGACCTGCGTGATGGTAACCAGGCGATCTTCGAGCCAATGAACATCGAGCAGAAGTTCAAAATGTTCCAGATGTTGGTAAAAATCGGTTTCAAACATATTGAAATCGGCTTCCCTTCTGCATCTCAAATTGATTTCGACTTCACCCGTAAATTGATTGAAGAAGGTCATATTCCGGCTGATGTTTACATTGAAGTACTGGTTCAGGCACGTGACCATTTGATCGCACGTACTTTTGAATCTTTACAAGGTGCGAAACGCGCAATCGTGCATATCTACAACTCTAACTCTCCAACCTTCCGTCAAAAAGTGTTGAACGTAGATGTTGAAGGTGCAAAACAGTTAGCGATTAATGCAGCGCAAAAAGTGAAAGAATACGCAGCAAAACAGCCTGAAACTGAATTTGTTTTCCAGTACAGCCCTGAATGTTTCTCTGCAACTGAATTGGAAGTGGCGAAAGACGTTTGCGACGCTGTGACTGAAATCTGGGAAGCATCTCCAGAAAACAAAGTGATCTTGAACTTGCCAGCCACTGTCGAAGTCTCTACACCAAACGTGTATGCCGACCAAGTGGAATGGATGCACCGTAACATCGAGCGTCGTGACGGCGTGATCATTTCAGTTCACTGTCACAATGACCGTGGCTGTGGGATCGCAGCGTCTGAATTGGCGATCATGGCCGGTGCTGACCGTGTCGAAGGTTGTGTATTCGGTAATGGTGAGCGTACCGGTAACGTGGACGTGGCAGCAATTGCCTTAAACATGTACACCCAGGGTGTTGCACCAAACTTGGATTTCTCAAACATCAACGAAATCATTGCGACTGTTGAAGAATGTACTGGCTTGCCAGTCCACCCACGTCATCCATATGCGGGTGACTTGGTCTTCACTGCATTCTCTGGTTCACACCAGGATGCAATCAAAAAAGGTTTTGAATTCCAGAAAAACGAAGAAATCTGGGATATGCCGTACTTGCCAATCGATCCGAAAGACCTGGGCCGTGACTATGACGCCGTGATTCGCGTGAACTCACAGTCAGGTAAAGGTGGTATCGCTTACTTGTTAGAATCGAACTATAACGTGACTTTACCACGTCGTTTACAGATCGAATTCTCGCAAATCGTACAGCAAAAAACCGATGAAGATGGTACTGAGATTTCAGCACAAGCGATCTGGACATTGTTTAAAGACACGTATGTTGATGCTAAAGATGCACATTACGCTGCCAAGAACTATAAATTGTCAGATGAAAATGGCAACCAGGTGATTGAGCTAGATGTTGAAGTCAATGGTGAAACTCAGCGCTTACGTGGTGAAGGTAACGGTCCAATCTCTGCGATTTTGGATGCATTACAATTGCCAATTGACGTCTTGAACTATGAAGAACGTAGCATCAGCTCAGGTGCACATGCCAAAGCATTGGCATTGGTTGAACTTCAAGTGAAAGGTACCGGTAAATCCGCCTTTGGTGCTGGTGTCCACGATAACATTGTGACCTCTTCAATTGAAGCGATTATTGCATGTACCAACCGCCTGATCGACCAGGATGTGTTAAGCACTGAACAGGTGATTGCTGCTGCCGTCTAAACCCGGTATTTGAATTAGCGATAATTCATAGCAATAAAAAGACTTTAGAAGGATACCTGCAAATGGTATCCTTTTATTTATTCATACTAAAGATTTAAGGCGAATCATTCCCGTGTCTTTTCCAGCTGACTCAGTGGGCCTTGTTGTCCCACAAAAGTTCCAATTCGAACAGCCGTTAGAGCTTGAATGCGGTCGCATCCTCCCACGTTTTGAACTGATGGTAGAAACTTATGGCGAACTGAATGCCGATAAGTCCAATGCCATTTTGATCTGCCATGCCCTGTCTGGCCATCATCATGCTGCAGGTTATCATCATGAAGATGATAAAAAACCAGGCTGGTGGGATGCCTGTATTGGCCCGGGTAAGGCAATCGATACCAATAAATTCTTTGTGATGGCGCTGAATAATATCGGCGGTTGTAATGGTTCTACTGGTCCTACCTCTCCTAATCCCGAAAATGATAACCGCCCATATGGTCCAGACTTTCCGCTAGTCACTGTGCGTGACTGGGTGAAAACTCAGGCGATGCTGTCTGACCGTCTGGGGATTGATGTGTGGTATTCCATCATTGGCGGCTCACTCGGGGGCATGCAGGCCTTGCAATGGTCGGTAGATTATCCGGACCGTCTGCAAAAATGCGTGATTATTGCCAGTGCACCGAAACTGTCTGCACAAAATATTGCCTTTAACGAAGTCGCGCGTCAGTCGATTCTGTCTGATCCGGACTTCCATCATGGCCGTTATCTAGAAAATGACAGCTATCCAAAACGAGGCCTGATTCTGGCACGGATGGTCGGTCATATTACCTATCTGTCTGAGGAAGCCATGAAGCAGAAATTTGGCCGTGATTTAAAATCTGGCAAATTCATGTATGGCTTCGATGTGGAATTCCAGGTCGAAAGCTACCTGCGTTATCAGGGTGAACAGTTTAGCCGTAACTTTGATGCCAATACTTATCTGATCATGACCAAAGCACTAGACTACTTTGATCCTTCACGTGAATATCAGCAGTCACTGGTCAAAGCGATGGCGCAAACCAAATGTAAGTTCCTGGTGGTTTCATTTACCACAGACTGGCGGTTCTCACCTTCACGTTCTGTTGAAATCGTAGACGCCTTAATTACCAATAATAAGCCTGTCAGCTATCTGGATATTGATGCTGAGCAAGGCCATGACTCCTTCCTGTTCCCGATTCCTCTGTATGTAAAATCCTTGCGCGCCTTCCTGGGCGGTGAAGAACATCTGCGATCAACACCGAAGGAGGCTGTGTAATGCGTATTGACCAACAACTTGCTGAAAAATGGATCAAGCCCGGTTCACGTATCCTCGACCTCGGTTGTGGTGATGGCGAACTGCTGGCCCATATGAGCAAAAAGCACAATATTCGTGCATATGGATTAGAAATTGATCAAGAAAAGATTGCAATTGCGATCAGTCGCGGGTTAAATATCATCCAGCAGGACTTAAACCTCGGTTTAAGCCGTTTTGCTGACCAGTCTTTTGACTATGTGGTGATGGCACAGGCTTTGCAAGCTGTAGATGCACCAGACGTATTATTGCGTGACATGGTGCGTGTAGGGAAACAGGCCATTATTACCTTTCCAAACTTTGCGCACTGGAAGACTCGTTCTTTCTTGGCATTAAAAGGGAAAATGCCGGTTTCGGAAGCCTTACCCTATATGTGGTATAACACCCCGAACATTCACCTATGTACTTTCCGTGACTTTGAAGCATTATGCGCGGAAAACAACATAAAAATTATTAATCGACTCGCTGTGAATGGGAATCAAGAAGATAGTTTGCTTAGCAAACATCTCCCAAATCTGTTTGGTGAAGTCGCAATTTATCGAGTGAGCGCTCTATGAAAAAATTATTATTAAGTACGACGCTACTGGCTGGACTTTTTGGCATGCAGGCCCATGCCGATTACGTTGCACCAACGCCTTCTGTGGCCAGCCAAGCAGCGCAATATTCAGTAATGGACATTCATAGTCTGACTAAAGCAGCTAAAGCGGGTCAGCCTGGTGCACAATTTTATTTAGCAACCAAATATCAATATGGCAAAGACGTCCAGAAAGATGAACGTCAGGCCTTTGCATGGTACAAAGCTGCTGCCGACCAAGGTCTGGCAGTGGCTCAACTGAATGTTGGCCGTATGCTGGCAGATGGTATTGGTACCAAAAAAGATGAAACACTGGCTCGCCAGTACTTCGAAAAAGCAGCTAGCCGTGGTGATAACCGTGCCAGCTTCAATCTGGCCATGATGGAAGAAAAGAAGAAAAACTACATGGGTGCTTACCAGTGGTATGAACTCTCTACCCGCGATGGCATGCTGGACAATAAAGTGATTACTTTATCTGAAGGTAAGAAAACTGCATTGGCAGCTAACTTAACCCAAGAACAGATCCGTCAGGCACGTGACCGTGCAGACAAATGGATTCAGGCACAATAAGCTAAAATTTTTAAAGAGCACCTTCGGGTGCTTTTTTTATACTTTAAAAAAACTGTAACATATTAAAAATAATAAACTATTTCTAAAGCCTATAAAGGGAATTTACATGAAAAAATTTAAGGGATATGCATCATTGCTGTTATTTTTTCCATTAGTCGCATGTACAGTCTCAACAACTTCTTACAACACTTGGAATAAGCCTGGCATAACTAGATATGAAGCAGATAATGCTCTCGCAAAATGTAAATATGATTTAGGCTTAGCCAAAATTGATGCAATGGATAGAGAAGATATGGTTAATAACTGTATGAAGGCTCAAGGTTTTAGAAATAGATAAAATTAAAAGCACCTTCGGGTGCTTTTTTATTACCGGTTTATTTCACGTAAATTGGCAAGCAAGGTTAAAATAGTCCCTCCCTTAAAGTTCAACAACGAGATTCAACATGACTTCAACTGACTGGTTATCCCAAGGCACACTGGTATTAGCAAGTAATAACAAAGGCAAAATTGCAGAATTCGAAAAGATGTTTGCCGAGCTTAAACTACCGGTTGAAGTGATTCCTCAAGGCAAGCTAAATATCGGAGATGCGATTGAAGACGGTTTAAGCTTCGTAGAAAATGCCATTATCAAGGCGCGTCATGCGTCCAAAATTTCGGGTAAACCAGCCATTGCCGATGACTCAGGAATTTGTGTGCCCGTACTCGGTGGTATGCCAGGAATTTATTCAGCCCGTTTTGCCGGTGAACATGGCAATGATGCAGCCAATAATGAAAAGCTTTTAAACAGACTAAAACCGTTACGCAAAGATGGTGAAGCGATTGAAGGTATGTTTGTGTGTGTACTGGCCTTAGTCCAGCATGCTGAAGATCCACTGCCACAAATTTTCCAGGGCATCTGGAAAGGTGAAATTCTGGAAGCACCACGCGGTGAAAATGGTTTTGGTTATGATCCATTATTCTGGTTACCAGAACTAGGAACTTCTAGTGCGGAACTGAGCAAAGAAGAAAAAAATAAAATTAGCCATCGTGGTCAGGCGATGAAACTGTTTAAGGCGAGTTTGGAAAAATAAATCTAATTCCTAAAAGGAGTCCTCCCTCCTTTTAGGAGGGAGTTAGAGGTCATTCCCTCACCCTTGGGGAGAAGGAGCCCTCCCTTTTTCAAAGGGAGGTTGGGAGGGATTCTTCCATCTCAACGCTTAATTTTTATTCTCATTCATTTCTACAAAGAACTTAATCTCCTTCAATCCCTTCTCTAATAAAGGAAGGACTTTCAAAAACTTTTATACCCTCTTTCTAACTCTCTCCCAGAGGGAGAGAGAACTTTTAGATTTATAAACCCGGCACCACCGCATGCACCACCACCCCATACACCCCAATCAAAATCGCACTCGTAATCGTTCCTGAGGCAATATATTTCGCTGAATAACCTGTGCCCTGATAATGGGTTTCCAGCGCCACAATATTGGCTGCGGGTGGAAGCAGGAAATACATCATCATCACAGCATAGGTCAGGGCTTGATGTGGAATCGGTAACAAGAAATAAGCCCCCGCTGCCAGACCTAGAGCCAGCACAAAACGACCGCTGATCAAGATCAAACTACGTTTTAAATCACTCAGTTGAATCCTGACTTTACTCAGCCACATCCCCAGAATACACATACCGGCAAAAGTCACCAGAAACTTGTTGGCTGCATAGCCCCATTGAATCAGCGGATGCGCTTCATAGGCACTAAAATCCCAGAAGGACAAAATCGCTGCAATAGAAAGCGCAATCACTGGCGGGGATTTCAGCATATTTTTAATAATGAATTGGGGAGCCTGTTTTTCAGCACTGACTGCCACTACTGCACTGACATTGCCAAATAAGGAACCACCAATATAAAGAGCAACAATAGTATTTAAGGCATCCGGACCAAATACAGCTAAGGCAAAAGGAAAGCCAAGCCAGACCCCATTTAAATAACTAAAACATAATGCCCGCAATTTATCTTTGGAGAAAAGAAAGAACAGGCCAAACAGAAACAGTGAGCTAAAGATACTAAAACCGATCAGCCACAGACTGCCCGGCTTATAAAACACCATGTTGTAAATGACAATCAAGGGAATCAAAAGACGTGCCAGCAAGGCCGCCATGAATGGACGGATCGACTTTAAATAATGAACGCCCCAGAATCCAATCAGAAATGAAATAAGCGGAAGGAGCAATGCCATAGGAAAGCTGAAAATGCGTAGATAGATGGGCTTTATCCTAGCATATCTATCTGTTTTCAGAGTTCACTGTTTAAACTGATCTTTTTATCAAGATCATTATAAATATTGTTATTTATGCAGTGATCGGAATGACTTGCACAACGACCTGCCCTGCGGTTTCACCCTGCTGGGATTTTTCCAGCCACTGCCATTCATCGGTTTTCATTCGCAGGAAATTAGAACAGCGCGTGCCATACACTGGACTTTGAATAAAGGTCGAAGATAACAGCTGTTCCATTTCATGCGAGATCCCGGTCTTCGGCAATAATTCGGGAATGATCTTGCGTTCATCTTCCAGAATATCCCAAACGGCATAATAAAGATCAGATTCAGGCATATCTGGATACTGCAGCATGGGCAGAAATTCCTGGGTAAAACGCTTGCGCAGGTGTCGAGTCTTTTCCCAATGTTCCGTGAGCAAGCCATTGGACACTACATAAACGCCATGTGCTAGTACTTGTGGTGCCTCACCACGGTTACTCATATAGACCGCCTGCTCTCGATCGCCGACAAACAGGTTAAAGCCCGCATAATCACATTGACATTTTTCCAGTTCTTGAGCAAACCGGATAGGTGTCAATTCGGATTCCAGAAAATGCTGAATGATATGTCCACGTGAAGTTGGGTAGTTATTCTTGTCATTACCATCCCTGAAATTGGTAATCACTGCCCATCGTCCTGAAACCGTTATACCCATCCAGGTACCACCAGACTGAAGATCCTGCCCGGCAATAATCGGACTGTTCTCCCATTCATATAATGCCTGTGTTGGACGTTGATAGAACTCATCACGATTTGAAATCAGACATAAAGGCGTTTCATCCAGAACTCGCCAAGCCAGTGCCACAATACACATAATTGATGCTCTCGATCTTTACACATTGAATGTACAACAATTTTCTTCGCTTTCAGCTAAAATCTGTGCAAAACAGAATCACAAGGAACAGGAATGCTCATCTATCCAAACATAGATCCCGTTGCAATTTCGCTCGGGCCTTTGCAAGTCCACTGGTATGGACTGATGTATCTCTTGGCTTTTTTATTTGCCTGGGGACTGGCGACTTATCGCGCTAAACAACGCGGCTGGACACCAGATATGGTCTCGGATCTGATTTTCTTTGGGGCTTTGGGTGTGATTATCGGTGGCCGGGTCGGTTATGTTTTATTCTACGGTTTTTCTCAGTTTTTGGAAAACCCACTCTGGCTGTTCCAGATTTGGACCGGTGGGATGAGTTTCCACGGCGGTTTCCTCGGCGTAATCGTAGCGATGTTGTGGTGGTGCAAGAAATATAAGATGGCCTGGTTCCAGACACTGGACTTTATTGCGCCCTGCGTTCCGACAGGCCTGATGTTTGGCCGAATTGGTAACTTTATTGGTGGTGAACTCTATGGTCGTCAAGTCACTGATCCAAATTTTGCCTTGGGCATGATTTTCCCAACCGATCCGCTGCAGCTGGTACGTCATCCCTCACAACTGTATCAGGCGCTCTGTGAAGGCTTGATTCTGTTTATCGTACTGTGGTGGTTTAGTAGCAAGCCACGTCCACGTATGGCAGTTTCTGCGGTATTCCTGACCGGCTATGGTCTAGCCCGTTTTATCGTCGAGTTCTTCCGTGAACCAGATAATGGTCAGCTATTTATTGGTTGGATGAGTAAAGGACAATTCCTGAGCCTGCCAATGATCCTGATTGGTCTGTGGATGTTGTGGTACGCTTATCAGAAGAAAATTTATGACTGGGGTCCACAGAAAAATAACGGATAATTTTCCTAAATATTGCGAGGCCTCTGCCTCGCTTTTTTATATTTAAAATATGCTAAAGTGCTTTTTATCTTTTCTGTTCATACATCATCATGCTTGAGTTCTGGTTCAATCCGCAGGTGTCGCTCCTGAAAAAACTGCTGTTCTTTGTTGTGATTGCTGCAATTGCCGTAGGTCTGTACTGGATGGAACCTTTGCCTTTAGATGCCATCCTGATGTTTGCCGGTACCGGAATTATTTTTCTGATTTGTCGTTACTGCAAAATTCATTTCGCAGCAAAAAATCCGACTGGCCTGTTCTATCGTGTCCTGACCTGGATTCCGATTGCCTTATTAATCAGCCTGATTTTTATGAACATGAAACAGGGTGAAATCTTGCTGCCAGGCGCTCAGGGAATTGCCTTTATGGCTTTGACAATCTGCCTGTTTTCGCCTCTGTCTTTGCTTAATCAGAACAAGTCGGATTCAGGTTCCCCACATGCTTGAGTTCTGGTACTCCGAACGCTGCAACCGTCAGCTCAAGCTCATCATTATTATTGCGGTATGTATCGTAATTTACATAGCATCGACTGTAGCGAAACTGGGTCCGATATTTGTTGGAATCAGTCTGGCGATTGGAATGCTGATACACGTCTTGCGTGAATTCAGATTAAAGCTTGCTCCTGAAAATCCTTATGCCGAAGGTTTTCGTGCTTTAACGATGGCGATTCCGATTGTGGCAGTAATTAGCCTGATCGGTTATTTACCCAAAACGGGTGAGCTCTGGAAAACTGTAGCGCTAGGTCTACAATGCTTAGGCTTTGTGGCGATTGGACTGTTTATCGTGTCGATTTATAATCAACGTGCGAAACGCTTCGAAGATTGAACCATTTCGCGACTTTCATTTTTAAGTTCTGAAATTTTCAGCGTCGGATTTAAAGATAGGAATCCAGACGGTAATACGTATATTTCACATTGGAATTACGATAGACCGCATAGCCATTCTGTTTAAAATCAGAAACCCAGGCTGAACCAGAATACGCTGCAATATGACCATACTGATGCTGTGAAGTCCGGTCGATAATATAGATATCACCTTTTTTCGGACGGTCAAAAGACAGGTTGATTTTTCGATAGCCCAATTGCTGCAGGGTGTTACCCCAGTCAGCTGCGGCAACAGGATGATTCACAATTTTTGCGCCTGAAGACTGCAATCCGACGCGAATACTGCGTGCACATTTCTGTGTACTGGTACTGCGGGTAATGCCTTGCAGGTAGCTGGTGAATTTTTCAATATCGAAACGCTGGCCGTTCATTGCACCGAAAGTCTTGCGAGATTCAGAGTTTTTGTTACGAGCTGACGCAGAGGTATAGCGCTGAGGCTGACGTTTGGAATTTTGTCCCGATTGGGAACGAATTATGACGTTCGCTTGAACAGGAGCATGCACTTCGCTCATATTCACTTGATGATCATAAATCATATTGGACCAAGTACTCCTCGCCTGTAAGTTTGGCTTTCAAATCTTCAACACGCGGTGAATACTAGACGGTTAAATGTTACTTTTCACGTTAAAAATGTAAATATATTTTTCCGCATTTATTTAATTTTACTTAACTTGTTATTTCTTTTAGATTTATAAAATTTACAATTTTCACAAAAAAGTTATAAATTCACTACTTTTCAAATTAATTAGCAATTCTGCTCAGACTATTTCTAAATCAATATTTGAGCGCCTTTCTGACTAAATCTGTAATTTTACTCACGATAATAAAGTCAACATTTCACTACGGGATTACATCATTCTGGCTAACAACTCTCGTATTAGACTGATTTAGTAAATTTAAATTGAGATGATGAGGAAGAAAAATATGAGTCATGATGTAAAGACTATTTCAAATTTCAATTTAGAACAATATTTAGGGATCTGGTACGAAATTGCCCGTCTGCCTATGAAACACCAACCTGAAGACAGTACTGATATTTCCGCAGCCTACAGCCTGAATGAAAATGGCACAGTCCGCGTCCAGAACCGTTGTCTAGATGGTGCGGGCAAACTCGATGAATCTATTGGGGAAGCCACTATTGTTGATGCAGAACATGGCAAACTGAAAGTCAGTTTCTTGCCTGAAGGTTTGCACTGGGTACCTTTTACCAAAGGGGATTACTGGATTCTCAAACTGGATGACAAGTATGAGACCGCCTTGGTCGGTGAGCCAAACATGAAATATTTATGGCTCCTGCATCGTAAGCCGACACTGGATGAAACGACCAAACAGGAATATCTGGCCTATGCTGAATCGCTGGGTTATGACCTGTCCGATCTGATCCATACGGTACATACCGGTAAGCCAACGGCTTAAAAAAAGATAATAAAAAAGCATCCATCATGGGTGCTTTTTTATGCCCTTTTCTCTCATGTTTAATCATTTTCACTGCTATGCGGAAGTGCTCAAAAAAATGTTATGATGAGCGCAATTTTAAATTGCCCAATTCAAAGAAAAGCAATTTGCAACAGATTTTAAGAGAGACCTATGCGCCAATATCTTGACCTTTTACAACATATCCTCGACAACGGCGGCGATAAAGGCGATCGTACCGGCACAGGTACACGTTCGGTATTTGGTCATCAGATGCGCTTTGATCTTTCCAAGGGCTTCCCTTTACTTACCACTAAAAAAGTTCATTTCCGTTCGATCGTGATTGAACTGCTGTGGTTCCTGAAAGGTGATACCCATGTAAAGTATCTTCAGGATAATAAAGTGACCATCTGGGATGAATGGGCCACTGCGGAACAGACCGCACGCTTTGGTCGTCCAGAAGGTGAACTTGGTCCAGTCTATGGCCATCAATGGCGTAATTTTGGTGCCACTCAAAATGCAGATGGCAGCTACAATCAGGATGGTTTTGACCAGATCAAATGGCTGATCAATGAGATCAAGACCAATCCAAATTCACGCCGTCTGATTGTGTCTGGCTGGAATCCGAATGAAGCGAGTCAGGTGGCTTTACCGCCTTGCCATACCCTGTTCCAGTTCTTTGTACATAATGGCAAACTGTCTTGCCAGCTTTATCAACGTAGTGCTGACGTATTTCTTGGCGTTCCATTTAATATTGCCAGCTATGCCCTGCTGACTCATATGATTGCGCAGGTGTGTGATCTGGATGTAGGCGATTTTGTCTGGACGGGTGGTGATACGCATTTATATGCCAATCATTTTGAACAGGCTAAACTTCAATTGAGTCGTGAGCCTTTAGGCCTGTGCCAGTTAAAACTGAATCCTGAAGTTAAAGACCTGTTTGATTTCAAATTCGAGGATATTGAAATTGTGGGTTATGAATCACATCCAGGAATTAAAGCGCCAGTTGCAGTTTAATTCCTGTTAAACCCCGGAAAATATTCAAATCCCACTTTGCTTAAAGTGGGATTTTGCATTTTAATAGCAATAATTTTTATCTGTTTTTGAGTATGGGTATGGCATTTCAGGATTTAGAAGTCGTTCATGTCGTGGCAATGGATCAGCAGCGCTGTATTGGTAAGGACAATGACCTGCCTTGGCATATCTCAGCAGATCTCAAGCACTTTAAGGAAATCACTCAAGGCGGCGTAATTGTCATGGGCCGTAAAACGCTTGAGTCGATGGGCCGTGCGCTGCCTAAACGTGTGAACTGGGTGATTACCCGCGATCCTGACTGGTCCTTTGAAGGCGTCAAAGTCGCGCATACGATTGAAGATGCCTTGACTCAAGCCGTGGCCGATGTGCAGGCTTCAGAAAAACCGAATGCTATTTTTATCATTGGCGGCGGTGAAATCTTTAAACAGACTCTGGAGATCGCTGATCGTCTGGAACTGACCCATGTTGAACTGGATGTACAGGGTCATGCCTACTATCCGGAAATTCCGGCCGAGTTCAAAAAAGTTGCGTCAGAACAACATATCGATGACAAAACCGGTATTGCATTTGAGTTCGCAACATACAGAAAATAAAGCCTATTTTCTATAAAAGATCGAACATGCAAGGACAAGAAAATTCAGAAAAGCATTGGAGCCTGTGGTTATTAGGGAGTCTGTTTAGTGTATTTGTCCTGTGTTCAAGCCTTTGGCTGAGCCTGATGCTCTGGGTACAACAACCCTTGGGCAAAATTGGCAGCATCATTCTGATTGGGCTCTGGCTTGTGTTTGCCTGTGTGGTCTTGGGCATTTATTTCACCAAGCATCTGATTTCCCGCCAGGTGGATACAGTGCTTTATTTGCTGGCCTTTCTGGTCAGCTTACTGGCTTATTTAAGCATGGAGCCTCGTCAGGATCGTGACTGGAATCCTGAAGTTTCCCGACTGCTCTCCTATGAGCAGCAAGGCAATCAAGTCACCTTGCACAATATCCGTAATTTTGACTGGCAAGGAGAGGGGCAATATACCGAACGCTGGGAAAGCCGCAGTTTTGATCTGAACGACATTACTGGGGTAAACATCATTACCTCCTACTGGATGGGGCCTAAAATTGCCCATACGCTAGTCAGTTTTGATTTTGCCAATCAGAAACCACTCGCCTTCTCGATCGAAATTCGCAAAGAAAAGGATGAGAAATTTTCTGCCATTGGCGGCTTCTTCCGAAAATATGAACTAAGTCTGATCGCCTCAGATGAAAAAGACATTGTATATACGCGTAGCAATATTCGTGGCGAGCAGGTTTACTTTTTTCCGGTAAAAATGCCACAAGCAGAAGCTCAAGCCCTATTTAAAGAATATCTGCGTAAGGCTGATGAACTGGCCAAAGCGCCTAAATGGTATAACACCCTGAGCAGTAACTGCACGACGCTGGTCTTTGATATGGCTCAGGCAGTATCTCAGCAACAGCTTCCTTCAGATTACCGCTTGCTGGCTTCTGGGTATTTACCTGATTATTTATATGATTTAAAAGCGCTAGATCAGCGCTGGGATATACAAACCTGGTATCAGCGTGCACATGTTAATCCACGAGTTAGAGATACCGGTCAGATCTCCAGTCAGGAGTATTCACAACGCCTGCGTCAAGGCCTACCTGAGTCGAATTCCAGATAATTTTCCAAGTTATCTAACTTAAAGAAAGATACAAAATCAACTGGCATATATTTAATTTTTTTGTTTATATACAAATAGCTAATTCAGAATTAGAGTCTCTCTCATGCTAAAAAAATTAACAGCAATCATGATTTTAGGTTCAGTCTTTGCTATGTCAGGTTGTGAAACCGTACCTAGTACCTCATCAGTCAAAACTGAAAATAATTTACAGCTCCTACAAAATCGTACCTGGATTGTGAACCAGATTGGTAATACCGAAATTACTACAGCACCGACAGCACGCAATATTCCAAGTCTGCAATTCGATGCAGCGACTCAACGCGTGTCTGGCGCAGATGGCTGTAACCGTATCATGGGCAGCTACACTGCCGGTAAAGATACTCTCAACTTAAGCCAGATGGCGAGTACCGAAATGGCTTGTCTGGATAATGACGGTCTGGATCAAAAATTTAAGGAGGCACTGAGCAAAGTGACCCATTATCAGGTCTATGGTAAAACCCTGAAATTAATGGACCGTCATGGCAATTTACTCATTCAGTTAGAAAATGCAGTACAGCCTCGCTAAGTTCTGACTACAAAAAGCCTGTGTCGTGCAGGCTTTATATCTTTCATACTCATATGAACATTCAATAATCAGCATTCTACAATGATGAGGACTTAACCATGCAACAAGCACTATTTGGTGGTGGATGCTTTTGGTGTACCGAAGCAGTATTCTTACAGCTTCAGGGCGTACAGAAGGTCGTCAGCGGCTATGCGGGTGGACAAAATCCTAATCCGACCTATGAGCAAGTCTGTGGCGGTGATACCAATCATGCCGAAGTGATCCTGATCGATTTTGATGAAAATCAGATTACGTATAGTCAGTTGCTCGAAGTCTTTTTCGCAACCCATGATCCAACGACATTAAACCGTCAGGGCAATGATGTCGGCACGCAATATCGTTCTGTAATTTATTATTTTAATGATGAGCAAAAAGAAACTGCACAGCTCACAATAGATTCATTGAAAGCTGAAGGACTGAATATTGTGACTGAACTTAGCCCTGCACCGACTTTCTACCCTGCCGAAGAATATCACCAGAATTTCTTTGCCAAGAATCCGAATCAGGGCTACTGTAATTTCGCGATTCCGCCCAAGCTGAACAAATTACAACACAAGTTTATGACGCTGCTTAAAACTCATTAAACTGGTTCTGCTTGATCGAATGCCCTATTAAATTAAGGCAATAAAAAAGCGACTGAGATCAGTCGCTTTTTTCATGGAGAGCAAAAAATTAATTATCGGTTGCAAAGGCAATATCGCTGAGTCCGGCTCCACTCGCGCGTGACATCACTTGAGCAACGGTGTCATAACGTGACTCTTTATCTGCTTTCAATACGATGGTTGGTTGACGCTGTGCCTGGCTCGCCTCATTGAAACGGGTTTCAAGTTGATCCAGGGTCAGTACATCGCCATTCCACGCTACATCACCTTTGGCATTGATGCTAATGGTGACATTTTCAGGTGGCAGATCAATAATTTCTGCAGTGGTTTGCGGCAAAGTTAATGGAATTGATGGGTTCGCAACGGTCGCTGTCACCAGAAAGATGATCATCAATACCAACATGATGTCGATCAAGGGAATGAGGTTCATCTCATTCATGCCTGTATCGTTGTCTTCACCCAATTGAAAAGCCATTAAGCTTGACCTCCAACTAAACTGTCTTGTGCTACTTTTGCATCAGCCTTCTTTGCAGAAGAATCCTGTTGCAACATGGTATCAATCAATAAGCTATGCGCATGGTCTTGCAATTCATTGCTTAAAGTACGGTTAACACGTACACAGATGTTATATGCAAGTACCGCAGGAATTGCCACAGCCAGACCTAGACCGGTCATAATTAGCGCTTCACCCACTGGAGTGGCTACTTGTGCCAGACCTGCCTGACCACTCTTACCCACGGCAACCAGTGCGTGAAAGATCCCCCATACTGTACCGAACAGACCGACAAAGGGTGAAATTGAAGCGATGGTACCCAAGACAGATACACCTTTTTCTGCATTGCCTTTTTCTAATGCGATCTGACGCAATAAAGCCTGCTCAGCTACAGCTTTACGTTGTTCAAATGCCAAAGGAGTCATTTTATTTTTCAATTGTCCTAATGCTTTAGATAACTGAGCATAGGCAATCTGTTTAAGTTGGCGAGTGCCCATCAAACGCAGCACAAAAATGGTCCATGTCGCAATCGACATTGCCAATAACACGAAATACAGTGTCTTACTGACTGCATCAGCATGTTGCCAATAAACTGAAAAGTTCATATTCGAACTCCTAATGGGTTAGCCGTTATTTGGTAATCTGAAAATCGAAAGGCTGTTCCACTCGGGTTGGATAAGCCACACCATTTTCAACATATTTGGTCAGTTGTGCACGACGTACCGCTGATTCAACTTTGCGCGTAACGGCCGGACTACAACTCGAATTTCGTGCGGTCGCAGAGACCACTTTCCCCTGCTCATTTGCAGATACATCCACCACCAATGAACAGGCTGATTTTAACTCTCCTGCCGAGAGCGACACTTTTGGTGCACGCTGCCAGGATACGCCGCCGCCAATTGCAACACTTTTCGGTGCTGGCGGTGCAGGTGGAGTCGGCGGTGCGACAGGTGCTGGTGGAGCAACCGGCGCAGGTGCCACTTTTTTAGTTTCACTCACGACCGCAGGAACCACTGGGCTTGGTGCCGGTTTGGCTTCAACTGGCGGTGCAGTAACAGGTTTAGGCGTTTCTGCTTTCTTCACCTGCTCAATTTTTTCTACTTTTTTGGGTGGCGGTGGCAGCGGTTTTTCTACAATTTTAACTTCTTTCGGCTTTGGTGGCTCTTGTTTAGGCTCTGGCGGCTTTGGCTTCGGTGGTAAAGGTTTTGGTGCTTCCTGAAGTTTGACGAAACGGACTTTTAGAGGCTCTTTATCGACTGGTTTCAGTTCAGGTGCTTTCATCTGGCTGACTGCCCATAAAAGACCCACGTGTCCAACCAGAACCGCCGCCAGAATAGAAACGACTTTCTTTTTCATCTGATTTGACGGTGGTGGTGTCATGGGAGCAGCAACTTGACTCATTAAATCTATTTACCTCGAAGAGATGATACGAAACAAACTATCAAGCTCATCGGTTAGCACAATTAAAGTATGCCAATAATAAATGAGAAGTGTTTTCATTTGCAACTACTAATCCCACTTTTCTCCATTATTTTTGTTTCAAACAAAAAAGGCATACTTAAAGTATGCCTTTTTTAAACAGAGATGCAAGCGCTTATTGGAACACGACAGTTTTATTGCCGTCGACAATGACACGGTCTTCCAGATGCCATCTCACTGCACGTGCCAGTACATTACGTTCAACGTCCTGACCCAGTTCACGCAGCTGTTCCACAGTAAAGTCATGGTTCACACGCTCTACATCCTGCTCGATGATTGGACCCTGATCCAGATCAGCTGTCACATAGTGTGCAGTTGCACCGATCAGTTTTACACCTTTGTCATAAGCCTGTTTGTAAGGATTGGCACCCACGAACGCTGGCAGGAATGAATGGTGAATATTGATCACTTTCATTTCCCATTTACTTACGAACTCTTCATCGAGAATCTGCATATAACGGGCTAATACCAGGAGATCGTTGCCCTGCATCAGTTCATCGATCTGTGCATAAGCTTCACGTTTGTTCTCTTTGGTCACCGGAACCACTTCAAACGGAATACCGAAGTTTTCGACTGATTCACGTAGAGTCTCGTGGTTAGATACTACTTTAGTGATTTCACATGGCAGACCGCCGCGTGCATGACGCCATAGCAGTTCAAGCAACGCATGGTCGACTTTAGAAACCAGAATACCGACCTTCTTCACATCACTGACCAGTGCCAGACGCCAGTGCATGCCATAGCGCTCTGCAACATTAACAGCAAAAGTCTGCAACAGGCTTTCTTTGCGGCTTTGCAGATTGTCCAGTTCAAACTCAACACGCATGAAGTAACGTCCGCCCTGCGCTGCTGTCGCGTATTGATCAAGCGCCGTAATGTTGGCACCCTGATGATACAAGAAGCTTGAAACAGCCTGCACGATGCCCGGCTTGTCTTCACAAGTAATCAATAAACGTGCGGTATTAGCAGTCGTCATATTCATGTTGGTTAAGGTCACTAATTAGTTAAATTAAAAAAATAAGCCGAGTATTCTAACGCGTTTCTTGGATATTCTGAATAGTTTGTTCAGATTCAGGTGGTTTAGGCGACGATAGACTGGCAAACAGCTCTGAAGAACCAAACGAATTGAGCAGGCTTTCATACGTTTGACGGCTTTCACCGCGCAGGTAAGCACCTTCCAGAAACACCATCTGACGCAGTGCTTGCCAGACCCATTTTTCTTCCAGAGTGTTGGAATCGGTAATATGCCCCGACATATACAGGAAGTTGGTCCAGTTGGTCAGTACAATCCAGAGGTTAATGATCAGCGCTTCAATTTCTGAATCGGTCATTTCCATCAAGCCGGCATTTACGAAGGCTTTATAAATTTTTTGTCCCTGCTGCATGACCTGTCCGGCAAAGCGTGGATAAAGCTTGCGGAAATCTTCGTTATTTTCGACCAGATGATAAACATCACGATGCAGAAAACGATAAGCCCAAAGCTGACTGCTCAGTACCTGAAAATAATGAATCTTATCATTGGCATCCAGAGCACGATCTTCCGGAAGTGCCAGCATTTCCAGCGTCTGATGCTGATACTGCTCCATCAGTTCCTTGATAATTTCATTTTTATTACGGAAATGGTAATACAGATTACCTGGACTCATGCCGAGTTCAGCAGCAATATGATTGGTGGTTACAGATCGTTCGCCACGTTCATTAAACAACTGCAAGCTGAGCTGTAAGATACGCTCTTTGGTTTTTAACGTTTTGGTTTGGGACATCCTAAAATAACCATTCAGTTCATGCATTAGCAAGGCTAACACACAAAGTAACTTGACTAATTAGAGTATTTGCTCTAAAAATTAATTAATCGATTTTGAATAATGGTAGTGCGGCATGAACAGTCACACAAAAACAACTTCAATGACACCACATTTTCTTGATAGCCAGTACCTCAATGAAATTCTGGCTCAACAAAAACACGCCTACTTACGCTACCCACTGCCGACTGCAAAGGAACGTATCGATCGTTTAGCTCGGCTTAAGCGTATCTTAGTTAAGTATCAAGATCAATTTGCCGATGCAATTAATCAGGACTATGGTAACCGCTCTGTGGGGGAAACCAAAATTGGTGAGTTACTGACTTGTCTTGAACATATTAAATATTACAGCAAAAACCTGACCGGCTGGATGAAACCGTCCAAGCGTCATGTTGGTATTATTCACCAGCCGGCAAAAGCCTGGGTACAGTATCAGCCTCTAGGCGTGATCGGCATCATCGCGCCGTGGAACTACCCTTTATTATTATCCATCGGCCCTCTGATCTGTGCGTTGGCTGCGGGTAACCATGCCATGATCAAAATTTCTAGTTCATCGGCTGCTTTTGGCAAGGTATTGGAAAAAGCCTTAGCTGAAGCTTTTCCTAAAGAACTGGTTGCCGTGGTGAATGGTGGCGGTACGGTATCTGATGCCTTCTGCCGGCTGGTTTTTGACAAGATGATCTTTACCGGTTCAACAGCTGTCGGTAAAACCGTGATGGCAGCGGCTGCTGAAAATCTGGTACCAGTAATCCTGGAACTGGGTGGCAAGTCCCCTGTACTGGTGCATCCATCGATTGACCTGCGTGATGTGGCTCAGCGTATTGCCGTGGGCAAGCTCTGGAATGCCGGACAGACCTGCGTAGCGCCGGATTATATGTTCCTGCCACGTGGCAAAACTGCCGAGTTTATCGATCATTTTAAAGCCTGTGTCGAAAACATGTATCCGGACATCAGCCATAATCAGGATTACACCTCGATTATCAATGACAAACAGTACAACCGCTTGCAAGGTTATCTAGATGATGCCCGTGAGCAAGGTGCGCAGATTATTGAAATCAATC
The DNA here is from genome assembly GCF_000804305.1 of Acinetobacter sp. YZS-X1-1. Classification (NCBI taxonomy): domain Bacteria; kingdom Pseudomonadati; phylum Pseudomonadota; class Gammaproteobacteria; order Moraxellales; family Moraxellaceae; genus Acinetobacter; species Acinetobacter sp. YZS-X1-1. The sequence goes on along the minus strand of NZ_JWHB01000002.1, from coordinate 104,048 downwards.
CGCGTAATGAATCGCCAGCAGCCCTGCGTAAAATTGCACCGACTATTGTGACCAATGTCATGCCAAGCATGCAGATCATGCAGCATGAAATCTTTGGGCCGCTCCTGCCGATCATGGAATATGATCAAATTGACGACGTCATCGACTTTATTAATAGCCGTCCGCGTCCACTTGCATTATACTATTTCGACTTTGATCAGGCGCGTGCTGATTATGTCGCACAGCGTACCCATTCAGGGCATTTCGGGCAAAATACTGTATTAACCCATGTCGCACAGGACGATCTGCCATTTGGTGGTGTCGGTGCTTCCGGTATGGGTAAATATCATGGGCCAGAAGGCTTCTTCAGTTTGTCGCATGAACGGTCAGTAATGTCGAATCCTAAGCTGTATAGCTTGAAATACATTCTGCCTCCGTTTAATAAGCCGATCCATAAGCTGATTTCGAAGACACTTCTTCGATAAATGATCAAGGCATGAGCTATCACACGGGCTCATGCTTCGTTTTAGATAAAATCGCTTGTCTTTTAAGCGCATTTTTGATATAAAACGCCCCTTGAATGAATTCAATCCGTTTATTTTTGACTGGCCATACAGATTTGCTGTTGGCTAAATCAATGGAGTTACACCATGTCTAAGGTTTGCCAAGTTACCGGCAAGCGTCCAGTCGTTGGTAACAACGTCTCACACGCCAACAACAAAACTAAGCGCCGGTTCGAGCCGAACCTGCACCACCACCGTTTCTGGTTAGAAAGCGAAAAACGTTTTGTACGTCTTCGTTTAACCACTAAAGGTATGCGTATTATCGACAAATTGGGCATTGAAAAGGTTGTTGCTGACCTTCGTGCTCAAGGTCAAAAGATCTAAGTAAGGAGTCAGGACAATGCGTGATAAGATTCGCTTAGTTTCTTCAGCTGGTACAGGTTATTTCTATACCACTACTAAGAACAAACGTACTATGCCGGAAAAAATGGAAATCAAAAAATTTGATCCAAAAATCCGTCAACACGTAATCTTCAAAGAAGCTAAAATCAAATAATTTTAGTTTTTTGAAAAAAGCGACCTTCCCGGTCGTTTTTTTTTGCATTTTTTTTATGCGGCTTGATAAACTTTCTGTCTCTTCTGGCATTTTCTGTGCTTATTTCCCATAAAAAACTGAAATTTCATAAAATTTATTTTAAAGGAGTGTTTAGTGCCACATGACGTAGAGCTCATTATCCTGTTAGCTGTCGGTTTTGGCTTGGCCCTGGTTTTTGGCTATATCGCTGCACGTCTACGCCTTCCCCCACTGATTGGTTATCTGGTTGCCGGGATTCTGATTAGCCCGAACACCCCAGGCGTGGTCGGAGATGTGCATCTGGCGAACCAGCTGGCCGAACTTGGCGTCATGTTCCTGATGTTTGGTGTCGGGATGCACTTTTCCCTCAATGACCTGATGCAGGTCAGGCGTATTGCCTTGCCGGGTGCGGTATTGCAGATTGTAGTCGCAACACTGCTCGGAGTCGGAGTCTCTATGCTCTGGGGCTGGAATTTTGGCTCCGCCCTGATCTTTGGTTTAAGCCTGTCTTGCGCCAGTACCGTCGTGCTTCTTAAAGCCCTGGGTGATCGTGGCCTGCTCGAATCCATTAACGGGAAAATTGCAGTCGGCTGGCTGCTGGTTGAAGATCTGGTCATGGTGCTGGCACTGGTATTATTACCTGCAACTGCAGTACTGCTCGGTGGTCAGGCCCTGGAAGGCAGTAGTAGCGATCAGAACGTCTGGATCACCTTAGGCATTACCCTACTTAAAGTAGCCGGTTTCATTGCCTTCATGCTCATTATTGGTAAACGTTTAGTGCCGATGATTATGCAGGTGGTGGCACGCTTAGGCTCTCGTGAGCTATTTACCTTAACCGTCGTAGCTGCGGCCGTATCAATAGCTTTTGGAGCTTATAAGGTCTTTGGCGTGTCCATGGCACTCGGTGCATTCTTTGCCGGGATGGTGGTCAAAGAGTCCGACTTCAGCCACCGTGCTGAGGAAGAAACCTTACCGTTGCGTGAAATCTTCTCGATTCTGTTCTTTGTTTCGGTTGGTATGCTGTTTGATCCGCGTATTCTGATGGATCAGCCGTTTCATGTATTGGCGGTGCTCGGTATTATTATGATCGGTAAAACCATCGCAGCGATGGCACTGGTGCTGTTCTTCCGCTATCCGATTAATACGGCGCTTACCGTCGGTGCTTCTCTGGCACAAATCGGTGAATTCTCCTTTATTCTGGCCGCGCTTGGCGTATCACTAAATCTATTGTCACTCGATGGGCAAAACCTGATTCTGGCCGGCGCCCTGATTTCGATCACCCTGAACTCATTTATTTTCTCTGCAGTAGAACCAGTACAAAAATGGATTCGCGAACGTTCGTCTCTCGCGCGTTTATTGGAGCGTAGTGGTGATCCGCTTGCCATGCTACCGGATGAAGTCTCGCAGGACTATCTGCGCGATCAGGTGGTGATTGTCGGGCATGGTGAAGTCGGTCGTCGGATTACCCTATCCTTAATGAAACAAAATATTAAGGTAGTTATTGCCGAAGAAAATCGTGAGATCGTAGAGAACTTGCGTAAAAAAGGCATTGCAGCAGTTTCTGGTGTCGCAACTGAACCTGGTGTGCTGATTCAAGCTCATATTCAGCATGCACGTCTACTGGTGATCTCACCAATGGATATTATTGATATCCACAAAATCGTGGATATTGCCAAGACCCTAAATCCTGCTATTCAGATTCTGCTATGTGCGGAAAGCAAGGAAGAAGCTGAAGTGATTCGCCGTGACAATATTGGCGAGGTGTACTATGCCAAAGAGGAGATGGCGAGAAATATGAGCAATCATATTTTGAACCAGATCGAGATTGCGCATAACCATCCACCTACGCATTATTCAGGCTGATTTTTTAAAGAAGTTGTCAGAATTGGCAACTTCTTTTTTTATTGATTGGACTGAAATTTATCATATCGGCAAACCATAAAATTTCAGATTACTTTTCTGTTTAATAGACTTAATTTTTCTCTTATTCTCTATTTTTCTCATTTTATAAACACAAAAAAAGCACACTTCAAGTGTGCTTTCCTGCTCGCCAGGGTAGGCAATTTAACTCATATATTTGGGCTCTTCATCCACAACTTCAGCTTGCCATTCATTGACCTGCTGTTCCAGCAAACCATATAAAGCGGCCTGAATCATGTGTTGTGCAATCACAGGCGTTTGATCACCCAACAGGGCTTTCACCTCGTCATTAAACTGAATCATGACTAATGGCTGTTTTTTTGAGCCCGCATTTCGTAATGCCAACGCGCCACCTTCAAGTTGAACGAGTTCCAAAATCGCGTCTTGATTACCAAATAAATCTTTCAACTGTTCTATAGACATATATCCTCCATGTTCAACATGGTGGCAAAGAGCAATTGCACTTTGCATCATTAGAGTAATTGATATAGGGTTAATAATCGCAATTTCAAGTACAGCTGATCAGATTAAAATTCAACCATCTCATTACGAAAACCATCAATAAGCTGCGTCAGGTCACGATGCCATTCTCGTAATATAGCAGTATCAGGTAACCAGGCTTGTGGTGTCTGTGTGACTTTAATGATGAGATTTGAAGAAGTTTCGTCTTCGGGTTGTGGCGAACTTGGCTCTGGCGCATATTGGCAGAGACGGTAAGCACGTTTCAGTTCAGCCAAAAAACCATCTTTGGATAAATGCTGTAATACGGTCACTTCAGGTGACACCTGACCCTTAGCCGCCATAAGCTCTTCAATTGATTTCAGCGTCGGACTCAGGTCATTCAGACGGTAATAGCGTACCAGTTCTTGTAAAAAGGCCAGCAGTGCCCCATGCAGATGGAATACAGCAGCTTCACGATGAGCTTGTGCCTGCTGCACATGATCAGTCTGTTCAGCCTGCTGACAGGCCAGACGAGCGAAATAAAGTTTTTGATTGGTACGGTCCGCATGATAGCGAGCAACTCGTGTCATCGAGATTTCCTAAGCATTAAAACAAATTTTGGCTCTTATAAAGTAAAACGTACGTTCGCATTACGCAATGCAAGATTGTCTACGCTGTCGATCTATTCTGCATGATCTTGATACTTCAGACTGCTGATATTGACTCTTCAGTAAAAATCCAAACCTTTTTAAGGGCAAAAAAAAGAGCATCACACATGCTCTTTTTTATAAGGTATTATTAAGCCTGTGGCTTTTCTTCAGCTTGCTTCACACGAATCCCCTGACCATGCAAGCGCAGTGTATTTAAACCTTTAATTGCTTTAACAGCTTCACGGCCATGCGGCATTTCTACGAAAGCAAAACCTTTAGACTTGCCTGTTTCTGCATCCATGACTAGCGCACAAGATTCAACAGTACCGTATTGCTGAAACAGGGTCAGCAATTCAGCTTCTGTTACAGTGCGTGCCAAGTTACGAACTAAAATTTTCATCGGATAACCTTAAGAAGATAGGCAAAAATAATCAAAAAGCACGTGCCTACTCTACTTTTTGCGTCAAACCCAGAAAGGATAGTTTAATCGAGATCAATCCCAAAATCTAAATTAATCGACTGGCGCTCCATTAAAGCACTTTTCACAGTCTGTTGACGGGTTTTGTAATGAGTTTCTGTAACACATAAATTACGGTTCAGATTATTAAGAAAATAGCTTTCAATTTTACGTCCCTGCTCATCTACCGTTTCACGCGCCCAGTGATTGAGGTTTTGCTTGGTCAGAATCAGCTCATTCTGTGCACGAGTCAGCGCCACATACAGCACACGACGCTCTTCCTCGACATCATCGAAATCTCCTTGCGCACGTGCATGCGGATATTGTCCCGGCGTGACATTGGCCACATAACAGACTTTCTGTTCCGTACCCTTGGCCGAGTGAATGGTAATGAGGGTCACTACATCCGTATCCGACTGGCGTTCAATTTCAGAAATAGAGACCGGATCGAGCACATATTCTTCCAGAAATTCACTCACTTGAGCATGTTTAGAAGCTAGCTGTTTAACCAATTCAAAATCACCCTGACGGCGATTCCAGTCCTTTTTATAGTTCTCGGCCAGTTGTGCTTCAATGGCTTGGACTGCCAGACCAACACAGGCCTGTACTTCGGTTTTGAGTACCGCCATTTGCTTCATGATCAAAATGGTTTCTAGCGGGATCTTGCCAAATTTTTCCAGCTTGTCGGCAATCTTTTCCATCTCTGGCTCAGCTAAAAGCTGCTGTGACAGTTTGCTTGCACCGACATCACCGACACCATTCCATAATGTCAAAAAGCGCATCCAGGCAATATCATCCAGCGGGTTCGCCACCACACGCAACAGGCTGAGCAGATCTTTTACATGTGCAGTTTCTAACAGTTTCATCCCGCCAATGAATCGATACGGAACATTGGCCGCGATGCAGGCTGCTTCAATATGTCGCGCTGCATAACTGGAACGTACCAGCACCATATGATCGGACCATTTGCTGCCTTGCAGATAATGGCGCTCTTTTATATCAATCGCGATCCATTTGGCTTCATCAAATTCATTCGGGAAAATGTGCATCTTCGGCTTAATGCCTTCACCACGATGCGCATCCAGACGTTTGTCATATTTGATTTCGGACTTATCCAGTAACCAATTGGACAGGTCCAGAATTTCCTGGGTTGATCGGTAATTCTTTTCTAGTTTAAAAATTTTTGCATCCGGCACACGCTCTTTGAAATGGTGAATATTTTCAAAATCGGCACCGCGGAAACCATAAATCGACTGCGCATCATCCCCAACACAGAATAGGCTAATATGTTCTTTGAGAGGTTCCAGCAATGCCCATTGCAGTGGATTGGTATCTTGCATTTCATCCACCAGCATATGTCGACAGATCGAAGCCACATAGTCCACCAGACCTTCAGACTGTGCCAAAGCAGTCGCCACCACAGCGAGGATATCGTCATAATCCAGAAAGCTACGCGCACGCTTACGTGCTTCATATTCCTTCATAATGTCGGCAATCTGGTCTTTGAGTGCCAGATATTCCGGCATCTGCTTTTCCAAAGACAGACTCAGTTTTTGCCGGGTATTCCGCGCAAAAGAATATAAATCACAGAGTTCTTGTGGCTTTGGCAGGTAATTCGGATTTTTCTTGTCATCACGCCCGCGAATCAGACGGAACATCATCAGCTGATCATCACGGTCAATAATTGAAAACTGTTCCAGACCAAAAGCCTTTGGAATTCGGCGCAGCAGATACATACAGAAGGTATGAAACGTCGATGCACGTAAGCCTTTGGCCTGTTCACCGAGTGCCAGTTCCACTCGTGCCACGATTTCACTCGCCGCACGACGAGTAAAGGTCAGAATCTGAATCTGATTCGCTGGTACACCCTGATCAATCAGATAAGCTGCACGCGCCACGATAGTTTTGGTCTTGCCACAGCCCGCCCCAGCCAAAACCAAACTGTGCTTTGCTTCTGTTGTTGCAGCTTGCTTTTGTTGCGGATTCAGTTCATCTATCAGGGAGGCTAAACTCATGGTCACTCATCAACTTGTGGATAGGTGTAGTTTAACAGATCACTCTTATTATAGCTTTGAGCTGCTCTGAAACAGACCGAACTTTTATTCTTAATTCGCTATAGGGTTGACGGCATGAATGCCATCTGCTGGATTGGGGTATGGGATATACCCTCAACCTAGCAAAGGATTTGTGTTACCTTGCGAACTCAAAATATATTTTGAGGATTCTCATCCTTGAAAAGTAAAATCTGCTTATGCGTTTATATTTGTCTTTTTATCAAGCTTTTGTGGCAATGACCATCTTACTCAAACACCCTATTCCTGAATATTTTGAACGGTTTGAACAACTGCTTTTTCCAGATTAATTTCTGCATTCTTTAAGGCTTCTTCCAATAAACAATCTGGTGGATTAATTCCGACAATCTGGCTAAATCCAGTCTGATACAGTGACTCAATCCCTTCACCGACCAAACCTGCAAACGCAATTAACGGTTTATTCAATTGCTGGGCGACCTGAGCCACACCAAATGGGGTTTTTCCTAAAGCGGTCTGATGATCGATCTTGCCCTCGCCAGTAAGAACATAATCTGCATCTGCAATTTTTTCCGCTAGTCTATTTTGTTCCATAATTAACGTTACGCCGGATTGCAGCTTTGCTCCTGCAAACACCATCAACCCAAAACCTAACCCACCGGCTGCCCCTGCGCCGGGAAAGTTTTTAAAAGAAATATCTAAGCTTGTTTCAACCAGATCAGCGAAATGACTCAAGTTCCGATCCAGTTGTTGCACCATTTCCAATGTTGCACCTTTCTGCGGCCCAAAGATCGCTGAAGCACCATTCGGTCCACACAGTGGATTATTCACATCTGAAGCAATCAGGATTTCTGTATTGTTTAAACGAGTATCGAGTTGGGAAAAATCAATTTGATCAATCTGATCCAGATTACCACCACAGACCTGAATTGATTCTCCCGCAGTATTTAAGAATCGGGCTCCTAAAGCCTGAGCCATTCCAGCACCACCGTCATTGGTCACACTACCACCGAGCCCGATAATGATTTTCTTTACGCCAAGCTCCAGCGCCTGTTTGATCATTTCCCCTGTGCCATAAGTCGAGGTCAACATGGGATTACGTTGGGAACTTGCTAATAAATGAATGCCATTAGCCTTGGCCATTTCAATCACTGCGGTCTGAGCAGCATCAACCAAGCCAAAGTAAGTTTCGATCGACTGACTGGCTAATGGTCCAGTGACTTGGCACGTTACTCGTTCACCCTTTAGGCTTAAAATTAATGCATCTACAGTTCCTTCACCACCATCTGCCATTGGTAAAGTAATACAATTTGCATCAGGAAAGACCTGCAAAATACCACGCTGCATCGCCTGACAGGCCTGTTCGGCAGTCATACTTTCCTTAAATGAATCGGGAGCTAGAACAAAGATTTTCATGAATATGATCGGCCGCGTTATAGGTTTTATACTAATTTGAAATGCATACCCATCTTACAGGCAAAGCTGAACATACCAATAAAAAAAGAGCGCTCATTGCACTCTTTTTTATACTGGTCTTACTTAAATATCTGCGGAGCTTTTTGGAACACGATGCTTGATATAGGAAGCTAAAGTCAGATAATTAATCCCTTGGAACAAAATATCGATTGCCAGAAAAGCACCTAGAACCCAGAACGGTGCATTCGGTGACAATAGAATCAGGATACCTGTAGCTAAAGTTAAAATCCCGGAAAATAAAGTCCAACCCCAGCCGCGAAATGCTTTAAAGATAAAAGCATTCAAGACGCGAATTATTCCCGCCACAATCAAAGCAATCGCAAGCAGATTGGTCAGTACAATCGCAGTTTTCGCTGGCGTGCTAAAAGCATAATATCCCGCAATAAAATAGATGATACCGAATAGCAGCCAGAGCCAGCGAAATGTCCCATCGAAGATTTTAATCCCGGCAATCAGATGAACTACCCCACCTATCATCATCAGGACCCCAAACAGGAATACTACAGATAAGGTGGCAAAAGGCAGCGACGCTAACAGTACAATTCCAAATAACACTAATAAGGCACCCAGGCCTAAATACCATTTACGGTTTTCATGCAATTGATGCCGAACCAGATCATTTCCAACAGTCTTCATATTCTTCTCAAGTAATTGGCTATGACTCTGATTATGCTCTTAAATCATGGAGAAATTTGTTAGAAATTGACTGAGTTTATCTATAAAAATAGTAACTTATGCCGGTTTATTCAGCACTTCGTTAATTATTTTTTCCAGCCAAGTTCAATCGCCGTGATTTCATTAATCAGAGTCTGATTTAAAGATTCTGGCATTTTACTGGTGCTTTGCGATACTGGAATGTGCCCTGCCATTAGCTCAGCTTTGGTTTGGGGAAATAAAGGCTGCTGATTGGGATTAGCATAACCGACGGGGTATATCGGCTGGCCTGTAGTGAGATCATATTTATCTGAAGCACCAAAGGTATGCAGTAATTCATGCACCAGCACAATCTTATTCTGGTCAGACTGTCTGCTTGAAGCAAATAGATTGACTGAACCAATCCGGCCTTTTTGCAGAGCCGTAGAATGTTTTAATTGCTGGGTGTGTGCAGGATCATAATAATTTAAAAAGAGAGTAACGTTCGAGGAAGGATCTGAACCTTGCTGCTGTTGCCAGGCATAGAAACGGAATTTCAGACTCCATAAAATGGTGCCAAGTAAGGAGGCCTGCTCCGGCACTTTAGGTGGCAATTCTTTGAGTTCATGTCCCAGATTAAAATAAAAATAAGTGGGCTGTCCACGGTACTGCTGGGCCGCTTTTTCCAGATATTCTTGTGTCCCTTTTAGATCCTGAGCAGACAATTGCTGGATATATTGCTGTGTAGTCGCCAATCCATCTGCATTGATCGGATGCAACAGAACAAAGATTGGTTTGTTCCAGTCCTGATTCTGATCTCGATAAGCATTTACTGCCACCACAAATAAAATCATCAATAAAATCAGGATTCGGATTTTTTTCCACATATGAACATGCCAATATATAGTTTATTTAAAAGTTATTTTTGTTTCGTTTTTTGATCTTCAGAGCGCAGATATAAAACACAGCTCAAAGTAACCAGCGACATAATAATCACCAGAATAATCATCATTCCGCGATCCATAGGAATACCCATTTCATTAATCTTTCCAAGCATGAAATACAGGATAGATCCTAATCCGATACTTAAGAACAGGAATTTATCTAGCCAAGTCATCGATGATTCCTATTTTAATCTTTTATTATTTAACGCCTAGAATATCCTAGAACTGTGTTGATCAAAAATACTTAGTTATAAAAAAATGCCGACTTTCGTCAGCATTTCCTTGATGTCTGATAGCTTAGGCCTCAACCCATTTGCCATCCTGATAGACCAGCGACCATTTGGTTTGCTTGCCTTCAGGGGTTTCTGATCCAATATATTGAGACTGGTTCTTACGACTGAATTTCACCAAGGTTGGATTCCCTTCAGGATCCACATCTGGCGCCTGCAAAATAAACTGATATTTTGGATCCAACTGATCCGCTACAGTACGCAGTTCTGCGACCTTTGGTGCGCGAGTTTCACGGACTTTCGGGAACTTGCTGGCTGCCAGGAACAGACCTGCTGCACCATCACGCAGAACAAAGAAATCATCATGCTTGGTTGAACGCAGGTGTTCCATCTTGATCGGATCAACGCGCGGAGGTGCAGGCTGACCATTTTTCAAGACTTTACGGGTATTCTCACAGCTGGTACAGGCAAAATATGGACCAAAACGGCCAGTTTTCAGCTGCATTTCACCATCACATTTGTCACATGGAATGGTTGGGCCATCATAACCCTTAATCTTGAATTCGCCTTCTTCCAGCTCATAACCTGTACAGTCCGGGTTATTACCACAAATATGCAGTTTACGGCCGCCATCAATCACATAGCTGTCCATTGCAGTGCCACAGACTGGACAACGTTTCTTCGACATCAGGTCAGCGGTTTCAGCGGCATCATCATCAGACAGTGCTGCCAGAGATTCAACCGGAGTCAGGTTCAATGTACCTTTACAACGTTTTTTCGGTGGCAGGTTATAACCTGAACAGCCCAGGAAGACACCTGTTGTGCCGGTACGGATCTGCATCGGACGGTCACATTCTTTACAATGGACTGCTTCAACTTCTACAGGCTGATTGCGGCGCATGCCGTTTTCACCCTGAGCATTGGTTAGACGTTTCTTGAAATCACCATAGAAGCTGTCTAACAGATCTTTCCAGTTGCGCTCACCATCTGCCACTTTATCCAGCTGACCTTCAAGGTCTGCAGTAAAGTCGTAGTTCATCAGATTATTGAAACTTTCATCCAGACGGTCAGTAACGATCTCACCCATCTTCTCGGCAAAGAGACGACGGTTCTCCAGTTTTACGTAACCACGATCCTGAATGGTCGAGATAATGGCAGCATAAGTCGAAGGGCGACCAATACCTTTTTTCTCAAGCTCTTTGACTAAAGATGCTTCAGTAAAACGTGCCGGTGGCTTGGTAAAATGTTGAGATGGATCTAGTTTTTCCAGCTTCAGCACTTCACCGACTTTCACTGCCGGTAACAATACATCATCATCAGATTTGTTCTGACCACGAACTTTGGTGAAACCATCAAATACTAAGGTACGACCTTTGGCTTTCAGCTCGACACCATTCGCATCCACTAAAATAGTCGATGACAAGTATTCTGCTGGTGTCATCTGACAGGCCACAAACTGACGCCAGATCAGGTCATACAGACGCTGTGCATCACGTTCCACTCCAGCCAGGCTATCGCCTTTCAGTGCCACATTGGAAGGACGAATGGCTTCGTGAGCTTCCTGCGCACCGGCTTTATTACCATAACGGTTCGGCTTGGCTGGCAGATATTTCTCGCCGTATTCAGACTCGATATGACCGCGCACCATGTTGACTGCATCATCACTCAGGAAGGTGGAGTCAGTACGCATATAGGTAATAAAACCAGCTTCATACAGGCGCTGCGCCAGCATCATGGTTTTCTTGACCGAGAAACCTAAACGAGTACTTGCGGCCTGTTGCAAGGTAGACGTGATATACGGCGCACTTGGATTGACCTTGGTCGGTTTATCTTCACGGCTAATAACTTTATATTCGGCGTCTTTAATCAGATTTAGTAAAGCGTCAGTTTCAGCTTTATTATGCAGCTTTAAAGTCTTGCCATTTTGCTTGACCGCTTCCAGACGAATATCATCTTTCTTGGATTTGGTATCTGCAAAAACCTGCCAGTATTCTTCAGGAATGAACTTACGAATTTCACGTTCGCGTTCCACGACCAGCTTTACAGCGACAGACTGTACACGTCCCGCAGACAGACCACGGGCAATTTTTTCCCAGAGCAGTGGTGAAATCATGAAGCCGACGACACGGTCTAAGAAACGGCGCGCCTGCTGGGCATTGACCTTATTGGTATCTAGACGAGATGGTTGCTTAAACGCTTCCTGAATGGCATTTTTGGTAATTTCGTTAAAGACTACACGCTGGTAGCGTGAATCATCGCCGCCGATCACTTCTTTTAAGTGCCAGGCAATCGCTTCCCCTTCACGGTCCAAATCCGTTGCGAGATACACTTCATCGACTTGCGATGCCAGTTTTTTTAGTTCAGCGACTACGCCTTCCTTGCCCGGAAGGACTTCATATTTGGCTTTCCAGTCATGTTCTGGATCGACACCCATCCGGTTAATCAACGCCTGCTGTGATTTTTCTGCTTTTTCTGCTTCAGTCAGCTTGGTTCGGGTCACCGGTTTTTTCTCTGCAGTTTTCGCAGAGCCGCCCGTCGGCAAGTCACGCACATGACCCACCGAGGATTTCACGATGTAGTTTGAACCGAGATACTTGTTGATTGTTTTCGCTTTTGCAGGCGACTCCACAATCACCAAGGCACGTTTACTTCCAGCGTCGGAAGACTTCGCCGTGCTGCTTTTTGATGTGGACCGAGGAGCGTTCGCCATATTAACCGTTTAATCCTGTTTATTTCTAAAATTAAAGTTCAGCCAAAGAATGTAATAGTGCCTTGATGTCATCAAGTTGTGTGGCTCTAAGATCAGATTCTTCATCCCAATAGAGTCCTACACAGTTTGCCTGCATATCAATAGCATAAATGCCCTTTAATGCAATGGGAAAATCTTTAAATTTGTCCTCCCCATGCACCAGTTCAAGTTTGTTATCAACTACGCGGGCACGCATCAGCGGTAAACGGGCATCTGGAAGCAGCACACTATAATAGGCCACCATACTGGCACGACTTTCAGTCACCTTGGGAATATTAGTCCAGTCAGGTGCAACCACCAAACGTGGATGTAAGCCCATCTTGCGGGCTTTATCACGCATGAGTCCTAATGCCTTTTCTCTAGGACTCACACGCAGACCAAAAATAGACCCCAGTACGAAAACGATGATGACTACTGCCACCCAGATTCCGGTATTTTCCATAGTTCAACCTTTATGTTCTTATATTAGATTTGCATAAGCCCACTATAAAAGGCAAGCACCGCTGGATAAATTTAATTTCCCAGCAGCTGCGGACTATAAATAATTTCCCGTTTATTTAACTGTATTAGCTGATGTTTGATGAGTAAATTGAATGATTCTCGGACCTCTTCCTTAGGCACGCATCGCTCTAGTAACACCTCGAAACTGGCAATAAATTTAGGCCGACGTTCTGCAACAACATTGAGATAAGGCATCAGGCGCAGACGTAAATGACTTAATTTTCTTTCAGTCACTTCATCTTGAGTTTCGACGGTTTCGACGGTTTCGACGGTTTCGACGGTTTCGACGGTTTCGACGGTTTCGACGGTTTCGACGGTTTCGACGGTTTCGACGGTTTCGACGGTTTCGACGGTTTCGACGGTTTCGACGGTTTCGACGGTTTCGACGGTTTCGACGGTTTCGACGGTTTCGACGGTTTCGACGGTTTCGACGGTTTCGACGGTTTCGACGGTTTCGACGGTTTCGACGGTTTCGACGGTTTCGACGGTTTCGACGGTTTCGACGGTTTCGACGGTTTCGACGGTTTCGACGGTTTCGACGGTTTCGACGGTTTCGACGGTTTCGACGGTTTCGACGGTTTCGACGGTTTCGACGGTTTCGACGGTTTCGACGGTTTCGACGGTTTCGACGGTTTCGACGGTTTCGACGGTTTCGACGGTTTCGACGGTTTCGACGGTTTCGACGGTTTCGACGGTTTCGACGGTTTCGACGGTTTCGACGGTTTCGACGGTTTCGACGGTTTCGACGGTTTCGACGGTTTCGACGGTAACTAAATGCTGTTTATAAAATTTTTCAATTGCTGCAGTCTGATATTGAAGCTTACTAGACTGATTTTTAATAATTTTTATTCTAATTAACTCATCTACTAAAAGCTGAGCACATTTTTCTTCCACTTTTAAATTGGCTTTAAGCGAGTTGATTAAAGTTTCTACTTTTGCAGGCTTAGAAAAGTTACTTCTTACTAAATTGGAGCAGTATTGAAAAATCAGTTTTTGAATGTCTATTTCTGCTTTTATTTGCTGAGCAATATTTGAATTGACTAATGGTTTAGCTGAAATAACTTTAGCCTGAAATTTGGCAATTTTAAGTAAGTCCGCCACATATTCCATAGAAAAGTCATTCGACATAATCTCGAAGCAAACTTCAGAGCTTTTATATTGGGTAGAAAGCTGTCCAGCAATAAAACATAGGCCAAAATCAGCAGCGTCTTTACCTATTTTAGGCATCTTCAGGACTTTTAGTTTTCCTGCACTGATTGCAGGTGCAAGCCTGACGACACCGTCTAGACTAAACCCCATGGGCGTTTTGGCATAGACCAGATAAACATATTGATATTGGGCAAGATATTGAAGGAGCTCTGTTTCAGTTTTGGGTAAGTTTTCAATATCCAATAACAGTATTTTTTTCATATGCCCTCATGAGATTATTCTAATTTAGAAACATCTCATGACTATATAACACTTCATGACCATTCCAATAAATATATCCTTTTTCAATCAACTCTTTAAGTAAAAGACGGACATCTGACTGTGGAAATAACTGCTCGAGCAAATCACGTAATTCATAAATATCTTTAGGCTTATTTCCCTGTAATTCGCACAGCTTGCGTGCGACTTCGAGCTGTACCAGATCAATTTTATTAAAGTTTTTGAACAGACCTTGCTGGGCAGACTGGATTGGAGATTGAGCAGGTTCAACAACAGGCTCTTCAGTATTGAGCTTCGAGACTACCTGATCCAAAGCTCGTTTTTCAGCAGGTTGGTTGTCATTGAGATCTAGTTGCACCCACTGTTTCAAAACTTTTTTACGGAAACTGATCTGCTCGTCATAACGTTTGACTATTTTCAGATTAATCAGCATGCCAACTACATGCTGCGCTTTGCCTGGTAAAACTTGCAGAATATTGGTGACTGAATTTTTTAAGGTTTCGAGCGTGGTCGGTTTACCACTCATCTTGCCGAGCGCATCACAGTACTTTTTCACCAGCTGCAAAGCCGGTTTTGCTTTAATGGCTTCAATACTTGGCAACTGGATTTTAGGTTTATCTTGAGCCCCTGTAGATGCATCCTCTGGCAGCACCTGAATCAGGCTGCAATCAATATCCGAAGCCTGAAGCATTTTCATCAGCATTTCACTGCTATCCATGGCTGAAATCAGCTCGACATGAGTATCTGCTTCCAGCAAAGCCATCAGCTGACCCACAATCACGGCATATTCATATTCTTTATGCTCTGCTTCCGGGACATCCAGAATAATAATTTGTCCGCTGCTGATCCAGCTGGCCAACTCAGTCAGTTCTTCTAGAGCAAACTCGAATTTTCCGGCACAGTTAAACAGATACAAGGTCGGATAATGTTCAACGATGTCACGTAACAGTTTGGCTGTAGGAAAGTTATTTTCGAGATCAAGAAGGACAACTTTTTGGTGCATAAGGCAAGATTAAAAACTGAGCTAGAAAAATACTATTAGAGTAGGAAGTGTGTGAAAGGTCAAATAGTTTCCACCTTCCATGACGATATTTAGATTTTAAAGATCATCTTGGACGAAGTAAAAGTGGTGACTTGGTTTAGGTTTATCGAGCTTCACCTGCTTAAAAGAAAACCCTCACGACTGGAGGGCTTTCTTTTTGCTTTCTTTTTAAAAATTATTTGTAAATTAATAATGCGGTGGACGGTTGGTGACCGGATCAAAAGCATCAATCCCTTCGGACAAATCTGCAGACTCAACACGTTGATATAACAACTGCATTTGTTTTTTTAAATCGGCAATTTCCAGACTCTGGCGAGTGACCTGCTGATTCAGCTCTTCAACTAAATCATCTAAAAATGCAATTCGCACTTGCAAATCTTCAATGGGTGCGGAAAATGACGCCTGATCATTTAGATTTTGTTGTTTAGTCATTTTAAGTCCTCATTTGGGATTTCAGGAAACATTAACATTATGGCCTATATTACTTTAAGGGATGTCCAACTGGCATTTGGCGGACCTGCCTTGCTCGACGGCGCCAACTTTAATTTGGAACGCGGTGAACGAGTATGTTTGATTGGCCGTAATGGTGAGGGTAAGTCTACCTTACTTAAACTGATTGAAGGAAGTTTACTCCCGGATAGTGGTGAAGTTTCGTTACAAAATGGCATCACCATTTCCATGCTGGCCCAAGACGTGCCAATGGATTCTGGCAAGGTTGCAGATATTGTTGCTGATGGCGCCGGTGAAGCTTCAGAAGTGTTGCGTGCCTATCATGAAGCCAGTGAAGCTTGCGTGCTCGGTGATATGGAAGCCTGTGACCGCATGGGACATTTGCAGCATCAGATGGATCAGCTGGATGGCTGGGCTTTGGAAACTAAGGTTAATTCAATCCTGAGTAAAATGGGATTGGATCCGGAAGCGGATCTTGCTGATTTATCCGGTGGCCGTAAACGCCGTGTTCTGTTGGCACGTGCCCTGCTCACTCAACCTGATGTGCTGTTACTCGACGAACCAACGAACCATCTGGATGTCGAAAGTATTGAATGGCTGGAAAAATTCCTGCTAGAACAGAATAACCTGACCTTACTGTTTATTTCGCATGACCGTGCCTTTGTGGACAGTATTGCGACCCGTATTGTCGAGCTGGATCGTGGCATTTTGCGTAGCTATGAAGGCAATTATTCACGTTACCTCGACCTAAAAGCTCAGCAGTTGGAAGCAGAAGAAAAACAAAATGCCCTGTTCGAGAAAAAACTGGCTGAAGAAGAAGCCTGGATTCGTCAAGGTATTAAAGCGCGCCGTACCCGTAACGAAGGTCGTGTTCGTGCTCTGAAAGAATTACGTGAAGAGTCTAAAGCACGCCGTTTCCAGCAAGGCAAAGTCAACATGTCAACTCAGGAAGCACAGCGTTCAGGTAAAGTGGTGTTCGAGATTGAACATCTGAGCGTGAAGTTTGGTGACAATGCACCGATTATTAATGATTTCTCGGCGCTTGTAATGCGTGGTGATCGTATTGGTCTGGTAGGTGATAATGGTGTCGGTAAAACCACACTAATCAAAGCCATTCTGGGAGAAATCGAGCATGGCGGTACAGTCAAAACCGGAACCCAGCTGGAAATTGCTTATTTTGACCAGCTACGTAATGTGCTGGATCTGGAAAAATCAGTTAAAGATAACGTTTCGGAAGGTTCAGATCATGTCGATGTGAATGGCCAACGTCGTCATATCTACAGCTATCTGCAAGACTTCCTGTTCTCGCCAGAACGTGCCCGTACGCCAGTTAAAGCTCTATCTGGCGGTGAACGTAACCGTATTCTGCTCGCCAAACTGTTACTGAAACCATCAAATCTGATCGTGATGGATGAACCGACCAACGATCTGGATATGGTAACGCTGGAACTGCTGGAAGAAATGCTAGCGGAATACAAAGGCACCCTGCTACTGATCTCGCATGACCGTGCCTTCATGGACAATGTCGTCACATCGACTTGGGTCTTTGATGGCAAAGGTAATATTGATGAATATGTCGGTGGCTATCAGGATTATCTGGAACAACGTCCAGATCAGACTGTGGTTGACCAGAAAATGGCAGTCAAAAAAGCTCAAGCCAAGGCTGAAGCAGCGGTTGCACCTGTAGCACCTGCGCCAAAGAAAAAACTTAGCTACAAAGATCAGCGTGAACTGGAACTGTTACCGGCTGAAATTGAAGCACTGGAAAAAGAACAAGCTGAACTTTCCGACAAACTGGCGGATGGCTCGTGGTTTGTCACAGATGCCGCAGCAGCGACCAAAGCCTCTGAACGTTTAGGCGAAATTGATGAGATTTTGCTGGAAAAAATGGAACGTTGGGACGAACTGGAAAATATGACCAAAGGTTAATCTTTAAATCGCCTAGTCACTAAGCATCTGTATTCATACAGGTGCTTTTTTATTTTGCAGTTTTTTATTTCAAAAAGCTCTTCTGCTACACTGCTGACATCTTTGATTTTAAATATTGAATTTATGAGTCGAACGCCAGAATACCAACCCGGTGAATTTCAATGGTCATTCCTGTTACCGCAATACTGGGGTATCTGGGTGGGTATTGTATTTCTGATGATTCTGGCCATCTTACCTTGGGCGATTCAGCATCGTCTGGCAGATCTACTCGGCCAGATGGCATTTAAATATTTGAAATCTCGCCGTGAAACCACGCTTCGCAATCTGGAAGTCTGTTTCCCGGAATGGTCAGCTCAAGAAGTTCAGGACAATGCCCGTATGGTCTTTATTGACCAGATGCTCGGTGTATTTGAGACCTTGAATGCCTGGTATTGCCCAAAATGGTTTAAAGGCCGGGTACAGATTGAAGGGCTGGAACATATCCAGCAGGCTCAGGCAGAAGGTAAAGGGGCTTTATTGCTTGGCACCCACTCGACTTTACTGGATGCCGGCGGTTATTTATGTGCACAGTATTTTGAGCCGGATGTGGTGTATCGACCACAAAATAATCCCTTGCTCGATATGCTGATTTACCGCTGCCGTGCCACCATTTATGTCAACCAGATTGACCATGATGATATGCGCGGTCTGGTGCGTAACCTGAAAAATGGCCATGCTATCTGGTACAGTCCGGATCAGGATTTTGGTTTAAAACAAGGCGTAATGGCGCCCTTTTTTGGGGTACCTGCAGCCACAGTAACTGCACATCGTCGCTTACTCAAAATAACCAAAGCTGCTGCCATTCCACTCTATTTTTACCGGACTGGGGATATTAAAAATCCACGCTACTGTGTATTGATCGAACCTGCGGTAGAGAATTTGCCAAGTGCGGATGAAGTCAATGATGCAACCCGGGTAAATCTGATTATTGAACGCCAGTTGCGCATTGCACCGACGCAATATATGTGGTTCCATCGTCGCTTTAAGACCCGTCCTGAAGGCTACGATAAAATCTATTAAGAACTAGAATTAATATGAACGGTATTATTGGCAAGAAAAATCAATGATCGGTTCCCTGATAAATCCACATTGCTTGTGTATGCCCTGCACGCTCAAAACCTAGAGTTTTATAAAATTCAGTGGCATGCTGATCAGCTACCAGAATTTTCTGATGAAATCCTGAATAACGTTGCAGCATTTCTTGCATGATCAGACGACCAATGCCCTGTCGCTGCACCTCTGGGTGAACCAATAAATGCGGGAAATACACCACCAGATAACCGTCTGAAATCGCATTTCCCAAGCCGAACAGCCGACCGTTGATACGTGCCGTCACCAGACTATGAGAATGCTGCAAAGCCTGTAAAAGTAATTGAGGTTTTTCTGCGGCTGACCATTGATTGACTAGATAGAGCTGTAGCACTTCGGATTCATTAACTGAATCATGATCGGGAATCATAACTTCCATTCAGGTAATATCCATTTTTTAATTTAAATTTTATTTTAATAATCAAATAATTATAATAAAAAAATGAACCAAAAATAATTTAACCCGAGTTCTACATCCTGTAAAACCCGGGTTAATGAGGTTGTGCTTTCATATATTATAATTGCTTCTTCGTTGTTGTGATTTCCCTTTCAGCATCATTTCCATGATGTTTTCATTCAGCTTCGTCTTCCTTATGAGAATATCCTTTCTCGACTCCCTGTGCTGATGAGCTTAGAATACGTGGATTCCTCTGTACTGCCCATTCGCAAGAAGCGGAAACTGCTGTAAGCAATATCGTACACTTTTCAGCTAAAACTATAAGAATTTCCCCTCATTCTTATAAGCCATCGCAATCTTATCAGTGACTTTTTTCTCTTCTTTCTCTGCCTTTTCAATTCCTTCCTGAATCGCTTCTTTGGCTTCCTGATCATCCTGATCCGTTTCTTCCAGCGCTTCCTGATGATGCTCAAATACCCGCCCAGTTTGTAAAACCAGATAAACCGGAAAATGATCTGACCCGACGTGTTTTAAACGCTCCATATGCACCAGAGCGAAATCGGTGCTGTGAAACACATGGTCAAGCGACCAGCGTAATAAAGGATAATCGGCATGGAAGGTATTTACATAGCGTCGACCGACACGTGGATCCAGCAAACCGCTGATACGCTGGAATAAACGTGTCGTGCGTGACCAGGCCACATCATTTAGATCTCCCATCACAATGCAGCTTTCATCCAGATCCTTAATCTGATCCCCTACAATCAGTAGTTCCGCATCACGTAAGGTTGAATCTTTAGCTTCAGTTGGGCTTGGCGGTTTCGGATGCAGACAATAAAGCTGTACCGGCTGTCCGGAACGTAACATGACTTTGGTATGAATCGAGGGAATTTCATCACTCAGAATAAATTTAACCTCGGTTTCACTCAGCTCAAGTTTGCTGTACAGATGCATGCCATACAGATTATCCAGAGGTACGGGCACCCGATAGGGATAATCTGGCTCAATGACGGCCAGTGCATCCTGCCATGCCTTATCGGTTTCCAGCGTTAAGACCAAGTCTGGCTGATGGGTCTGGATCTGTTCAATCAGTAAATGATATTTGGTATTGGTGGTGAGGACATTTGAGACAATCAGGGAAATCTGACGATCCGGATCCAGCTGATCCTGCTTGACCTGCTTGACCTGTTTTTTCCAAACAAAGGTATAAGGCAAGACCATTTTCAGCTGATACGCCAAAGCAGCGATCAGGCCGACAAAAAGCAGCTGATTGAAGGCCGTCCATGGGTGATCGACGAGGAGAAAAAGTACAAAGGCAATGAAGCCCAAAACCAGAATCTGTAAACGTGGAAAATCTGCACCACGAATCCACCATTCATCTCGGGGAATCAGCGACCAGAAACTTAACCAGATGACCACGATTGCCATGATCTGGATAAACCCTACCATAAGATACACTCTTTACTAAGTTATTATTTTTTCTAAAAGAAAAATTGCTTTATCAATTTTGTATGTATCATAAAGCAGATATTTCGCTCAAGAATATTGATGTTTTGATTGTGTAGCTCTTGCAGTCACGTCCCTTTTTGATACACTCGAATCCCTTTTGATTTTTTAACGCACCGAGGCAAAGTGACATGAAAGTAGGTCTGGTCGGTTGGCGCGGGATGGTGGGTTCCGTCCTTATGCAACGTATGGTTGAAGAGAATGATTTTGCTCATTTTGAGCCATTCTATTTTTCTACCAGTAATGCGGGTGGTGAAGCTCCGGCATTTGGTGGTAAGACTGCCCCAGCACTTATGGATGCAACAGACATTAACAGTCTGAAGCAAATGGATGTCATTATTACCTGTCAAGGTGGCGATTATACCACTGAAGTTTTCCCGAAAATGAAAGCTGAAGGCTGGGATGGCTACTGGATTGATGCAGCATCTACCCTGCGTATGGATGATGAAGCAATCATCGTACTTGATCCGGTGAACATGCATGTGATCAAAGACGGTCTGGTCAAAGGCACCAAAACTTTCGTGGGCGGTAACTGTACCGTTTCTCTGATGTTGATGGGCTTAGGCGGTCTGTTCCAGAACAATCTGGTGGAATGGGCAACTTCAATGACTTATCAGGCAGCTTCGGGTGCGGGCGCGCAAAACATGCGTGAGCTGATTACTGGTATGGGTTATTTATATAATAATACCAAAGACTTGCTAGATGATCCACGTTCTCCAATTCTGGACATTGATTCTAAAATTGCTGAATTGCAACGTGGTGAAGGCTTCCCGTCTGCAAACTTCGGTGTACCTTTAGCGGGTTCTCTGATTCCATACATCGACAAGCAGCTGGAAAGCGGCCAGTCTAAAGAAGAATGGAAAGGTCAGGCTGAAACCAACAAGATCCTGGGTAACCAGCAGATCGTACCGATTGATGGCCACTGTGTACGTATCGGCGCAATGCGTTGTCACTCTCAGGCATTAACGCTGAAACTTCGCAAAGACGTTTCACTGGATGAGATCGAAGATATCATTGCAAATGCAAATGACTGGTCTAAAGTTGTGCCAAACACTCGTGAAGCATCAATGACTGATCTGACTCCTGTCGCAGTCACTGGTACATTAACTGTACCTGTTGGTCGTCTGCGTAAACTGAACATGGGTAAAGAATACCTAGGTGCATTCACAGTGGGTGACCAGTTACTTTGGGGTGCTGCAGAACCTTTACGCCGTATGCTGCGTATCTTGATTGATTATAAAAATTCTTAAGTTTCCGTCAGGAAATACAGCACAAAGCCGATCTTTATTGATCGGCTTTTTTGTGTAACTATTGCGTAAGTATTTTACAAAAAACAAACATCCCGTTAATCTATAATTTTCGCTATGCGATAATGACTGAGCTCACAGATGACTGTATATAACAAATTAAAGCTTGCCATTTTAGCCATTGTTGCTTCACAAAATATTTATGCGATTAATGTAGATCCGGTACAAATCCAGTCTGCACCTGGGGAATTGCTTTATGCGGAAATGAATTTCCGTCAATCAGATATTAACTTGCCCATTGAGGTAAGTTTAGCCTCGCCAGAAGACCTGATTTCTCTGGGTGCATCGCATCAGCCACCGGGTCATTTGAATTTTTTCACCCGTCGCAACAGTAATGGTACTGGGGTTATTACCATTACCTCCTCGCGCCCGGTCACTGATCGTGAATTAAATATCATTGTAAAAATCAAGGAAGGCAATGCAGCACGCCTACAGCATATCCGTACTGCATTAAGACCTAAAACTGATTTGTTACAGGCCAGCCTGAAACAGAATGAACAGCCACTCGCGCCTGTCGTAGTCGTGAGTGAAAAAGATATTGCCCTAAACTTACCGGTGAGTACGCGCTATACCAATGCTCAATCCAAGCCAGCCACCTCGTTTGGGGCAGAAAAACCGTTAGCCTTGCAAAACACAGCACCTCCTGCATTATCAGCCAGCTCTATCTCTAAAACCGCGATAGCTGCTGTGACCCATGAGCCGACATCGAGTATTGCAGCTCAAGTCACAAGCCCAACAAAACTTAATACTGAAACTGCGGTAGCAGCGACAAGTCATAGTTCACAGCAAGCTGGTACTGTAAACACTGCGCCAGTGAATACTCCATCCAAAGCAATCAACACGGCTGTAACTCAAGTAGATGTAACGCCAAACTTACAGGCTGCAGCGACAAAAGTTCAGGCTGAAACAAAACCAGCTGAAGTTGCAGTAGTCCCAACAAATAAAAATACAGCCTCAGCGCAAGCTTCTGCACCGACAAACACTGAAAACCAGATGGTGTCCAGTGATCCACTTGTCAAAAAATATGCAGAACAGCAGGCACGCAAGCAGGCGGCATCTACCACTGCACAGGACAAACCAAATTTAGCGGCTAAAACTCAGGCACAGCTGGCAGCCATCAAGCAAAGCACCTCAACCCAGGTCAAACCGACCTATGTGGTACAGTCAAATGAGTCGCTTTGGGGCATTGCCTCCAGGATTGCCAATGAACAGCAGCGTCCAGTGAGTGAGGTCATGCAGCAGATCAAGCGTGAAAATGAACATGCTTTTATTGGGGGTGATGCCAACCGCTTGCGTAAAGGTGTAGCGCTTAATTTAGCGACCATTCATACTGCGAAAACTCCGATACAGGCCGCAGCGACTAAGTCTGTTCAAGTACCCTCCAAACCTGCTGCAAAAACCAAATATCGTCTGAATGAGGCAGAAATGAGCCTGGTTGCCGAGAATCAGCGTGATTCCGGCCAGGTTTCTGCCAACTCAAACACAAAAGAAAATCGAACTTCGAAAGAGTTGTCATTAAAAGTTATGACAGCCCGTGAAAAAACCGTTAAATTAAAGAGAAACGTAACTGAACTAGAATTGGCACTCAATCAGAAGGATCACAGAATTCAATTATTAAATGCTCGTCTTGCCCAGCTGCAGCAGCAGCTTAAAGCACAACAGGCAGATAAAAAGCCAATTAATTAAAAAGTTACACATGACGATTTATTGGGATAGGCGAACTTAAGGACTCTATCCCCAAGGGGTAAAACATGCTGATTTATGTGATTCCATTAGTGATATTGATCATCGTATTAATTGTCGTAAAAAAACGACAAGATGCTCAAGAATCAGATAAAGCAAAAACTAAAACTGTAAAAGCGAAAAAACCTGGCGCTGCGTCAAAATCCACTTCACAAAGAACCAAAGTGGTCGAGCCAGCCGGAGTCGTTAAAAAATCAGCAACGCCTCTATCAGAAGAAATACGCAAGAAAATTGAAGGTCTGATTCAGGAACGTAATTTCTTTGCAGCTGAAGCTCAAATCAATCAGGCACTGAATCGCGATAATTCTCAACATGAGTTATATTTACTGCTACTCGACATTCATATCCTGCAAAAAGATGAATTTGCGATTTCACAGCTGATTAACCATGTTCGCTCTCTGGAACTGGAAGATATTCTGGCTCAGGCTGAGGTCAAAAAGCGTGAGTTTGAAAACTCTTCGGTCGCTGTTCAGGATACTATTGATTTCCCAAGTGCTCAGCCACAAACCCCTCCTGTACAGGAAAGCAAACCTTCTACAGATGCCTTTGCAGACCTGGTTGCCACTCCTGCTTCAAACGAACAGGCATTTGATGCATTACAACAGGAACTGCAACCAAGCAAACCAGCTGCTGTAGCGGAACCAGTACCTGATATCCAACCCTTAGAGTTCAACTTTGAACCGAAGATTCCAGCGGCTGAGCCAGTAAAAACGGAAGAAGCTTCGCCTGTATCAGATAATTCAGTTGAATTTGATCTTCAGATGAGTACTGCTGAAACCCAGACTGCTCCAACAGCAGCAACTGAGTCAGCACCGGTTCTGAATTTTAAGCTTGAGCTTGAACCATCTGTATCTTTAGAAACAGAATCAGCGCCTGCAACAACAGAAGAAATCCAGCCTTTAGATTTTTCTTTCTCTCTAGACACTCCAGCACCTGCTGCGGAAAAAACAGCCGAACCTGCGACTGAGTTTGATCTTTCTGGCCTTGATATTGCAACGCCTGCAACTGAAACGCCTGCTACGACTGAAACATCTGGACTAGATTTCAAACTTGATAATATCGAAGCTGTAAAAGAAGCTCCTGTTTCTACAGGGGTGAATTTTGAGATTCCGACAGCGCCAGTAACTACAGCAACCGATCAACATGATCCATTGGTGCAGTCTTTCCCGGAGCTGATGGAAGTTAATGAAGCGAACCTTAACCTGGAGCTGGCACAGCAATATATCCAGTTAGGCGCTTATGCAGCTGCCCGTGAAGTCATTGCTGAACGTGAAGCTGAATATACAGCAGCACAACGTCAGCAAGCCGATCAGTTGCTGAATCAAATCGCATCTTAATCAATTTCCCTTTACACTAAAGCAGTCACATTTGGCTGCTTTTTTTATGATGAAAGATATTGCACTGATTTATATGGGCGGCACCTTTGGCTGTGTCGGTGACCCGCTCTCCCCTATGTCTGCCGATTTATTTATTCCAAAACTGGAACAGCTGCTTGCTACGGATCAACCGTTGATTCAGTATTACTGCGCTCCTGTGATTAAGGACAGTAGTGCCTGTACTGCTACAGACTGGTTAGAACTGGTGCAATTTATCCAAAATCTGCAATCTGAACAGCAGATACAACATTTTGTGATTATTCACGGGACAGATACCCTGAGCTATGCCAGTGCAGTATTGGCACATTTTATGGGGAATTCAGCTCATATTGTGCTGACTGGCAGCCAGTATCCCCTCCTGAATGCTGAAGGCGATGCGCAACGCGAATTTAGCGATGCCATGGACAATCTGAGCTTTGCGCTCGCTTCAGTAACTCAGTGTAATGCAAATGTTTATCTAGCTTTTCATCAGCAACTGATTCATGCTCAAACTGCCTTAAAGCAGCATACCACTGAGCTGAATGCCTTTACTGGTCTGGACGCTCATATCGCTATTCGGGCCAACCAGCAAAGTTGTCAGGTTACGGCAGACGATATTACCAAAGCTCCAGATTTTAACTGCATGAGCTTGATGATGCAGCCGATTGATTTAGTCCAACAGTTCAATAATCTGAAAAATATTTTAGCCCATCCGCCACACTTCCTATTCCTGCAAGGTTTTGGAACCGGCAATCTGGCCGTCAATCCAGAGATCGTAGATTTCATCAATCAGCTCTATGCCAAAGGCTGTATCTCGGTCTTAACTACTCAAGTGCCTTTTGGTGCCACCGATCAGCGTTATGCCATTGCTGAATGGGTGCATGATTGCAAAATTCTGCTCAATGAAAGTTATGGCCATGCTGATCTTTATGCAAAAGCCCTAAAAATGTATTTACAATATGACACGGTAGAGCAATGGCATGCCCATTGGTACGATTAGTCAGGTTTTGAGGTCATTATGCAGCGTTTTGCAGTGGGAATTGAGTTTTGTGGAACGAATTATCGAGGTTGGCAGACTCAACAGCCGGGCGTAATCAGTGTTCAGGAAACCATCGAGAAGGTACTCAGCAAAATTGCCGATAAACCGATTATTCTGCATGGTGCAGGCCGAACCGATGCCGGCGTGCATGCGACGAATATGGTTGCACATTTTGATACCCATGCCTTGCGTTCTGAACGAGGCTGGTTAATGGGCTCAAATAGCCAGTTACCTAAGGATATCTCGATCCAATGGATCAAGGAGATGGATAATGGCTTCCATGCACGCTTTAAAGCACAGGCACGCCGTTATCGCTATATTGTCTATAACCATCCGGTACGCCCTGCCTTGCTGCATAAACAGGTCACGCATATTTACTATCCACTTGATGTCAAAAAGATGATTGAGGCAGCTGCAAAGTTTGAAGGCACGCATAACTTTGAAAGTTTCCGTGCAGCAGCCTGCCAGTCCAATCAGCCGGTACGTCATGTACGTCATTGCCGCCTGATCCAGCATGGGCCTTATCTGATTCTAGATATTCAGGCGGATGGCTTCCTGCATCATATGGTACGCAATATCATGGGCTGTTTACTGGAAATCGGTCAAGGCATGTATGAGGTTGACCATATTGACCATATTTTTGCAGCAGAAGATCGTAAAGCAGCCGGAGTTACCGCACCACCGGACGGTCTGTATTTTATTCAGGCTGAATATCCAGAGCATTTTGACTTACCCAAAATACCTTTGGGTCCATATTGGTTGAATATGCCGGAATAAGCTAATTATTTTTAATTTTTAAATCCCTCCTAACCTCCCTTTAAAAAGGGAGGAACTCTCCTCCTGAGCAAAGCTTAAGCACTGCTTTAAGCTGAAGCGCAAGAAAGGAGGGACTTAGGATGGTAATTAACGCTGCTTCCGCTTCCGATATTCCACTGGTGTTTCATTGGTCCAGCGTTTAAAGGCACGGTAGAAGGTACTCGGTTCCGAGAATCCAGTCAGATAAACAATACGCTCCACACTTTCATTGGTACTCGCTAATAAACGTTTAGCCAGACGACAGCGATAATCGGACAGAATCTGCTGGAAACTAGTATTAGCCTCACTGAGCTGGGTACGTAGACGACGTGGAGTAATATTCAGTTGAGCGGCTACAGTTTCCAAAGTCGTTTCACCGCTTTCTAAAGTAGAACCGATTGCACGACGCACTTCCCCGACTAAATCGTAACGAGCCAGTTCCTGTAATTTTTCAATCGCCAGCTGTTCATGTAGCTGCAACAGTTCCGGTTCTGCCTGCCAAAGTGGAAAATCCAGAATACTTGGATCAAAATACAAACGGGTTTCTTTCTGCCCCAAACTTACCGGACATTCATAAACCCGGAAATATTCTTCATCTGCCGCGCCTTTGGAAAAATTAAAATCGATATAGATCGGTTCAAAACGGCCTTCAGTAATAAATTTAAAGAAACGCAACACACCTGACATCGCACATTCGGTAAAGTGACGATTGACCAGACTTTCAGCAAAAGGCTGTTCACCATTGGTCAGATAGCAGCGATCATCTTCGACCACCAGCTTGGCATGAAAGGCATCACTGATCAGACGCTGATAAGCCAGTGCACGTTTCAAGCCTTCACCAAAATTCTCTGATGAAATAAACAGATGCTCAATCACCTGTCCGCGATAGAGTGGCAAATGTTCACCCAGATGCAATCCGATATCCGGGTCCTTACTGACCTCTTCTGCGGCAACCCAGAAGGCATACTGAGCACTAAGCGGAGTACGGTCATTGGTCTCCACCTGATTTAAAGCAACTCCTGCTTTCGTCAGAAGTTCTTCTGTTGGCAAACCTGCACGACGAATCGCCTGATAGCCTAAACGCAATACGACTGATGCATCCGTTAGCTGACTCACTCAAAAACCTTCCTTGTATGTACTTCATTTATACTTAAAAAGATTGAAATTAGATTAACTGTGATTGACCAAACTGACAACAGATACCATACGCTTTTTAGTTAAAAAAGTTTAAACTCATACTTCGCTTATTTTACTGACAGATGATCAGTCTAACGCCCATTACACCTTGTGTTTTGCGAAAAAATTGACTATAATTTGCGCCTTTCCAATTTATTCATTCAGGTAGGCTATGGCCAATAAAGAGGAACTCATCGAGTTCGAAGGCGTTGTCACCGAGACGCTTCCTAATACTATGTTCCGTGTACGTTTAGAAAACGGTCACGAAGTAATTGCCCATATTTCTGGTAAAATGCGTAAACACTATATTCGTATTTTGACTGGCGATAGCGTGAAGGTCGAAATGACTCCTTATGATTTGACTAAGGGTCGTATCACATACCGTGCGCGCTAAGTTTTAGCGGAAGCAAAAGCCACTCATCCAGTGGCTTTTTTATTGCCTTTTCTTTTATATCAATTCCCCTGCACATTCCCTATACTGCATTCGAAGATAATCATTTCTATTTTTCCTCTAATAAAAACAGTGAATCATTCATGCAAAAAATCTTGTTTTCTCTGATCCTAGGAATCAGCCTGAGTGCCTGCGCCACTACCAATTCGACAAAATCACGACAACTAGATCAGCAACTACAGCAATATATCGGCCAATCTGCAGAGTCAATTCGCAAGGATCTGGATTTAACTGCACTCGGTTTTAAGACCTCAAAAGCACCTGTACAAACGGAAAACGTCTGAGTTATACCGTACTTCGCACCATTTAACTTCCGTTGGGAACACCCGCCATTCAGCAAAGTGTCAGTATAGGTGCCCCTGTACGACTCGCAACTGCACCCGGCCCGGGTTATCAGGTTGAAATGCCTTGTCAGATTCATTTACAGCTAGAACAAGGGACTGCCCAATCCGTGCAATATAGCGGACGTGCCTGTTAATACTCATTTTTGCTTTTTATTCATTTTGAAGTGAATATAAGAACATTCTAAGTTGTCTTGGATTTGATGGCTACAGCTAACATCTAACTGCCTGATTATTGTTGTCTTACCTAATAATAAATTACAACAGTTCCTCTCACACTTTGCTACTACACTGTTTTTAAGCGTTCCTTGAGTAGGAGTGATGTGATGTTGTTAAGCAAAGGGACTCCTCTGGTATTGGGCTTGAGCATCCTGTTGCTCGGTCTGTCAGGGTGTGCACAGACACCCACGATCAGCCAGGCCGACCGTGAAGCTTATTTACAGCAATTTATTGGCCAGAGCAGCCAGTATATTGATCGCAATTTAGATTTGAAACGTTTGGGTTATCAGCAAATCAGTGAACCTGAGCTCAGCTCCCAACAGCTCAGCTATGTCGTAGAACGTCCTGTGACCGTGCCCTTACCGATTGCCCAATTTCCGGCAGCAGGTACAGGCACAGTTCCGGTTCCAGTCACTGTGAGTCCTGCATCAGGGTATGATGTGAATTTGCAATGCAAGATTACCTTTTTGCTTAAAGACAATATTGCAACTTCTGTCAGCCTTACGGGTCGAACCTGTTAATCAAAATCAGTCATAAAAAAACGCAGCTCAAGGCTGCGTTTTTTACGTAGAAATACTGAGTAACTTAATTCAATGCAGTCACAACTGCCTGACCCATTTCCACCGTACCCACTTTAGTCATGCCTTCAGACATGATGTCAGCCGTACGCAGACCTTGGTCTAAAACATTACCTACCGCATCTTCAATAGCTTTTGCAGCCGCTTCTTCACGGAAGGTATAACGCAGCATCATGGCTACAGACAGAATGGTTGCCAATGGGTTTGCCAGGTTTTGACCTGCGATATCTGGTGCAGAACCATGGCAAGGTTCGTACATCCCTTTACCATTTTCATCCAATGAAGCTGATGGCAACATACCGATTGAACCAGTCAGCATTGCAGCTTCATCAGACAGGATGTCACCGAACAGGTTTGAAGTCACAATCACATCAAACTGCTTAGGCGCACGTACTAATTGCATCGCAGCATTGTCTACATACATATGAGACAAGTTAATGTCTGGATATTGCTCTTCTTTCAGTGCAGTCACGGTTTGTTTCCAAAGCTCAGTCACTTCAAGCACGTTGGCTTTATCGACTGAACATACTTTACCGTCACGCAGGCCAGCAAGTTCGAACGCAACTTTGGCAATACGCTTGATTTCAGATTCTGCATAAACGTCAGTGTTAAAACCTTGTTTTTCGCCATTTTCCAGTTCACGGATCCCGCGTGGCTGACCGAAGTAAATACCGCCGGTCAATTCACGTACGATCAAGATATCCAGACCAGAGACAATTTCCGGTTTCAAGCTAGAGGCATCAGCCAATTGTGGATAAAGAATCGCTGGACGTAAGTTCGCAAACAGATTCAACTCACTACGTAGTTTTAACAGGCCACGTTCTGGACGGATTGAACGCTCAATCGTATCCCATTTTGGACCGCCTACAGCGCCGAGCAGAATTGCATCTGCTTTTTTCGCCTGTTCAGAGGTTACCTCTGGATAAGGTGAACCGTGTGCATCAATCGCAGCACCACCTAAAAGACCTTGTTCCCATGTTAAACCCAGATTGAATTTTTCATTAACTCGTGTAAGCACCTGTTCTGCGGCTTTTACAATCTCAGGGCCAATACCGTCACCAGCTAAAATCAAAATTTGTTTAGACATGAGCTTTTCCATTTATAAGGTCAGGCATCCACCTGACTAGGTTAAATTTTTTTTTCTACAAACTCTGCAATGCCATTGATGACATTATAGGGTTTGCAAAAACGACGAATCACTTTCTGCTCTTGCAACAGGTCCACACACAATGGATCAGGTGCAGAGGCATTTAATAAACTGGTGCTACGTGCATTTCGGTCACGGAACATTTTCAAGGTATAGCGTTTATTCGCCTTAAACTGCTGGAACAGATGCAAGGTCTCAGCCTTATCCTTGCTAATCGGATAGAAACGCACCACCAGTTCATGCTGCCCTTCCGGCACAGATAAATAAATCGGATTATCCTGTTTCAGGTTTTTGGCCTGCAAACGAACCAGACGCTGATCTAGCGCTTCTGGGCTGATTCGCTTGGTGGACTCATCCACAATCATGGTCCGATCTAAACGTTCAAACTGACAATCCGGTGTGCCTGCACAATAAATCAAAGCATTGGATTTGCTTTCTGCATCTTCTTTGGCATGTTTAAGTTTGAAGGTATCAATGCTCTGACACGCGGTCATCAGCACTGATACTGCACTTAGAGCAAGCCACTGTTTCCAATACGTTGCCATGATGTCTGTATTAACCTATCAAAAAAATTAATAATCTTCTGATATTAGCAAGGCCTTCGCAGTCATGCCATGACAATTTTTGCTGTTTTATGAATGAATTTCAGCAAATACCCATGGGCGTGATTGTTTGGTTTTTTCTTCGTAGGCCCGAATATCATCTGCCGCCTGCAAAGTTAAGCCAATATCATCCAAACCATTTAACAAACAATGCTTACGGAATGGGTCCACTTCAAACTTGAAGCTTTCGCCATTTGGTGTACGAACTTCCTGCGCTTCCAGATCAATCGTTAACTGATAACCTTCAGCTGCTGCACATTCCTTGAATAACTGATCAACCGTTTCTTCCGGCAAGATCACCGGCAACATGCCATTTTTAAAACAGTTATTAAAGAAAATATCAGCAAAGCTTGGCGCAATCACAGTACGGAAACCGTATTCATTCAAGGCCCAGGGCGCATGCTCACGGCTTGAACCGCAACCGAAGTTAGCACGTGAAATTAAGATCGATGCACCTTGATAACGTGGCTGGTTTAATACGAAGTCCGGGTTAATCGGACGAACCGAGTTGTCCTGACCTGGATAACCTTCATCCAAATAACGCAATTCATCAAACAGGTTTTCACCGAAACCGGTACGTTTGATCGATTTCAAAAACTGTTTTGGAATAATTAAATCTGTATCGACATTGGCACGGTCTAAGGGTGCAACAATACCTTGTTCAACGGTATAAGCTTTCATATTTCTGCTCCTGCGTACCAATTAAAATGAACGGACATCAACAAAGTGACCGGCAATCGCTGCAGCAGCAGCCATGGCTGGGCTCACCAAATGGGTACGACCGCCATTACCCTGACGACCTTCAAAGTTACGGTTTGAAGTTGAGGCACAATGCTCGCCTGGCTGCAATTTGTCAGCATTCATTGCCAAGCACATAGAACAACCTGGTTCACGCCATTCAAAACCAGCTTCGATAAAGACTTTGTCCAAACCTTCAGATTCTGCCTGCTGTTTCACCAAACCCGAACCCGGAACGATCATGGCCTGTTTAATGCTAGAAGCCACTTTACGACCTTTGATCACTTCAGCCGCAGCACGAATATCTTCGATACGTGAATTGGTGCAGGAACCGATGAATACACGGTCTAACTGAATATCTGCTAAAGCCTGACCTGCAGTTAAGCCCATATATTGATAAGCACGGTTCCAGTCATTGCGCTGTACATCATCTTTGGCCTGTTCCAAAGTTGGGACCGCTTGAGACACCGGAATCACCATCTCAGGAGAAGTCCCCCAAGAGACTTGTGGTTCAATCTCTTCACCTTGCAACACCACAACTGTATCGAAGTGCGCGCCTTCATCAGAATGCAAGGTATTCCAGTACGCAACCGCCTGATCCCATTGCTCGCCTTTCGGTGCATATGGACGGTCTTTGACATACTCAATGGTTTTTTCATCGACTGCGACCATACCGACACGTGCACCCGCTTCAATTGCCATGTTACATACGGTCATACGGCCTTCGATCGACATGTCACGGAATACCTGGCCACCAAATTCAATTGCGTGACCTGTACCGCCAGCAGTTCCGATTTTACCGATAATGGCTAAAACCACATCTTTCGGTGTTACGCCCTGACCTAATTTACCGTCAACGCGTACCAACATGTTTTTCATTTTCTTTTGAACCAGGCATTGGGTTGCCAATACATGTTCAACTTCTGAAGTCCCGATCCCGTGTGCCAAGCAGCCGAATGCACCATGTGTCGCGGTATGTGAGTCACCACATACAACCGTCATACCTGGCAAGGTTAAGCCTTGCTCAGGACCAACAACGTGCGCGATCCCTTGACGAATATCGTTAATATCAAATTCAACAATATCGAACGTCTTACAGTTGTCATCCAAGGTTTGTACCTGGATACGTGAAGTATCATCTTCAATCCCAGCCACGCCCTGCTCACGCTCTTTTTTAGAGGTCGGTACGTTATGGTCAGGTGTTGCGATGTTGGCACTTAAACGCCATGGCTTACGGCCAGCAAGTTGCAAGCCTTCAAAGGCTTGTGGTGAAGTCACTTCATGCAATAAATGACGGTCGATATAAAGTAGAGCTGAACCATCATCTCGTTGTTTTACTAAATGATCATCCCATAACTTATCGTATAATGTTTTTGCTGTTTGGGTCTCGCCTGCCATGTCGATGTGCTCCACTGGACTGGGTAAATTCTTTCGCTAATTTTGATTATATCGCTGCATTCACATAAATCTAATTTATCATTTTTATTAGTTAAAAAACTTTTTGGAATCTTTTAAAACTTAAATTAAATCATAGTTTAGCTCTCTTTTTATAAATCTAATTTTCCGATCGTTTTATTAAAAATATTCGTTTTTACAAATTAAATGAGAATTATTATTATTTCCTCATCGGCACAAATTATCTGTTTTGAGGAAGATCCACATGGCACATATTCAACGTTTCGTAGAAAACAATCAGCGCATGTTCAAAAAGACATTTAGCTATTACATCATGCACATCACCGTTGCGATGTTAGTGGGCTATTTTGTCACAGGCAGTTTAACCATGGCGATTGCCTTGAGTTTATTAGAACCGACTGTACAGGCGGTTGCTTTCTTCTTCCACGAGAAAATCTGGGAAGCAAAACGCCAGCAACAGGATGAGGAAATCACCGCATAATTTTTTGTCGATCTTCCTCTTTTAGCCACCTACCCTCGGTGGCTTTTTTTATGACATAAAATAAAACATTTAAAAATGTGTATTAATTCAACATTAAACCAAGAGTTCTATATTTTTACTTTGATTTATTCTTAAATTATTACAATAATAAACTTAAGCATAAAAAAACTTTATAGGTGATCAAGATGAATCTCGCAGCTTTTGAAGCCTTTGTAAAAGTCATGGAAACAGGTTCGATTTCTCTGGCTGCAGATCAGCTTTTTATTACCCAACCGGCTGTGACCAAACGTATTCACAGTCTGGAAGAATATTTCGGGGTGAAATTATTTGAATCTGCGGGCCGTGGTGTACAGGCCACTCATGCGGCGCATTCCCTGCTGCCTAAGGTAAAAAACTGGCTGAACGAGCTGGGTGATATTCACTATACCCTGAGTCATGAACAGGGTCAGGTACAAGGTAAACTGAAAATTGGCACCAGTCATCATATTGGCCTGCATCATTTACCGAGCCATCTGCGTGAATATGTACAGCAATATCCAAATGTGACGCTAGATGTACATTTTGTAGATTCAGAACAGGCACATGAACAGGTGATTGCGGGTGATCTGGAACTGGCTTTCCTGACCTTGCCACCGCATGGTGATGAACGTCTGAAATATGTCACCATCTGGAATGATCCTCTGGTTTTTGTGGTAGCGCCGTTCCATCCGCTGGCTCAGCAAAAAAACCTGTCTCTTGAAGATCTGGTGAATTACCCAAGCCTGCTGCCTTCTGCGCAGACCTATACCACGCAGATTACTATGGCCGAGTTTGAAAAACAGGGTATCAAGCCGAAAACGACCATGAGCAATAACCCGCTTGAATCCATCCGGATGCTGGTTTCGATTGGTTTAGGCTGGTCAGTCTTACCCAAAACCCTGGTCAATCATGACCTGCAAGAACTGGATCTGAATCTGGAAATGAACCGTCAGCTCGGTATGGTCTGGCATCCGGGTCGTACTCAATCCAAGGCAGCTGAAGCATTGGTTCAACTGATGCAAGGCCCGTCAATTTAAAACTAATTTTCACATTTCTCTGCTGCATCAATATCGGTGCAGCATTTTGTTACCTAAATACATCGCATCTGTCACTTCCTTTCAAGTACTTTTAAAAGCATCAAATTCATTTTCCTGAAGATGAAAAATTAAAACGTACTCAAGGAAGCACAGAATGCAGATCAAATCTTCTGATTCCAAAACTTTATTATCTTCTTCTCATGACCTGCTCGAAGAAATGGGTTTATGGAAACCGCTTAAACCAACGCTACAGCCTACTCCCAACCTTGATTTTGAAGATGAACCGACGACGCGTGCCGTATTACGTAATTATTTTCTAAATACCTTTGACACCTATGAGCAACTGTTTGACTGTCTGAAGAATGAAGAAGCCTTTTATGTCAAACCGATTGCCTTACGTCATCCACTGATCTTTTATTTTGGTCATACTGCCACTTTTTTTATCAATAAGCTGTTGCTGGCTCAACTGATTCCGGAACGTTTAAATCCGCATATGGAAAGCATATTTGCGATTGGTGTAGATGAAATGAGCTGGGATGATCTGGATGAACAGAACTATCACTGGCCTAGCATTCAAGCGGTACGTGATTACCGGCATCAGGTACGTGCCCTGGTCTTGAAAGTGATAGAACATGCGCCGCTACAACTTCCACTAAACTGGCACAATCCCTGGTGGACCATCATCATGGGCATTGAGCATGAACGGATTCATCTGGAAACGTCTTCGGTTTTAATCCGCCAGCATCAGTTACGTTATGTACAAAATCATCCGCAGTGGCGTGCCAATGTCATTACCGGTATTGCACCTGAAAATAGTCTGGTAAAGGTACCGGCAGGTCAGGTCAATTTACATAAAAATTTCGAACATGCTTTTTATGGCTGGGACAATGAATACGGCCACCATCATGCCGAAATTGAAGAATTCGAAGCCTCTAAATATCTGGTATCCAATCAGGAGTTTTTAGCCTTTGTGGAAGCAGAGGGTTATCAGACAGCTAACTACTGGACTGAAGAAGGCCAGCAATGGTTGGCATTTTCTCAAGCCACACATCCTACCTTCTGGATCAAAACTGAACTGGGTTGGTCCTTAAGACTGATGCTGGAAGAAGTTCCGATGCCTTGGGACTGGCCAGTCGAAGTGAATTATCATGAAGCCAAGGCTTTCTGTAACTGGAAATCAGTACAGACCGGAGAGTCCATTCGCCTGCCAACTGAAGATGAATGGTATCGACTGTATGCAGTTTCAGGACTGGATCCCAAATTACCAAGTCCTGAGCAAGCCAATATTGAATTAAAATATGGCCCTAGCTCTTGTCCGGTGGATCATTTTCAGCATGGCGATTTTTATGATGTTCAGGGCAATGTCTGGCAATGGACCGAGACCCCGATTTATCCTTTCGAAGGCTTTCAAGTCCATCCCTTCTATGATGATTTTAGTACCCCTACCTTCGATGGCCAACATCATCTGATTAAAGGCGGTTCCTGGATTTCGGCCGGTAATGAAGCCCTGCACAGTTCACGCTATGCATTCCGGCGACATTTTTTCCAGCATGCCGGTTTTCGCTATGTTGCCGCGGAAGAGACATCACTGCAGTTTCACTCGCAATATGAAAGCGATCAGCTGATTTCCCAATATCTGGAATTCCAGTATGGGGCGGAATATTTCGGTGTTCCAAACTTTGCACAAAGCCTCATCAAACTAGCCCGTCCTTATTTTCAGAACATTCCATGCCATAAAGCACTGGATATCGGGTGTGCGACTGGACGTGCCAGCTTTGAACTGGCTCAAGATTTTGATCAGGTCACCGGTCTAGATTTTTCTGCCCGTTTTATTCAGCAAGGCGTAGTACTGGCCCAAGGAGAGACCCTGCGCTATAGCATTCCTGTTGAGGGCGAACTGGTGGAATATAAATCCTGCTCACTGGCAGAACTTGGACTTGAGCAGGCTGCCAATAAGGTCGAGTTTTATCAGGCCGATGCCTGCAACCTGAAACCTCAGTTTACAGATTATGATTTTATTCTGGCAGCTAACCTGATTGATCGTCTGCATCATCCTAAAGCTTTTCTGAGTGAGATTCATAAGCGCCTGAATATGGGCGGCATTTTGATGCTGGCCTCGCCTTATACCTGGCTGGAAGAACATACAGCACGCAGTGAATGGATCGGCGGATTTAAGCAGGCAGGAGAAAACCTGAGTACCTTAGAGGGCATCAAGGCTTTACTTAGTTCACATTTTGAAATGCTAGACGAACCTGTGGATGTGCCTTTTGTGATTCGGGAAACAGCGCGTAAATATCAACATACCCTGTCCCAAGTAACTTTATGGAAACGAACACAGTAATACCCAAATGAAAAAGCCAATCAACTGATTGGCTTTTTGTTCACTACTCAATTCCGCTAGTGGCATCCTCGTGCAGAGATTCATTGAGCTGATCTACCACAATGGCCCATTCTCCATCTGAAGCAATTTTTTCAGCCAGGAACTGGCGCTGCGCATCTGACCAGTACGGCGCCTCCATCAGGTTTACATCTTTGGGTAATTGATGCTCATGAATAAATTGGGCAATCCCTTCTGCACTTGAATCCAGACCTAACTGTGCAAATAGATGAGTCATACGCGGTCTAACTTGGGTCATTTTCATTACCTCGGCGCTTGCTATCGTTATTGTCGACTTGCTTTATTTGCTCTGAGCATAGCATGTTTATGCAGCAACAGGCATGTCAAAAAGTAGCCTCTTCTGCTTATAAAAAAGCACAACCAAAGTTGTGCCTGATTAAATCGAAAGAATTACTTAAATCGACCAGTTCTGAATTTCCCAGCCCTGTTCTTTAGCCAGTGCTTCCAGACGATCATCCGGATTCACAGCAATGGCATGATCTGCATGTTCCAGCAGAAAACGGTCATTGATTGAATCTGAATAGGCCCAAGACTCGGTCACCTCACGACCAGCCAGCCATTGTTCCAGACGGGTCAGTTTACCTTGCTGATAGCAGGCGATATTGGTCACCTTACCGGTATATTTACCGTCAATGACTTCAGCATTGGTGGCAATAATTTCAGTAATCCCAAACTCACGGAAAATCGGTGCAGTAATAAAGTCCGAAGTTGCAGTAATGCCGACAATTTCATGCCCTGCATCTTTATGGCGCTGAATCGCTTTAAAACCTTCCGGACGCATCTGTGGGCGAATGACTTTTTGCATGAACAGTTGATGTAATTCGGTCAGATAATCATGGTCATGTTGAGTCAAAAACTGGAATACAAATTCATTATAGGCATAAGGATCCAGTTGACCCTTTTTATAGTCCTCATAGAACTTGTCATTCATGGCGCGGTGATGAACGGGATCCACCAGGCCTTCATTGACCAGGAATTCCCCCCAGGAATGATCCGAATCGGTGTTTAACAGGGTGTGATCGAGATCAAATAGCGCCAATTTCATGAAAATACTCGTAAAAACTGAAATTTAAGAAAAAAATTGTAAATCTATCTCCGCTAGTCGATAGAAATTCGTTAAGATCATAGCAATTTTAACATTTTTAAACTTTGCTTTTTTTCGAGTTGGATAAAGAAATAATATTCCCCGAAAGCAAAGGCATAAATTAAACAATTTTAGGTAGCCAAATGATCGACTCAGAAGGTTTCCGACCGAATGTCGGGATCATTTTGGCAAACGATGCTGGACAGGTTTTATGGGCAAAACGCATTGGTCATAATGCATGGCAATTTCCACAAGGAGGTATCCAATATGGAGAAACCCCTGAGCAGGCACTTTATCGTGAGCTGAGAGAAGAAGTTGGCTTACTGCCTGAACACGTCCAGATTATCGCGCAGACCAAAGGATGGTTGCGTTATCGTTTGCCGTATCGATACATTCGCACGGATTCAGATCCGGTATGTATCGGTCAAAAACAGAAGTGGTTTTTACTCAAACTGACGGCACCCGTACAGAACATTCAGCTTGATCTGTCCGATCCGCCCGAATTTGATCAATGGCAATGGGTCAGTTACTGGTATCCATTAGGCCAAGTGGTGAATTTTAAACGCGATGTTTATCGCAAGGCCATGATTGAACTCTGTCAGCAATTACCACAACAAAAACCTTAAAAAAATCGCGTGCATGTGCAGATTTTTTGCTCGGCTATTGTTATAAATAAACTAAATTACCGGACTTCTAAAAAAATACGGAGCAGCACCCATGTCGAATATGCAACTGGATACCCTGAGACGCATTGTCCAAGAGATTAATGCGTCTACCAGTTTGCATGAATCACTCGATATTATGGTCAATCAGGTCGCTGAGGCCATGCATGTGGATGTTTGCTCCATTTATCTGCTCGATGAACGCAACCAGCGTTATCTATTAATGGCATCTAAAGGCCTGAAGCCCGAAGCTGTCGGTCATGTTTCTCTACATACCGGTGAAGGCCTGGTTGGTCTGGTCGGTCAGCGTGAGGAAATCGTTAACCTCGACAATGCCCCTAAGCATGATCGTTTTCTGTATTTACCGGAAACGGGCGAAGAAATTTATAATTCCTTTCTGGGCGTTCCGGTCATGTACCGCCGTAAAGTCATGGGCGTACTGGTTGTCCAAAATCAAGAATCCCAGGATTTTAGTGAAGCAGCCGAATCTTTCCTGGTTACGCTATGTGCTCAGCTTTCGGGCGTAATCGCTCATGCACATGCAGTCGGCAATATTGATGTATTCCGAAAACCAAATAATTTACCGGCATATAAAACCTTCCAGGGCGTATCCGGTTCTGGCGGGATCGCACTTGGTCGCGCCATTGTGCTTTATCCCCCTGCAGATCTAGGCGCTGTTCCGGATCGTGAAGCAGATAATATTAGCGAAGAACTGGCTTTGCTAGATAATGCTTTAAATTCGGTGCGTGAAGAAATTCAGTTCCTGGATGACAAAATGCAGGATGCGCTGATGGCCGAAGAACGTGCTTTGTTCAGTGTATTCCTGCGTATGCTGGATGAAAATGCCCTGCCATCAGAAATTAAAGCACTGATTCGTGATGGTCACTGGGCACAAGGTGCGGTTCGCATCGTGATTGATAACCATGTGGCGCAGTTTGTCCAGATGGAGGATGATTACCTGCGTGAACGTGTCGCTGATCTAAAAGATCTGGGACGTCGTATTTTGGCCAAGTTGCAGGAAGCCGATGAAAGCCATCGCGAACTGACCGATGAAAGCATCCTGATTGGTGAAGAAATTTCAACGGCTGCACTGGTGGAACTGCCTGTTGATAAGATTGCCGCGATTGTCACCACTGAAGGTGCCATGAATTCGCACATGGTGATTGTGGCACGCGCACTCGGTATTCCGACTGTCGTGGGTGTGACTGAACTGCCCATCAAT
This sequence comes from Acinetobacter sp. YZS-X1-1, assembly GCF_000804305.1. Classification (NCBI taxonomy): domain Bacteria; kingdom Pseudomonadati; phylum Pseudomonadota; class Gammaproteobacteria; order Moraxellales; family Moraxellaceae; genus Acinetobacter; species Acinetobacter sp. YZS-X1-1. The sequence continues at coordinate 63,272 of NZ_JWHB01000002.1, read as the reverse complement.
ACTCTGGATGACGTCGAGATGATTGTCGATGCGCATCAGGGCCGTATCTTTATCAATCCACCACGTCGTCTGCGTACCCGCTATAAAGAAATTCAGAAAGAAGAAGAACAGATTGCCAAAGATCTACGTCAATACGAGACCAAAGATGCAATTACGCCAGATGGTACCGCTGTACGTCTGTTTGTAAATACCGGCCTGATGATTGATGTGGTTCGTGGTGTACAGCGTGGTGCCAAAGGTGTTGGCCTATACCGTTCGGAAATCCCGTTCATGCTACGTGACCGCTTCCCGGGAGAAGAGGAACAACGTGCCATTTACCGGCAGCAACTGAGTCACTTTGCCAATAAACCGGTAGTCATGCGAACGCTGGATATTGGTGCAGATAAAGACCTGCCATATTTCTCGATTAAGGAAGAAAATTCAGCATTGGGCTGGCGCGGAATTCGTTTTACGCTGGATCATCCTGAAATCTTCTCTTCACAAATTCGCGCCATGCTGAAAGCCAGTATCGGTCTGAACAATCTGCATATCCTGTTGCCGATGGTGACCAGTGTCAGTGAAGTTGAAGAAGCACTGTATCTGTTAGAACGTGATCATCATGCCGTTCAGGAAGAAGAACAGGTCAAAATTACCAAGCCGCAAATCGGGATTATGGTGGAAGTGCCGAGCGTACTGCATCAGATTGATGAGTTTTCTGAACTGGTTGATTTCTTCTCGGTCGGTTCTAACGATTTGACCCAATATTTACTTGCTGTCGACCGTAATAACCCACGTGTGGCCAATGTCTATTCACATTTGCATCCAGCGATTCTGCGTGCTCTGACCCGTCTGGTAGAGGATTGTCACCGTAATAACAAACCGATCAGTATCTGTGGTGAAATGGCTGGTGATCCTCTATCGGCCGTACTATTAATGGCCATGGGATTTAATACCTTGTCCATGAGTTCTAGCAATATTTTGAGAGTCCGAAAAACGATCTGTCATGTACCGATGCCGGATGCACAGGAATTACTCAAACATGTACTAAAACTGGACAATCCACTCATGGTAAAAAGCTGGATGGAGCATTATTTTAGAACACATGGTTTAGGAGATATGGTGAAATCCACCACCCGTATGGTCAGCGCTTAAGGAGGAACTTTTCCAGGTTCCTCTGCATCAGTCGAGGTACTTATGGAATTTGTACTTATCCTGCTTATGCTGGCTGCAGCATTTTATTTTATTATTGCACCGGCCTTACGTTCGCAAAAATCCAGATATACATCTTCTGGTGGTCGTAATAATACAAGTACCAGTCACCAGTATATCCGTGAAACTGAACGTCCTAAAGCCTGTCCCTTATGGGGAATTGAAATTTCTCGTAGCCAGCAACGGCGTTTAGGCAAGAATGATCCATCGGTCATTGCGGCAAAACTGTATCGGCAACAGCTAGGAAAATTTGCCAGTTTTCAGCAGACTCGGCCTATGGCTGATGCTGATCGAAATAGATCTTCGAGTTCTGCGACCCTGCCTCGTTTTTTTCAAAATATGTTTCCCGAAGAAGCTTCTTCAACCACCCGGAGGACTTCACCGCATTCTTCGAAAAGAAATTCATCTTTTAACTATACCTGACAGAATCCCTTAAAATCAGCTTCTGCCCAAAACAGATCTACGTCTTCCTGGCCGCCCTAAGCCGCCCATAAAAAAGGGCGATCATCTTGTTGATATCGCCCTTGTTTGTGCTTGGTATAACCACGTTTTGCATTTTTCTTCCGGTCTACAAAAACCTGGCTTTTGTTGACTTCATGCATGTGTTTTGCCACAAAATTGTGGATCACCACCTGCTTGGCTGTTTTTTTCTTGGCCATTTTGCTCTCTATGTGACTTGGAGGAAGGAGTGAGATAATTATAGGGCTGACTGACTAATTTTCAAGCATATTTGCCAATGCTTTTTAAAAAATAAAGCCCATTTAGCTAGGATTTTCTGTATGCAACAATGCGAGCTATAACCAGAAAATACCCTTATTCCATTCATTATTGTTATGGGTTTCTTCAGCCAAACAAAACTCAATTAAAAAACCATTTAAAATAAACCAGTTATAAAATTCATTTTAAATACCACTTTTCACTTATTATTTTTATCCTTTGATAAAAACATATTATGGACTTAGATATTGTTATTTTCGTTTAATCCCATTCATTATTCGAGTTATTCAAAATATATAGAATTTGATATTGTCAGAGAGTGGAAAACCCGTTACTTTTTTTAAGAGTAACCATTTAATTTTCAATATTTTAAACTTTATTAACTTTAAAAATATTTTTTGAGTGAGCTCACTCAATTATATCCTGAATTCCATTTTGTGCTGTCACACCCTTTATTTAAAGATATTGTAAATATAGTGAAACCTGATCTGATTAGCATATATTTCAATATTTTATGAATACTAGATAAACGACACAAGATATTCAAAACTTGGAGAGGAAAGATGAGCCAAGATTTTAAAAAATGCCCTGTCACCCACCTGACCACTGAAGCTGGTGCGCCTGTGGTCGACAACCAGAACAGTATGACGGCAGGTGCGCGTGGACCTTTACTTGCTCAGGATTTATGGCTGAATGAAAAACTGGCTAACTTTGTTCGTGAAGTGATTCCTGAGCGCCGTATGCACGCAAAAGGTTCAGGTGCATTTGGTACTTTTACTGTGACCAATGACATTACTGAGTACACCCGTGCAAAAATTTTCTCGGAAGTTGGCAAAAAAACCGAAATGTTTGCCCGTTTTTCGACCGTCGCCGGTGAACGTGGTGCAGCTGATGCAGAGCGTGATATTCGTGGTTTTGCCCTGAAGTTCTATACTGAAGAAGGTAACTGGGACCTAGTCGGTAACAATACGCCGGTATTCTTCCTGCGTGATCCACGCAAATTCCCTGACTTAAACAAAGCAGTAAAACGCGATCCGAAAACCAATAAGCGTAGCGCCACCAATAACTGGGATTTCTGGACTTTATTGCCGGAAGCTCTACATCAGGTCACCATTGTGATGTCGGATCGTGGGATTCCGGCTGGTTACCGTCATATGCACGGTTTCGGCAGTCATACCTACAGTTTTATCAATGCCCAAAATGAACGCTTCTGGGTAAAATTCCATATGCGTACCCAGCAAGGCATCAAAAACCTGACTGATGCTGAGGCAGCAGAGCTAATTGCTAAAGACCGTGAAAGCAGCCAGACTGACCTGTTTGATGCGATTGAACGTGGTGATTATCCGAAATGGAAAATGTACGTTCAGATCATGCCTGAAACCGATGCCGAGAAAGTGCCTTATCATCCGTTTGACCTGACCAAAGTCTGGCCGAAAGGTGATTATCCGCTGATTGAAGTAGGTGAATTCGAACTCAACCGTAATCCGGAAAACTATTTCCAGGACGTAGAACAAGCAGCTTTTGCGCCAAGCAATCTGGTGCCAGGCATTAGTTACTCACCGGATCGTATGCTACAGGCACGCTTAGTCAACTATGCTGATGCTGCACGTTACCGCGTGGGCGTGAATCATGCCCAGATTCCGGTCAATGCTGCACGTTGTCCGGTACATTCAAATCATCGTGATGGTTTGGGCCGTATGGACGGCAACTATGGTTCATTGCCGCATTATGAGCCGAACAGTTTCAGCCAGTGGCAGGAACAGCCAGAATTCAGAGAGCCACCACTCAAAATCACGGGTGATGCAGATTTCTGGGATTATCGCAAAGATGATAATGACTACTTCAGCCAGCCACGTGCCCTGTTCAACCTGATGAATGATGAGCAGAAACAGGCTCTATTTAATAATACCGCAGCCGCAATGGGTGATGCGCTTGATTTCATCAAGTACCGTCATATCCGTAACTGTTATGCTTGTGATCCAGCCTATGGTGAAGGTGTTGCCCAAGCTCTTGGGATGAGCGTAGCTGATGCCCAGATGGCTCGAGCAACTGATCCAGCCAAAGGCCTACCAAGCTTTCTCTAAGTTTTTCAGCTTGAACTGAGTGAATAAAAAAACCACCCGAGGGTGGTTTTTTATTGGTGTTAAATTAAAGCATCAGGAATATGAATTGTAGTTCAATTTAAGCGGCTTCACGTTGATGTTTAACATCATAACGGTCAGCGTTCATGACTTTGGTCCAGGCTTTGACAAAGTCACTTACAAATTTTTCCTTATTGTCAGCCTGAGCATAGACTTCAGAATAGGCAGGTAAAATTGAGTTAGAACCGAAGACCAGATCGACACGGGTTGCAGTCCATTTCAGGTCATGCGTTTGACGGTCACGGGTTTCGTAAAGATTTTCTTCTACCGGCACCCAGACATTATTCATATCCATCAGGTTCACAAAGAAATCATTGCTCAATACACCGACCCGATCAGTCAGTACGCCATGCTTGCTTCCACCATGATTAGCACCTAGGACCCGCATTCCACCAATTAATACTGTCATTTCTGGTGCTGTAAGTCCCATCAATTGAGTACGATCGACCAGCATTTCTTCTGGCTGAGCGGAGTAGTTCTGTTTTAACCAGTTACGGTAGCCATCATGCAACGGTTCCAGATCTTTAAATGAATAGACATCGGTTTGTTCTTGAGTCGCATTTCCTCGGCTTGGAATAAATGGCACCTGAATATCTACCCCAGCTTCCTGTGCTGCTTTTTCTACTGCGGCCGATCCGCCCAGTACAATCAGGTCAGCGATACTGACTTTTTTCTCTAGACCTGCCTGAATTTCTTCAAGTTTGTTCAGAACTTTATTCAAGCGTTCCGGTTCATTACCAGCCCATTCACGTTGTGGCTGTAAACGAATACGGGCACCATTGGCCCCACCACGATAAGTCCGTGCACTGTCCCAAGCGGTATTGATCAGCTCAAAGCGACTCAAGCCGCTATCCAGCAGTTTTTCTTTCAGGTCCGCAATTTCGCTCTCATTTAAGGTGTAATCTACTGATGGAATTGGATCTTGCCAGATCAGGTCTTCTTCCGGTACATCCGGCCCCAGATAACGAGATTTCGGCCCTAAATCACGATGGGTCAATTTGTACTAGGCACGGGCAAAAGTTTCGGAAAAATACTCCGGATCACGATAGAATTTTTCGGAAATTTCCCGATATCCCGGATCGATTTTCAGCGCTGTATCAGCATCGGTCATGATCGGATTACGGCACACATTGGTGGTATGCGCATCCAATGGGCGATCTTCTTCTTTAATATTGATCGGCTCCCATTGCCATACGCTGGCCGGGCTCTTTTTTAGCTCCCAGTCATAGGTCAGTAGCAGATAAAAGAATTCATTGTCCCAGCGGTTCGGGTTAGTCGTCCAAGCATCTTCCAGACCACTTACCATGGCATAGGCGGCATTACCGGTTTCTTCCGGGTTATTCCAGCCCAAACCCTGTAATTCGAGTGGTGCAGCTTCTGGCTCCGGTCCAAGTACATCTGCCTTATCATTTCCATGTGCTTGCCCGACGGTATGTCCACCTGCCGTCAGAGCGACGGTTTCTTCATCATTCATGGCCATACGGTCGAAGGTGGTACGCATATCCTGTGCGGTTTTTAACGGATCCGGTTTGCCGTCCACCCCTTCCGGATTGACATAAACCAGTCCCATTTGTACTGCAGCAAGAGGATTTTCCAGCGTATTCCGGTCTTCTTCATTGTTATAACGTTCGCGGGTCGCATCCAGCCATTTATGCTCTGCACCCCAGTAAATATCTTTTTCTGGATGCCAGATATCTTCACGCCCACCGGCATAACCAAAGGTTTTTAACCCGGCAACTTCATATGCGACCGTACCAGCCAGAATAATCAAATCCCCCAGGAAATTTTATTGCCATATTTCTTTTTCACTGGCCATAACAGACGGCGGCCTTTGTCGGTATTGACGTTATCTGGCCAGCTATTCAAAGGTGCAAAACGCTGATTGCCGGTATTTGCCCCCACGTCCATCCTGTTTACGGTAGGTTCCGGCCCGATACCAGGCGGTACGCACCATCATGCCAATATAGCTGCCCCAGTCCGCGGGCCACCAGTCCCGGCTGGAGGTTATCAGTTCTTTTAGATCCTGTTTAATTGCTTCCAGATCTAGTTCGCTAAAGGCTTTAGCGTAGTCAAAATCAGGGTCCATGGGGTTCGTTTTGCGGTCATGCTGATGCAAAATATCCAGATTCAGTGCATTGGGCCACCAGTCTATATTCGAGCCACCAGCGACAGTATGCGCACCTTGATAGAAGGGACATTTACTTGTGCCAGGTTGTGTAGGCTTATTCATGAAGGCTTCTCCAGCTTTATAGTTAACCTGCTTGTTTTTCCAAGCTATCTCCATTATGAGCTATTTCACCTTACTGGCTTTTTTACAGAGCTTAAAGATAGACTCACCAAACACTACAATCCTGATGCCAAGCCATAATATTGTAGTAGCCATCCAATTAAGAAAAGTTGATCACTCCCATTTTTATTTTCAAATGAGCCAAAGAATTTAAAGTGACGAACATCCTTGTTAAGAAGTTTTATATTGATGCTTGTAGCACTACACTATCAAAGCTATATCACAAAAAAGAAGTATAACGATGAGCAAAAATATTGAAGATATCATTCAAAGCCATGACATCATTTTATTTGATACGGTTTGTGTGATTTGTAATGGCTGGGCAAAATTTCTGATTAAATACGATAAAAAAATCCAGTTTAAACTGGTCTCTGCACAATCGGAACTGGGCACTGCCCTGCTTAAACACTACCAGATGTCGACAGAGCATTACACCACCATGGTAGTCATTAAGGATGGCAAACTTTATACCGAATCTACTGCTTTACCGAAGGTGATGCAGCATCTCGGTTTTCCATTTTCTTTGATGAATGCTGGCTATTTCATTCCACGTTTTATTCGCGATTTTCTATATCGTCTGGTGGCTTTAAACCGCTATAAGCTATTTGGCAAAACCGATTCTTGTCTGATTCCTTCTCACGAAAATAAATGCCATTTTCTGGAAGAGGCTGTCCGTGAATTCTGATTCTGTATTAATGCAACCGCTGCGTACAACCCAGTTTGCCTTAGCTGCACTCTGGCTGTATCAGGGCTTAGTTCCAAAAATTCTGTTCCAATCTACTGCTGAACTGTAAATCTGGCAAAATATGGGGGTTAGCCTACTGCTCGCTAAAAGCTTGGTAGGCTTATCTGGGTTGTGTGAGATACTGTTTGGTTTGTGCTTTTTAAAATGGAACAAATCCCTTCTATTACATGGTTTGAATATTGCTGGACTGGGCGGATTATTACTGCTGATCGTACTCACCGACCCTTTACAGCTTATAGCCGCCTTTAATCCTGTAGTAATGAATATCGCGATGCTGATGCTTTTTGTTATCGCCATTCAAATAATTCAACAAGAACAAAGAGAAGCCCTTAGACAATAATCCGTTTGCCTTCACGAATACAGTAAAACGGGTTAATCAGCTTGGATGAATGCTGGATAATATGCTGCAGTTCATTTTCAGGCTGGTCACGTGCTTCATCGGTGAGCTGGAAGGTTCGATAATGGATCGCCATTGAACAACGTGCCATTAAGTCCTGATGGGCATGAAAAGCATCTTCCGGATTCATGTGAATATTGCGCATCAATTCACGTGGTTCATAGGCACCGATCGGCAACAGCGCAATTCGTGGTGGCCCAAGGCGTTTTCGAATTTCCTTGAAATGCAGCGCATAACCGCTATCCCCAGCAAAATAGCAATGATCCTTGCCATTCAATAAGGAAAAACCGCCCCATAATGCACAGTTCTGATCGCGCATTCCACGTCCTGAAGCGTGCTGTGCTGGCGAATAGACAATCTGGATATCTTCAAAAAATGCATTTTCCCACCAGTCCATTTCAATGACATTATAGTCTTTAGGCAGGTACCAGCCATTGCCAAGACCAGTATAGAGCGGCATTTGATAGGTTTGATGCAGCCAGGCCAAGGTCGCCAGATCCATATGATCATAATGGTTATGGCTGAGCAATACGGCATCAATATGCGGCAGCTCATCCAGGGCAATGCCAGCAGGAATAACGCGCTGTGGCCCTCGGGATGCAAAAGGACTGGCATATTCACACCAGACCGGATCAGTCAGAAAATTATACGGCCCGATCTGGATCAGAGCGGTGGCATGCCCAATAAACCAGATTTGCCAGTCATCTAAAGTGGCTTCCGGCCGGTTTTGTGGCAAGGCACGCGGACGTGAAAAAAAATCGGCACGTTCCTGTTCCAGATTCACTTCCCAGGTGCTGGATTTTCTGGTGAATAACCATTTATACAAGTCAAAGCGACTCTGCTCGAGCGAATGATGCTCCAGGTTCTTAAACCGCTCACCATCAAAATGATCGGAATGTAGATAATCAAATACCGGCTTGGACCAGAGATGTTTCCAACTGGACTCAGTCTCAAGCTGAATTTTTTTAGTCTTGAAAAGATCTTGCATAAATATCCACTATTTATTATTTGTTATATGCAAGACAGCATCCACCTGGAATTTTCAAACGGAGCATCTCTTTAAATCGCATACAAACTTATATACTTCGGTATTCCAGCATAGTATGAAATACGTGCCTAAGATTCATTTATGTTTTTGTTATTTTTAGCAAAACATCGAGCCAATGGAAAGACCAAAACCGATGAAAATCTTCTAAAAAAATAAATACTGGTGATCAAGTTTGTGCCCATTCTGCTTTCTAAAAAGACAGGAGAATGATCGATATTCATCCGATAATTCTCACTCCATACCTGACTGTACATGATTTCATGACCTAAATTTTTATCCCGTATTCACGTAATCACGCTTGATGCCCTTCTGACTATCCGACGAAAGTTAACTGCTGAAAACTTCATTTCCTTAAATACGACCTTGAGTCCGTTCCAGCCATACCGCTTTGGTTTGAGGTTTCACAAATAGAGTAATAATTTCTGGGTGTAGCTGTTTGATTTGCGCTTCAATCCGGTTAACGCAAGCTTCAATTTCATCAGAAGTCAGATCGTCTTTGAATTCCAGACTTAAGGAGGCAATTACCTGATGTGCACCCATTTGCTCGGTTAATACACCATTGGCGCTATAGACCGCAGCATCCTGCTGGGCAATGTTAAGTACATTTTCACGCAGTCTAGGATCTGCTGTTTCACCCAGCAATAAGCCTTTGGTTTCACGTGCCAGTAACCAGGCTGATACCGCCAACACGACACCAATCAGAATAGAGGCAGCACCATCCAGTTCAGGAATATTCAGTTGATGAGCCAAGAAAATCCCGATCAGGGCAATAAAAAGACCTACTAGCGCAGCAGTATCTTCAAATAATACGGTAAAGGTGGTCGGATCTTTACTACGTCTAAAGGCTTCGAAATAGCCCATCTTGCCTTTCATTTTACGGAAGGTTCTTAAAGCCACTGTCCAGGAGAATCCTTCACACAGAATCGCAATACCCAGGACAATATAGTTGATCATCGGATCCTGCATTTCTTCAGGATGAATGATGTGCAGGATGCCTTGATAGATGGATACAATCGCACCCAGTGCAAAGACCATCAAGGCCACAATAAAGGCCCAGAAATACAGTTCACGGCCATAGCCAAAAGGATGGTGGGCATCTGGGCGCTGCTCTGCCTTTTTCATGCCGTAAAGAAGCAGAATTTCATTTAAAGTATCGACCACCGAGTGAATCGCTTCACTGAGCATCGCAGAACTATTGGTAATATAGGCTGCGACGAATTTAACCAGTGCAATAGCGAGGTTGCCAAATAACGCTGCATAGACCACAATTTTATTAGATTCAGATGACATTCAAAGTTGTCCTAGTTTTTCCTCAAACAGACGGATCTATTTGATTTTTCATTTTATCTCTTTGCATCTTAATAAACTGCTGACATAAATTGTTTATTGTTTTGTTGTTCTCATTTTTAATCGGAAACTTTATGGCTGTGATTGTCCTTACTTCTGCCGATCGGCATCCTCAGCTCCTAGAACTGTGGGAGCAATCTGTCCGGGCTTCGCATCATTTCCTGAATGACGAGCAAATTATGAAGATTCGCCAGCAGATTATCCAGCATGGTTATTTTGATCAGGTGCAACTGTACCATGTGGAACATCAGCAGCAGATTCTGGGTTTTATGGGCATTGCAGGCAGCAAACTGGAAATGCTGTTTATTTTTCCTTTGGCCTTCCGGCAAGGTATTGGCAGCCAGTTATTGCAACATGCGCTTACTCTGGATGTGACTGAAGTTGATGTGAATGAGCAGAACTCCGATGCGATTACTTTCTATTTAAAATATGGTTTCGAGATCATCAGCCGCTCAGAAACCGATAGCGAAGGGAATCCCTACCCGATTCTGCATCTACAATTGAAAAACTAAAAAGGAAGCCATGGCTTCCTTTTATGTATGAATTTACCCTAACTAATTAATCTTAAGATTTAGAAAAATACTACTCGCGCCATTCTTTCCAGAAGTACATCACGATCCCGAACATCACTACCGCAATACCGGCAAAGGCATGACTGCTGATGATTTCATTATTCAAGGTTGCACCGAGAATCAGGGCAATGATTGGCGTCATCACATTACTGAGGGATACGGTGGATGCGGCTAAACGGCGAATCAGCCAGAAGTAACACAGCATCGCCACAATCGAAGACAGGATCATGGTAAAACCAAAGCCGAATAGCGCCTGCATACTTGGCATTTGTGTTGGGAAAGATTGCCAGATAAAAAGAATGATTAGTAATGATCCCAATGAAGAAACAATCAAAGAACCGGTGGCTTGGGACATCGGTTTTAACGGCGCATTGATCTGTTTTACCCAAAAAATCGAGCTGATATAAGACACCATACTAATCAGCATCAGGACCACCCCCACGGATTCACCTTACTATCTGCTGACTCCGCAAAGACAAAACTTAAACCACCGACAGCAACTGCCATACCAGCCCATTGTAGCCAGACCAGGCGATTAGTTTTCAAGATGACATGCCCGATCAGACCTGCAACCAGCGGTGAGAAACCAAAGATCAGTGCCATTAATCCAGAGGTCAAATAATTCGCCGCCAGATAGATAAAAAGCTGCGCGCCGATCAGATTCAGACTGCCTGCCACATAGCTCATCATGGAGGTTCGATCAAATGGCAATGGATTACGCATGGCAGCCAAGATCACCAACGCCAGCACAGAAGCGCCGAAATAACGGATGATTAGCACCCACATCGGATGCACTTCCTGCACGCTCCAGACGATCGCCAATGGCGTTGCTGCCCAGATCAGCACCAGCAAGGCATAAATACTTGCCGTCACCAGCATGGGAGATGAATTTGAATTCATAAAAGACTCAATTAAATTTTTTCAGAAAGAATTGAACTAACTTCTCGCTCAAATTCACAATCAACAATACTGATGGAGGCAGGGATGCCGCCGCTAAACTGGGATATAGGGATATATCCTCAGTTTAGCAAAAGATTTTTGTTACTTTTCATCTTTGAAAAGTAAAAATTGCCTACACATACGAATGTCCATTTACAATGCAATTTGCGGCAGTGATTTTACTAAAACAGTAGCCATAAAAAAGCAGACCCAAGTTGCCCAAGGTCTGCCCTTTTGTAAACTCAGATTATTTTACAAGTTTACGTAGATCTTGATTGAGATCTAAATATTTGTCTGCTTCAAACGCTGCATTCTTACTGATCAGTTTTTTCAGGTGACGCATTTCTTTTGCCGCATTTACAGTAATACCACCAACAATAACGCCATCAGTCACACCAAACATCACGAATGATGATTCAGCGCGAAGTTCTGGATTGATTTCACCGCGAACTTGCCATTCAGCAGCAGCCATATCACCCACGAACTGGTAGTTGATGTCCAACTGATCTGTCCAGAACCAAGCTGGATTAGGCGTCGGATGTTCAACGCCCATCACATGGCGCGCAAAGATCCCTGCTTGCAGGTTGGCATTTTCCCAAGTTTCTACACGACGGTGGTTACCACAGTTACGTAATTGAGTTGCCACGTCACCCGCTGCATAAATATCTGCATTTGAAGTCTGGCAGTTTTCATTCACTTTAATCGCGAAATCAACATCCAGGCCAGCTTCTACAGCCAATTGTGCATTTGGCACGATACCGATACCATAAACTACAGCATCAGTACGAAGCTCTTCACCACCCTCAAGGGTAATCACAACTTCTTCACCGTCTTGATTTTGTTCAAGTCGGCAGTCTGCAATCTTGGTTTCCAGACGAACATCGATACCTGCCAAACGTTGTTGTTCTAACAGGAACTCGCTCAGAATACGTGGTGAACAACGGCCCATGACCATAGGCCCCATTTCGATCACAGTTACTTGGCATTCTTTGAAACGTGCAGAAGAAGCCAGTTCCAGACCGATCACGCCACCACCAATCAAGACAATACGACGGCCTGATTGCAATACAGGCACCAGTGCTTGCGAATCTTCCAGGTTACGCAGCGTATAAACGTGTTTACCCAGCGCATCGAAGTTTGGCAGACGACGTGCTGCGCCGCCAGTGGCAAGCAACAGTTTGTCATAAGCAACAACAACATCCCCATTTTGAAGTTCAACCGTTTTCGCTTCAGCGTTGATTTTTTTCACGCCATTGCCACGAATGGTTTCTACACCAAGTTCCGCCAGTTTTTCTTCTGACAAAATTTCAATCTTGGTTTCTTCAGGTTTTAGAATCACGTCTTTAGACAGTGGTGGACGCTCATAAGGAAGATGCGTTTCATCACCGATCAGAATGATTTTACCTTCGTATTTGTTGCCACGAAGTTCTAAAATGGCACTTGCACCTGCCTGGCCAGCACCTACAATTACGATGGTTTCGATGTTGCTCATGTCTTTAACCTTTTAACTCTGCAGATACGATGCCGAAGCCCGCAATCCATTCACTGATTTCTTCATAACAGTGCGTTGTCATTTCGTACTCGCCCATTTCGCTAAAAGCAGCAAATGCTGCCATCCACGAACGAACTTCCTGACCACCACGGCCACCATCACGGCGGATTTCAGCTTCAGTCATCGCTTCAAGTGCAGCGAAGTCAGCATTCTTGAATTTCTCAAGCAGTGCGATGTCCCATTCTGGGCTCAATGGAACTGCAACAGAAGTGTCGCCTGCTGCCAGTTTCTGGCCGACTGCAATGATTTTTGACTGACGTGCGTTACGTGCTTCAGGTGTCGGGTTACGACCAGCAATCAGGAACTCTTCTACTTCTGGTGGCACTGAACCCATTTGTGGTGTCGGTGGATCATGAGAAAGACCGCCTGCACCCAGGACAAGTACACGCTCATTTTCAAGGTTCAGAGATTTAATGAACTGGCCTACAGCACGACCTAAAGCGATGGTACGCTTGGTGGTCGGCATCGGTGCTGCAGCACCATTAATGAAAACTGGGATCGTTGGATAACGATCAAGTTTGCCGTTGCACAGGAAGTGCAATGGCTGAGTCACGCCATGGTCGGCTTGCATACGGTAAGAATACGCAACATCCACGCCCTCATCGAGTACACGACGAACCAAGCCCAATGCTTTGTCTTCAGGTACATCAATGTGTGCATTGTCTTTACCATAGTCCCAATCGCCTGCTGCTTTTGCACGGATGCCCACACAGAAACTTGGCATAAGATCGTAGAAGAAACCATTGAAATGGTCAGGACCAAAGGTAATGATCAGGGTTGGGTCGTAAGCTTTTACTTCAGCAGACAGTTTTTCAAACGCTTCACGAACAGCCTGTTCTTTGCGTTTTTCCTGCGGTGAAGCAAATTCCATTAAAGGACTGTGCGAAGCACAAATAAGTTTAACGGCCATGAGAGACTCCTTAAAAGGAAGGCAGCCAAGAACAGGCTGCCGAAAAGTCCATTTCAGACTAGATTTTTATTCGTCAAAGAAACCTGCACGTGGTTGACGTAAACCACGGATGCCCAGGCCGCATTCTGCGTTAATCAGAACACCAGTCAGCGGGCGGTTATTTTGACGAGATGCTAAGAGCGCATATGAACCCGTCATATCTTCCGGCTCAGGTAAGAAGTTCAGTGGCATACCACGTGCGATTTTTTCAGGATCACGTGCATCGAGCAGGCCAAGATTTTCTTGACCTAAAGATGCAGCACCTTTGATGTTCACATTCATACCTGATGGCGCAACGGCATTGACTCGGACTTTAGGTGCAAGTTCGTAAGCCAGTTCTTTCATAATGCCTACACCCGCATGTTTTGATGCAGTGTAAACCGGACCGCCACCTGCAGAGTAAAGTGCAGAATTTGACAATGTGAAAATGATCGAACCTTCAGATTTAACGAGCTCATCCAGTGCAGCTTTCGCACCTAAGATCAGAGATTTGGTGTTAATCCCCATGATCTCATCAAAGGCTTTTTCCAGCTGCTCGCCTGAAGTATTGACGATATCAGCGTAGTGATCCCAGATACCAGCATTACCCACGAAACAGTCGAGTTTACCGTAACGCTCTACAGTCGCTTTAACAGCGCGGACGTTGTCTTCATAGCTGGCCACATCACCTGCGATTGCCAGCACACGGTCACCAAAATGTGCGTTCAGTGAATCGACTTTAGACTGTGAACGTTGAAGAACGGCCACTTGTGCGCCCTCTTCCAGGAAACGTTCTACCAGTGCCCAACCGAGACCTGAACCACCACCAGTGATCAGTGCAACTTCGCCTTGTAGCCAACCCATGATTACTCTCCTGCTATCTCTACGTATAACGCACCATCTTCAAGTACAACTGGGAATGTTTGAACTGGGTCAGTTGCTGGTAAGCAAAGTGCCTGACCTGTTTTCAAACAGAAGCGAGCTGCATGAAGTGGACATTCCACTGTACCGTCGTCTTCAAGGTAGCCTTCAGACATTGAAGCATTACCGTGTGAACAGCGGTCGTTCATTGCGAAGAATTCGCCACCGTTGTTGAATACTGCAAGCGCTTCGATACCGTTTACGCCGCAATCCACTTTTAACGCTTCGCCTTCGTCTAATTCGTCAACTTGGCAAACAAAAATCTTATTCATTAGAAGAACACACTCAGGTTATGTGAGTTATAGGTAACTTGGTCAAGAGTGATCTTACGGTTGAAGATCTGGAAGCCCAGGCCGCCTTCAACTTTGCGGATCTTGTCATGACGTTTACCACAATAAATCGTAACGTCTTTCTCTTTCTGGGTACGGTACAAAAGGTATTTCACATACACATCGTATTCGCCTTCAACTTCAGTCGGCTCAACAATCACGTTGCTCACCATGTGAGTGGTACGTGATGGAGGCTCTTCAGCCCAAGCCATACCTGTTTCCAGACGAGCAACACGACGTTCCAGAAGATCTTTCGTATCGTTGAATACCCAGGTAGTAGGTGGTTCAACTGAACGACGACGGTCACGCGTTTGAGCGTTTGGTGTAGTACGTAGCGTGTAAGAAATATCTTCAGCCAGCGTGTCTAACCATTCGCGGAATTTCCAGTCATCAAGCAATTTCGCTTCACGATAGAGGAACTGACTAATCTGGTGATGAAGTTCTAAGCTGATTTGACTCATTTCATAAGCTCCTTCTCATATTCGTCAGCCGCTTTTTCCACGTCTTCCCATTTTTCATGAATCAATAAATCTGCCCAACGGCGGTACATACCACGTGCTGCAGTTTCAGAGAAAATGTAGTTGGTGATACCCGGGATACCATCTTCACGTACTTTTTCGTTGCCTTTACCCATCTCAACGATCAATTTGTTTTGACGTGCTTTGTAACCACGTAAAACTTTTTGGATTTCGATCCAGTTTTCAGAGTCATCTTGCTCCAGGAAGCCTGCAGGACCGAAGGCACGAGTTGCAGAACGTTCAAATGCTGCTTGTACATCTTCTGGCGCGTCCGCATCACAGATACAGAATGCCCAAACTTCAGTTTTGTTTGGACCACGTGGGTGCCATACCCGAAGAGTCGCAGTACCGTTCAACCAAGACAATGTAGGGAACATGGTGTTATGACCTGCAAGACGCAGTGCACGAGTTTCACCTAGGCGTTCTTTCACTTCTTCGTAAGTTTCACGGAAGTAGTTCGCTACTTCACCGTCCACCCATACGTTTGCATCTGGTTTCTCTGTGAAGAAGAAGCCTGAACCGTGACCGCGTGAACCGTATTGGATCGCGTCTTTGGCAGTTTCCCAAACTGGACGAGCAGTTTGTGCAGCACCTAATTTCTTAGAAGATTCGTCATCTGGTTTTGCACCCAGCACCTGAATCGCAGAAGCGTGAGAGAACAGTGCGTGGTATTGGTCAGATGCGAACTGTTCCGCTGCAAATTTCCAGTTACACTCGATTTCCCACTTGTGTACACCACCGATGATTTCAGTACCACCCGGACGACGGTCAACAACACCATCGAGGTACCAAGCGATATCGCCCATGTATTCTTCTAGGTCAGGAGTCGTTTCATCCCAGCAACCGAAGATCAGGCCTTTGTATGATTTAACACGATTAACTTCAACCAGACCCCATTGCTCTTTACATGCACCATGTGGGTAAGCACGCTCTTCAAGCGGGATGTCTTTTAGAAAACCGTCAATACCGTATGACCAGCCGTGGTATGGGCAAGTGAACGCACGTGTGTTACCACAGTCTGCGAAGCTTACGCGCATAGAACGGTGACGGCATTGGTTTAAGAATGCTTTGATTGAGCCATCTTTTTGACGTATCACGATGATTGGATCTTCACCCATGTAGGTATTGAAGAAATCGCCAGCCTTAGGAATTTGGCTTTCATGGCAAAGGAATAACCATGTACGACCGAAGACACGTTCAAGTTCTAATTCGTAAATGTCAGGATCTGTATAGATAGATGGCGTGATACGTCCATTTTGTGCATCGACTAAAGCGTCGATTTCGCGCACATCAATTTTTCCACTCATGAAAAGCTCTCCTGTGACCAGTTATGGCACAAAGTAATAGACTCAACTTTTCAACGATGATGGATTTTAGGGTGGTTTTGGAGAAATATTTTTTTTGTTTCAATTAATAGTTTTAAGCAATTATTCTAGGCGTGTATTTTTATATTAAAACACTAATCAATCTCTCCAAGGCATTTACTTTCTAAATGACAAAATAATCTTCACGACATAGTTGTTTATAGATTATACTCTTCTGAAATTATAGTAAGACATTTTTTGGATTACTCGACGGGCTGATGATATGGAATTACGACACCTCCGCTACTTCATTACTGTCGCTGAAGAACTCAACTTCAGTAAGGCAGCACTCAAACTTTACACGGCTCAGCCATCACTTAGTCAGCAAATCAAAGATTTGGAAGAAGATGTCGGTGTCAAACTGCTACACCGTACCAAGCGTAAAGTCGAACTGACCGAAGAAGGTGCTGTATTCCTAGAACAGGCCCGCCTGACGTTGGCGCAGGCTGATAAGGCGATTGCCATGGCCCGTCAGGTCTCACAAGCCAAGCAGCAGATGCTGCGCATCGGTTTCGTCCCTGTCGCAGAGATGAAAATCTTCCCCTATATCTTGCCGAATCTGCGCGTGCAAAATCCTGATTTAAAAATTGAATTGCTCAGTCTGAACAATAATGAGCAAATGCGATTATTGAAGAAAGGCGAACTGGATCTGACCTTTACCCGTCACAATTTCCATAGTGATGAAATCGAAAGTCAGTTTGTGATTCGTGAGCCATTGATCTTCATTTTGCCGAAAGATCATCCTTTAGCAAAATACGATCGAATTCCAGTTAAATTGCTGAATGGTATAGATTTTATTATTCCATCTGCAGAACAGTCACAGACCCTGCATCATACTATTCTGGATTTTGCCAAAGCCAACGGGATTGAATTTAATCTTGTCCAAAAGGCGGATAATATTCTGTTCAATATCAACTCGATTGGTATGGGCTTGGGCTGTACCATCCTGCCAGGCTATATCGCACCATTGACCATGAACAATACCGTGATCCGCCCGCTGGATGTAGAACTTCCCTTTTTAAATCTGTATGTTAGCTATCGTAAGGATAGCAATTTAGTCGCAGTGAAGAAGTTCCTAGAACTTCTGACTCGCGTATTCTACCTAGACATTAACCGCGACGAACCACATTAATTTTCTATTCTTATAGCAGCACACGTAATTTCCTCTGAGAATACGTGTGCTTTTTTGTTTTTATTTTTTCTGATCAAAATTTCATTTTATATTCATTTTTCCTATGACAGACCACACCTAGCTTGGCTTCCAACATCTCCGACCATGGCTTATTAGGTTTAATTTTTGCTCAAATTAGGCTTCTTTTACAACTTAAGTCTAATAAGAAGTCTAAGGCTCATTTTAATTTTTGAAATTCTGATTAATAGCTAAAAAGCATTAAAAATGTTTAAAAAATTCACTGAATGAAATGGTGTTCATTTGGCAGCTATAAATCAAATATTTTAGAAAGAAAAAAAGGATGAGCGAAGCCATCCTTTTTTTCAAACTGAGTACGACTTATTTTACGCCGTGTACAGCCAGGTAGTTTTTGATCACAGTGTTGAACTCATCTGATTTTTCAACTTGAGACCAGTGACCACATTGACTGAAGATATGTGCATCAGCATTTGGCACGATGTTCAGAATATCCCAAGTACGAGAAACCGGAATCACCACGTCTTGAGTACCATGAATCAATAATACAGGTACAGTGATGTCTTTCATTTTTTCGAAGTCTAATGGGAATTCGAAACGGTCACGGTCACGTGCACCCACTACATCCATCAAACGATTTGATGCATAGTCATTTGCAGCAGAAGCAAAACGTACTTTAACCAGTTCGTCAGTGATCAGGTCTTTGTTCACCACGAACATAGACAGGGTTTTCTTGATACCTTCTTCAGTCAGAACAGGGTTTGCGTGTGCTTTCAGCGCAGCAGTCTGTTTTGCACCGCCAGTACCCATAGACACGATACCTAGAACACGTTCAGGATAATCAAGTGCCATCTGGAATGCCAACCAGCCACCCAAAGAGTTACCCACTAACCAGGTTTTTTCGATACCTAAAGCATCTAGAGTACGTACAGCATGATCCACCCATGCACGGATACCATAAGCAGTACCTGGTGCAACCACAGTTTGGCCATAACCAATGGTATCGATCGCGATACAGTGTGCTTGTTCACCAATTGAAAGCAGGTTTAACCACCAGTTAGCCGCAGCAGACACACCCGTACCTGAACCGTGCAGGAACAGAATAGGTGTACCTTCACCAATTTCATGGTAGTGAGTCAACTCACCTTCTGCAGTTTCAATCCATTTGTCTTCTAAGCCGAAGAAGGGATCTGTTTTATAATCAGGGATTTGAACAGTGCTCATCATGATTCCTCTTACAGTTTCTTGCTTGCGTGTTCCTCGATGACGAGAACTCGACGTCAAGTTGACTCATTAAAAATAATCTTTTTACAGTCTTATATTAACCGCTCTACTGTCTTCAACTGATATAAAATTACGATTGCATACTACAAAAAATATATTATTTAAGTATTTGTTTTAATAAATTATTTTAAATTTAAAACCCTGTTTAATTTAAGGCTTTGATTAAGTTCTTAACTCAAAAAAAAGCAGTCAGAATACTGACTGCCCTTAAAATGCGCTTAACTTAGAATTTATGGGTATAAATCGTCGCTACGCGGTATTCCTGAAGATCTGGTTTAGTAGGATTTGCAAAATTTACATCAATATACATCGCTTGGATGCCTAAACCTTTTAACTTACCCTCTGGAACAGTGTAATTCGCAATCAGATTTAGCTCATCAGTATTGAAGTTTTGATCACCTGATTTAGCATCATAACCTTTGAAATAAACTGCAGTTGCGTTTAAGCCTTTGGCACCCATTTCAGAGAAGTCATAGCCATAAGAAACATTCCATGACTTTTCTTCTGGTGCAGTAAAGGTTGCAACGCCCCAGTTCACCAGATAAGGCTGTGGCACCCAGCCGCCAAGTGTTGGAAATGCAGTATCACCAAACATTTGTTGATAACCCAGACCTACAGTATGCGCACCATGATTAACTTTTGCCCCTACTGACAGTGCCTGATTATCAATCTCACCATACAGTTTGTCACCTGACTCCGAGTTATCAAAATAACGCACATGGCTAT
This sequence comes from Acinetobacter sp. YZS-X1-1, assembly GCF_000804305.1. Lineage (NCBI taxonomy): Bacteria > Pseudomonadati > Pseudomonadota > Gammaproteobacteria > Moraxellales > Moraxellaceae > Acinetobacter > Acinetobacter sp. YZS-X1-1. The sequence continues at coordinate 43,122 of NZ_JWHB01000002.1, read as the reverse complement.
CTAATTTGGTTTTTTCGCCTAGCGCAGTTTTGTAATTCACACCCAAGTAATGCTGTTGGTAGATATCTTGAACATCTGCATACCAGTAGCTACCACCAATTTGGGGCGTGAACTGATGATCTACACCGGCAATCCACATACCATCAGATGCTTCCCCATTATCGTAATAATTTTTACCTTTCGCAGGCGCAAACAATGTTAAGTCACGAAATTGATTGTCATAACGGTTGTTAATCTTGTCGACATACGCCAAAGTCAGTTTGGTATCTTTAATCTCTTTAGATTCTAAACATGCACCGCTATAAGTAGTGATGAGCTGACGGGATGGATCAAATACCAGTACTGGAGATACAGGCAATAACTCACCCACTTTCAGCTCAGTCTCAGACACTTTAGCTTTTAAGGTTGCGCCAACTTTACCAAAATGATCTTTAGACTCTTTGCCATCGTGAGGTAACACCCAATCCGGATTTTGATCACGGCCTTTAAGTTTAACTGCATGTTGAACCAGAACATCTGCACCAACCTGCATCCCACCACCGATATCGTGATAGCCTGATTTGGCATCCAAAGTCACGCCTTGAGACCAAGAACCCCTATTACGTGAAGAAAAATCATCTTGATACTGACGATCTAGATAAAAGTTTTTAAATTTAAGCTGGACATTACTATCGTCAATAAAATCTGCATTCGCTGCAGTTGTTCCTAAACTTGCTGTTGCAGCAAGCATTGCTATCCATAAGTTTTGACGACGCATGGCTTATTCCTAGTAATCAAATTAAGCTATGCCGCTATCATGCTCAACTCCAGTTTTTTTAAAAATCCGACTACAGTATTAAAATTTTTCTATTAATCTCTATAGATAGAATAAGTATGCTGAAATTTGAAAAAGACTTATATTTATAAACAATTAACTAAAATAAAAAATTAACCAGATAATCAATATAAATCCATGTTTTCTATTATATAAACAGCTATTATTTTTTATTATTTAAAAATAACTTTTTATTTATCGTTTTTATGTTTAAGGAAATGTGCGTGATTATTTTCTTAAAATAAATAGTAATAATTAAAATATCTTATTCCATCGTTTTAATATCTTATTCATTTTATTCAAATAAATAAAAAAAGCGCCCTTTCGGACGCTTTTTTTAAAATTTAGCTTTTAACTATTATGCTTGAAGCTCTTTCGCTTTAGACATAGTCCATGCTAAATCTTCAATCATATCTTCCTGACCACCAACGGTACCACGACGACCAAGCTCAAGCAGAATTTCACGAGCAGATACGCCATATTTTGCTTCAGCACGTTTAGCGAACAATAGAAATGAAGAATAAACACCCGCATAACCTAAAGTTGCAGCATCACGGTCAGCACGGATCTGATGAGTCATCATTGGAATGATCAGATCTTCTGCAACGTCTTGTACTTTAAACAGGTCAACACCAGTTTCCATTTGCATACGGTTTGCAACCGCAACAAACAGTTCAAGTGGAGTATTACCCGCACCAGCACCTAGACCAGCTGATGCCAAGTCAACACGTGTTGCACCTGCTTGTACAGCAGAAACAGAGTTGGCAACACCCATACCCAGGTTATGGTGACCGTGGAAACCAATTTCGATGTCTGAACCCAGGTTAGCACGTAAGATACCTACACGGTCAGTCACGTCTTGCGGAAGCATGTAACCCGCAGAGTCAGTCACATAGATACAGTTAGCACCGTATGACACCATTTTTTGTGCTTCTTCAAGTAATTTTTCAGGTGTTGCCATGTGAGCCATCATCAGGAAGCCCACAGTGTCCATGCCCAGTTTACGCGCAGCAGTAATATGCTGTTCAGAAACATCTGCTTCAGTAGAGTGAGTTGCAACACGGATGGTTGCTACACCTACATCATGCGCCATTTTCAGGTGATCAACCGTACCAATACCAGGAAGCAACAGCGCAGAAACTTTAGCTTGTTTCAGGTTTGGAATAACTGCTTTCAGGTATTCTTCATCAGTTGCAGCTGCGAAACCGTAGTTTACAGAGTTACCGCCAAGGCCGTCACCATGTGTGACTTCGATCAGTGGTACACCTGCATCATCCAGCGCAGTTGCGATCGCAACCATTTGCTCAGGTGTAGTTTGATGGCGCATCGGATGCATACCATCACGTAAAGTCATATCATTAATAATAATCTTAGACATGAAGGTGCTCCTTAAGCTTCAACTGCATTTAAAACACATTCTGCAAACATTTCTGCGGTACGTGCAGCTGCTGCAGTCATAATGTCGAGGTTACCTGCATATTTAGGCAGGAAGTCACCCAGACCTTCAACTTCAAGGAAGATTGATATACGGTTGCCATCAAATACTGGACCGTTCACCAGTTTGTAACCCGGTACGTATTTTTGAACTTCTTTAATCATCGCATGTACAGATTCAGTGATCGCTGCCTGATCTGGCTCACCTTCTACTAGACAGTGAACAGTGTCACGCATCATCAGTGGTGGCTCAGCAGGGTTAATAATGATGATCGCTTTACCTTGTTTCGCGCCACCCACTTTCTCAATCGCACCAGCAGTAGTACGGGTGAATTCGTCGATGTTTTTACGCGTACCAGGACCGACTGATTTAGTAGATACAGTCGCGATAATTTCGCCATAGTTCACAGGCTGAACGCGAGAAATCGCAGCAACCATAGGAATAGTTGCCTGACCGCCACAAGTCACCATGTTAACGTTTGGCACTTCGCCTTGTTCAAGCAATGCTTCAAGGTTGACAGGTGGTACGCAGTAAGGACCGATTGCAGCTGGAGTCAAGTCAATCATCAACACGCCAAGCTCGTTCAGCTTACGGCTGTTTTCAGCGTGTACATAAGCAGAAGTTGCATCGAATGCGATTTTGATGTCATCTTCAACGACATGAGGAAGCAAACCGTCTACTCCTTCAGCCGTGGTTTTTAGACCCATTTTCGCTGCACGCGCCAGACCTTCAGAAGTCGGGTCAATCCCCACCATCCATACTGGTTCTAACCATTCGCTGCGTTGCAGTTTATAAAGCAAATCAGTACCAATGTTACCTGGACCGATCAATGCACATTTAATCTTTTTCATGAATGTACTCTCTTGTATTCCCTTATTCAGCAGCAAAAGCAGCTGTTACTGAACCAAAGCCTTCAATTTCAACTTTGAATTCATCGCCCGGCTGAGCCACGACCATTGGACCTAAAGCACCAGTCAAAATAATGTCGCCTTTTAATAATGGACGGCCACGGCGTACCATTTCATCAGCCAGCCATACCGCAGCATTTAATGGATTTGCCAGACATGCTTTACCCACGCCTTGAGAAACGATTTCGTCGCCACGTGTCATGACCATCTTGCAGTTCACAAGATCAAGGTTTTCCAGTTTGACCGGCTTAGAGCCCAGAACGAATGCAGCAGAAGATGCGTTATCAGCTACGGTATCAATCAGGCTGATTTTCCAGTTTTCGATGCGGCTATCGACCACTTCTACAGCAGGAAGTGCATAGTCAGTTGCACTGATGATGTCTGCATACGTGTGTTTTGCCTTAGTCAGGTCTTCTTTGATGACCAATGCAATTTCAGCTTCAACTTTCGGTTGAATCAGCAAACCTGCAGGGATTGCTTCACCATCGCCATAGGCCATGTCGGCAAACAACATACCGAAGTCAGGCTGATCTACGCCAAGCTGTGCTTGAACCACTTTCGATGTCAAACCAATTTTACGACCTACCAGACGGCGACCTTCCGCCAGAGCACGCTCGGTATTTACTTCCTGAACGGCATAGGCAATATCTACGTCAGCACTTTCACCACCAAGTTCCGGGCGAATCGGTGCGATCGCAGTTTTTGAGAGTTCAGCAGTACGTAATGCTTGTGCAACTGATTCAACAACAGCAGAATTCGACATCAATGTTTCCTTAAACTGCAAAAATGAGGCTTATGCCGAGAACTAAGACAGGCAAAATGTTCTGACCTGATCATTTCGATCATTCCAATAAACAATTGCGCCTAGTACGGGCATATGAATAAACAGTTTTAGGATGGGAAAAATATGACGTGAATGCCAATAGTTATTTTATTTTTTGCAATAGCTATTATCTATAAATTAAATTTATAAAAATCAATTAAAAACATAATCTTATAATTATGAATTAAGTTATATCCAACTAAATAACTCAACAATCATGACAGAACAAAACTACTATAATCACAACTTTAGACTAAAAGATAAGACCAGTTGTTCAAATCTACCGCATTGATCCGCATCTTCTATTTCAGAAAATGCTGGATCTTGGATAATGACTAAGATACTGAATTAAATGGCTTCTTTCCATTGGACTTTAGCCAATAAAAAGTCATGCAAACTGCTGACATCATTCACAATCGACAGTGGATTAAACTGCGCCAAGGTTTCCGGTGTATGCACGCCATAAGCCACACCCACACTTGGCATGGCAATATTCATCGCCATTTCCAGATCATAAGAAGTGTCACCGACCATAATCGCTTCATGCGCACTAATACCAGTTTCAGCCAGAATTTCAGCCAGCATTAAAGGATCGGGTTTAGAGCGGGTTTCACTGGCAGCACGAGTGGCATGGAATAGTTCCAGGCTATTCGTTTGTTTGAGTACTCGGTCTAAACCTTTACGACTTTTACCGGTAGCGACTGCTAATTTAATGCCTTCATCCTTTAATGCATAGAGCATTTCAGACACGCCCTCAAACCAGGCATCTTCAACAGAATTCGCCACATAATGTTCCGAATAGGCCTGCAAAATATCCGCATGTAATTCTGGTACAGTTGGGAATAGTCGCTGTGCGACTTCCGGCAAACCTAATCCGATAATGCTTTTCGCATCGGCATCGGTCAGCGGTTGCTGAAACTGTTGTGCGGCAAACTGCAGGCTCGAGACGATCTGCCCCACTGAATCAAATAAAGTGCCATCCCAATCAAAAATGACCAATTTTACAGGTGAATTCATATAAGGTTCCTAGTATTTGATTCAGTGTTAATCTACCCCGATCCTCCTTTTTCAAAGGAGGGCGAGTTTCATCACAAAATAACTTTTATTGTGATATCACAACAGCTATTGGCTATCCAATGGCGACATGGATGTCGCCGTTGATCTGTGGCATAGGGAGGTGCCATCAGATCAACAGAAGGGGTTTTGTTACTTTTGCCCCCCTCAAAAGTAAAACACTGCCTACGCGATAAAATTTGATTTTATAACTACAAAACTCGGCTGTGCTTTACTTTTACCTCACCCCAGCCCTCTCCTAAAAGGAGAGGGAGAATTCATTACTGAACAACGTACAGTAACTAAATAATAAAGATAAATTCTTAGCTATTTTGACTTATCACTAGCACATGCGAACTCAACGTTCCCTCTCCTGAGCGAATTTTAAAGCATTGCTTTTAAAATTCGTGCAAGAAAGGAGACTTGCGCAGCAGTACTGCTCAGGGAGAGGGTTAACTTAAAAGCTAAAAATTACTCGTCATCTTCCGCAGGCGTTACCACCTTATCCGCCTTTTGCGCACGAAGCTGAGCCACAAGACTCTGCATATCTTCAGGCAAAGGCGCTTCAATGGTCGGATAACCCGGAATTTCCAGACGCATCGCATGCAGACATAAGCGGCGTGGCTTTGGCCCACGATATTCAGTCTCGTGACCATATTTCTCATCGCCTACCAGCGGATGACCGATGCTGAGACCATGTACACGAATCTGATGGGTACGACCAGACAATGGAGAAGCATACACGAGTGTCGCATGCATAAAACGCTCTGCTACATTCCACTGGGTTTTAGACTCTTTGCCTTCTTTAGAGACACGTACACGACGCTCACCATTAGAAAGTTCATAACGGTGTAAAGGCGCGTCAATGAGTTGTTTATCTAGCGTTACCTGTCCTTTCACGACAGCGGCATAAGTTTTTTTAATTTTATGTTCACGTAATAAATCTTGTAGCGTTTTTAAGGTACTACGCTTTTTCGAGATCATCACCAGACCAGAGGTGTCACGGTCAATACGGTGAATCAGTTCCAGGTATTTTTTACCGGTTGCAGCACGCAAACCTTCAATCAGACCATATGCCACACCGCTACCACCATGCACGGCAATTCCAGATGGCTTGTTGACGACCATCAAGCCTTCATCTTCATATACCACACGGGACAGAAGACCTTGAGCCACCTTGTCCGAAATCGGCGCTTCTGATTCATCTTTTTGCTCATAACGAATCGGTGCCACACGAATCTGGTCGCCAATCGCCAGTTTGGTTTCGGCCTTAATGCGTTTTTTATTGACGCGAACCTGTCCTTCACGAATCAGACGATAAATCCGACTTTTAGGCACCCCTTTCAGACGACTGAACAGGAAATTATCGATTCGCTGTCCATCTTGATGTTCATCCACTTCAAACCAAGTGACGCTTTGCCATTGTTGTGTAGAATTCATACAGTTACTATGACCCAAAAATACTAAAATTGATTAAAAAATGATCACTTAGGTTATGCTTTACACAAGAAACATAAGCTTAGCCCATAGGCAGATGATGCAAGGTTTGGTATAGTCAGCGCACGGAAACCATCGTTTGTGAGTAAAAGTTGAAGCATTTCAGATTTCTCTGAACTTGATTATTCAATTAAAGACTCACATGATACGGGAAGGTCCCAAAAGAATTATGCCGACGCCGAAGGCTTATTATATCGGCAAACAAAGCAAACTGTTGCGTTTAATTGTACCTCAGGTACATAAATCAGTTTGTCTGAAAAAATATGTCGCCAACCTAGTTGGTTTTTAAACGTAAACTGATACACATCAGATTAGTCGCACCCTGAAGACGACTTCAGGCTACAGCGTTTGATGCATTGGATCTGCACAGTTTGTAAAGATACGACGACAATTCCGTATCAAGACACTTTCTATAAAGAAGGGATGATCTTCGAGCAATGTGACAGTGAAAGTTACTCACATCTAATGCACCGCTTGTCCGCCAGTGAAACGTTCAGGTGACTTTAATCGTTTAAAGATTGAAGCCGTATTGCCATCATCAATACGTGAATCAAAATACCGAAGCTGATCTATATTCAAGTAGACGCCGGGAATAAAAGACTCAGACCACAATGAAACTCATTGGAGATCTGGGCCATTGATCCGTGATGTGTGATGTTCGCTACGTGAATAGCGATTTTTTGCTGTGTATCACTATAAGGTGTTACACCCATGAAACGTATGTTGATTAATGCAACACATGCCGAAGAAATTCGCGTTGCACTTGTCACTGGTCAGCGTCTTTACGATTTCGATTTAGAGAATCGTACCCGTGAACAAAAAAAATCTAATATCTATAAAGGTCACGTAACTCGCGTTGAACCTTCTTTAGAAGCTGTATTCGTTGAATACGGCGCAGGTCGCCAAGGCTTCCTGTCTATGCGTGAAATCGCAAACTCTTACTACAAAGCCGATCCTCGTCAAACTTCAAATATCCGTGAACTGATTACTGAAGGCACTGAACTTCTGGTTCAGGTGGAAAAAGAAGAGCGCGGCAATAAAGGCGCTGCCCTTTCAACTTTCATCTCTTTAGCTGGTCGTTATCTGGTTCTGATGCCAAACAACCCGAAAGGTGGCGGTATCAGCCGTCAGATTTCCGGTTCAGTACGTGAAGAACTGAAAGAAATGCTGGCTTCTTTAAACGTGCCACGTGGTATGAGCGTCATTGTTCGTACCGCAGGCATTGGCCGTTCTCAAGAAGAACTACAGCTTGATCTGCAACATTTACTAGACCTTTGGGCACAAATTCAAAGCACTGCAAATTCAGGCCCATCACCTATGCTAGTCCATCAGGAAGCAGGTGTGGTAACTCGTGCGATCCGTGATTACCTGCGTGATGATGTAGCAGAAATCCTGATTGATTCTGAGCAAGCCTATAACGAAGCATATAACTTTGTTAAAGCAGTAATGCCGCTTCAGTTAGATAAGCTGAAAACTTATACATTGAATGAGCCTTTGTTTGCGCATTTCGGTATCGAAAGCCAAATCCAGACTGCTTATGAACGTGAAGTAAAACTGCCTTCAGGTGGTTCGATCGTGATCGACCAAACTGAAGCTTTAGTTTCAATCGATATTAACTCAGCAAAATCAACTCGTGGTCAGGACGTTGAAGATACAGCGTTAAATACCAACCTTGAAGCTGCTGAAGAAATTGCTCGTCAATTACGTTTACGTGATATCGGTGGCTTAGTTGTTATCGACTTCATCGACATGACCAAAGATCGCAACCAGCGTATGGTAGAAGCGAAACTACGTGAAGCGACTCAAAGCGACCGCGCACGTATCCAGTTTGGCCAACTGTCTCGTTTCGGCCTGATGGAAATGAGTCGTCAACGTCTGCGTCCATCATTAGAAGAAGCGACTGGTTATGTCTGCCCACGCTGTCATGGTACGGGTATGGTACGTGACCTGCGTTCTCTTTCACTTTCAATCATGCGTAAAGTGGAAGAAATCGCCCTTCGTGAACGCCATGGTGAAGTTCAGGTTGAAGTACCAGTAGAAATTGCAGCATTCATGCTGAATGAAAAACGTCACAGCCTGGTATATCTGGAACAAACTTCAAATACACGCGTAACTGTACTTCCACATCCACACCTGGAAACGCCTCACTACGAAATTTCGTATAACCCTGAAGGTTTCGCACCAACCAGTTACGAGCGTACTGAAGCAACCCGTTCAAGCGAAAAAGAACTGGGTTATGAGTCTTCTGAGTGGCATTTAGAAGAAGAACATACGCATACTGCTGCACCAGCACCTGCTCAGCAGCAAAACAACGGCAAAAACAATAAACGCCGCAATAACCAAAATCAGCAAAACGTACAGCAAGCACCTGTTGCACAACAGGCATCTGCTCAAGTTGCAGCACCTGCAGCCAGCCCATGTGCATGGTTAGAAAACCTGTTTGTACAAAAACAGGCAACTACTGTTGATCAGTCTCGCACAGCGAACAATGCTGCTGCTGCCATCGAACAGATGGTGAATGGAGGGGCAGTGAGTCGTGGTCAGTTCGGCCAGGTTGCTCCTGTAACACCAGCAGTACATGCACAGCCAGCAGCTGTTGCAGTACCGGCAACTACCGGTAATGCTTATCTGGCGCCATCGACCGTAGCCCATAAACCAGAGCGTGATCAGTCTGAAAAAACTGAACGTGAAGAGAAATCACAGCGTCATAACAAAAAAGCACGTAGCAACAAGCACAAAGAGCCACGTGAACAGGCGCAGTCTGATAATGTATCACAACATCAGATACATGAAGAAGTGGTTCAGGTTTCTCGTCAGGAAGCGCGTGAAAACAAACGCAACTCTCGCCGTCAGCACCACAACGAGTCTGCACAGCAAAGCGATACTCACGGCAATGAGCAACAGCAAAACGTGCCACGTCGTGACCGTCGCAACCAGCAACGTCCAGAACGTCCAAATCGCCACCGCGATCCAAGTGTTCTGAATGAGCAAGCTGTACCTCAAGCACCTGCTGCCGTTGAAGCTCCAGCAGTCAATGAAAAGCAAGTGCGTGTAGAACTGGTCGATGCTCCTCGTAAAGAAGTGATGCCAACAGCAATGGTGGTAAATATTGACGAGGCGAAAAGCGAAATTGTGGCATTGAATGACACTGCTCCAGTTGCAAAACCTGCTGTTGAAGTGACTGCCCCTGCCGATGCTCCTGTAGAAGCGCCAGCTGCGAAAGAGTTCCTGGCTGAAGTGACTGCATCTGCTCCTGCAGAGAAAGCACCGGAAGCTCAGTCATCATCAAAACAGCGTGCCAGCAATGACCCACGTCAACGTCGTCGTGACCGCCGCCGTGCTGCACAAGGCCAACAGGCGAAAACTCAGCAATTCACACCATCACAGGTGCCAACACTTGGCCAATACACCATTGGCAGTCTGATTCGCCATGTTTATGGCGAAGACTGTTCAGTCCTGATTGAACAGTTTGGTCTGTTGCCAACGTTTAACCGCGCATTGCAAAAGTTCACGCAGGAATATAATGCGACTTTAGCAACGGTTTCGACCGCGACCACAGAGAAAAAACCTGTAACTCGTGATGTAGAAGTCAGCAAAGCACAACCTGAAGCAGAACCTGCACCTGTGCTGGATTTAACTCCGCCTGCACCGGTTTCAGAGAAACGTGTGGCGAATGATCCACGTGAGCGTCGTCGTCTCGCTAAACTGGCTGCCGAGCAAGCATTACAGCAGGCTAAACAGCAAGCACAAGCTGAAGCAGAATCTACTGCGGCTGAACCTGCTGCAGAAGCAACGGCTCCAGCGGAAGAGGCGAAAGCTGAAAATACTGAAGCTGCACCTGCTGAAGCTCCGGTAGCCGCAGTAGAAAGTGCTGATACAACTGAAGCGACTCAAACTCCTGAGCCAGCTGCTAAAGCGCCTGTAGAAACTGCGAACGCTGAACAGGTTCCAGCTGAAGAAGCCACTGAAACGGCTACAGCTGAAGCAACTCCAGCAGAAAACGAAGTTGCGCCTACTGAAACTCCGGAAGCCGATAAAGCTGAAGAAACTGTAGCAAAAGCTGAAAAACCGGCTGCCCGCCCACGTCGTCCACGTGGCCGTCCACCGAAAAAAACCAATACTGCAACTGAGTCATAATTCACCCAATTGCAGTTAACTAAAAAAACCTAGTCATTTCGGTGGCTAGGTTTTTTTTGCTAGATTTTGTCAGAATAGGTTGATTACTCTAGTTTCAACACGCTAAAAGATGGCTATCATCCGTTTATTGCATATAAATTAAACGCATTGGATACGAAAAATAATAGGACGCCCATGACCCAGACGAACCAACCCGATCTTATTGGCATTGCAGATGTCGCAGCCAAAATCCCTGCCTTCATCAGTAAGGTCCCTAATCTGCTGAACGGACTGCGACAGGCTTATTTACGTACTCCCAATACGCCCGCAGGCCTGGGTTTAGCTTTTGAAAAAGCAACACAGCGTAATCCTGAAGGTATTGCATTACGTTTTGAGGATCAGTCCTATACCTATGCTCACCTAAATGGCTGGGCGAACCAGATCGCACATTTCTACCTCTCTCTCGGTGCACAGAAAGGTGATGTGGTGGCCGTGATGGTCGAGAACCGTCCGGAGTTTATTGCCAGCGTGATTGGTCTAGCCAAGCTGGGCATCACGATTGCGCTGGTGAATACTTCTCAGGTCGGCAAAGTCCTGACACATAGTATTAATCTGGTGAAACCGATTGCAGTCATTGTCGGTGAAGAGTGCCGTGCTGCGGTTGATGAAATCCATCATGATCTTAATATTGCCGCTGACCGTTTTCACTGGTTTGCCGATCAGAACACACAAGAAAATGCCGGACAGGCACCTGAAGGTTTTATTAACCTGGCAGAGCAGATTGACCAGTTCCCTAAATTCAATACACCGACCACACATTCGGTACAGGGTAAAGACGGCCTGTTCTATATCTATACTTCAGGTACTACTGGCTTACCTAAAGCGGTGGTCTTTACCAATAGCCGCTGGACACTCGCCTATGGCACCTATGGTCATGTTCTGAACCTGAATAAAGATGATGTGATGTACTGCACCCTGCCGCTTTATCATGCGACAGGCATTGTGGTGTGCTGGTGTGGGGTGATTGCCGGAAGCAGTACTTTTGCCATCCGCCGTAAATTCTCCACCTCTTCCTTCTGGAAAGATGTCAAAAAGTTCGATGCTTCTGCGATTGGTTATGTCGGTGAACTTTGCCGCTACCTGATGGATGCACCACCGTCTGAACTGGAAAAAGGCCATCGCGTTACCAAGATGATTGGTAATGGCATGCGCCCGAACATCTGGGATAAATTCAAATCCCGTTTTGGCATCAAGGAAGTACTGGAACTGTATGCCTCCAGTGAAGGTAATGTCGGTTTCAGCAATGTCTTTAACTTTGACAATACTGTCGGTTTCTCACCAACGCCTTATGCCATTATCGAATTTGACAAAGATAAAAATGAGCTTGTGCGTGATGCCAAAGGCCGCTGCAAACGAGTAAAAAAAGGTGAAACCGGTTTATTGATTGGTAAAATTACCCGCCGCTCCCCTTTCGATGGCTATACCGATCCGGAAAAGAACAAGGCGGTCACCATGCATGACGTGTTCAGCAAAGGTGATTCCTACTTCAATACGGGCGATCTGGTGCGTAATATCGGTTTCCGTCATGCTCAGTTTGTCGACCGTCTCGGTGATACCTTTCGCTGGAAAGGTGAAAATGTTTCAACGACTGAAGTCGAAAACATGCTGACCGAGTATGACAAAATTATCGAAGCTGTGGTTTATGGCGTAGAAATTCCGAATACAAATGGCCGTGCAGGCATGGCTGCAATTACCCTGCAATCGGGAAGCACCCTAAATGAGCAAGACCTGAAAAATATGGTCAGCACCTTTAAACGTTGTCTGCCTACATATGCAGTTCCGGTTTTTCTACGCATTCAAAAGCAAGTAGAAACGACCGGTACCTTCAAGTATCAGAAAAACAAACTGAAAGAACAGGCTTTTGATCCAAACAAGACCGATGAACGCCTGCTGGTTTTATTGCCAGGGAGCGATGCGTATTGTGAGCTGACTCAAGAAATTTTTGAGAACATTCAAGCCTATCAATATCGCTTCTAAGTGCCGAAGTTGCCTATTTTTTGTTTAGATAAAGCAGAATTGTTGTATTTATAATCAAACATAGGCAACTTTGTTATTTTTTACTTGCGCTGCAATGAGATCTTGCTACAATACGCTCCATCAAACAAAGTGGTGCTTTCAGAAATTTTTTAGTTTCTCTTGCACTGCACAATTAAGTCTTGCTTAATTGTTGGTTCAGGGCCGTTAGCTCAGTTGGTAGAGCAGTGGACTTTTAATCCATTGGTCCCGCGTTCGAGTCGCGGACGGCCCACCATTAAATTTGATATCCCCTGATGGGCCGTTAGCTCAGTTGGTAGAGCAGTGGACTTTTAATCCATTGGTCCCGCGTTCGAGTCGCGGACGGCCCACCATCATTTCTAAAATCTCTTTTTAGAAAATTCAATCAAAGTAGCTTTGATTACCCGAATGGGCCGTTAGCTCAGTTGGTAGAGCAGTGGACTTTTAATCCATTGGTCCCGCGTTCGAGTCGCGGACGGCCCACCATTCTCCCCTCTATATCTATCTTCTTCTTTCAATATTCTTATAATATTTCTATATTATTCAGTTCATTCTTTTTATTTAAGCGCAATTCATCCTGACAATTTTAAAATCGTCATTTTCATTTATGCTGTTTTTAAATTCTTTAGAAACCTTATCGCTTTTATTCAGTGATTTTAAATTCAGAATCTTTGACCAGTTCATACGCTTTAGAAGGCGCAGGATAACCCTGATCAAATAATTGCTGGTTTGTCCGTTCCTTTTCGTCATAAATTTTTTCCAGATTCATGACCAGATGCGTTGGGCTTTTAATCATATAGTAGAACTTTGCTCCTTCTTTACGGTCCACGATCAGTTCAGTTTGTTCCGGATTAATCGTCCAGCGGTCCTTACGATAGGTCATATTGCTTTCGGTCTGAACCCGTCTGGAATTATTCACAAAGACTTTGCCATAATGCACGATACTGCGATGCACTGTACCATCTGGCAATAAAGTCAAAATAAATACCGACTTCCCTTCCGTACAAGGCGCAAACCGCCCGTCACAATCAATCTGGGTAAGATAACGCCCGACATAGCTTTTGGCATAATCCGGTACAGGTTTAGGATCGACATTTGGTTCTACAGGCAATGCATTATAGGTTGCAGTCTGGGTGAGCGATTTAGCATTACGGGTGTCATAACTTTCATTGGCGGCGGAGATGACTACGCCATCTTGTGCCAAAGTTTTCGTAGTATCAGGTAAGGGTTTGCTTTGATGATCATCACAGGCAATCAGTCCTGCAACACTTCCCAGCACAAATCCAAGCCGGCATAAACCACTTAAATGATGCGATACATTCGATTTCATTTTAAAAATATACCTGAAGGGGTGCACATCTATATAGGCAGACGACTCACTGAAAACTTATAAGTTTTAATAATGAATTCAATGGAATTTTTATGATCTTAGTGATTTTTTAAGGATTATTTAATCTCCCGTAACATTACTTAACGAATTTATTTTCAATAGATACTTTAAAAATTCAGATAAAACTCCATTCTTATAAATATGAGTCATTTTTTAGACTCAATCTTATTTTTTTCTATCAGGAGACTTGGATGGCCAATGTTGGTTTATATCGCTCTAACCGCTCAAACATGATTGCAGGTGTAATGGGTGGTATTGCTGAACGTTTTGGTTGGAACGCAAATTTATTACGCTTGATCTTCGTGATTATTTCGGTCATGAGTGCTGCTTTCCCGGGTATCTTAGTTTATCTGGTTCTATGGTTAGTGATGCCAAAAAAGAATTCTATGCCTGATTATGCTGCGAGCAGAACTGATTATGAACGTCCTGTGCGTACCGTGAATCAGGATAAAGACTACCGATAAAATCGTTTCCTCTTTCACCTAAATATTCATATGGTGAAATTTTTATGCCACGGTCCTTCCCCCAAAAGATCGTGGTTTTTTTTTGCCTGATTTTTAGGTTTTGGTCTTATTACTATTTTACGCTTTACCCTGCTCGCCTATTCAGGATAAGTTGATACTTTCTACTTGAAATGGATTTCAGATGACGCAGGCAGAATGGGTTGTACTTTGGCTGTGTGCGATCGCGGCATTACTGCATGGGGTCAGTGGTTTTGGCTTTCCTATGCTAAGTACGGCTGCCTTATCCAGTGAATATGCCTTAAGTACAGCAGTCACCTTGGTGATTCTCCCCTGCCTGTTACTGAACCTTTGGATGCTCAATAGCGATCCAAAATATAGCCTGTTGCAGAGCATTCGCTATTATGTCTCACGCTATTGGCCACTTATGCTCAGCAGTCTGGTCGGTAGTGTGCTGGGGGTCAAATTACTCATTTGGATCAATGAAGGTTATCTTAAATTATTACTGGGTCTGGTGATTATTTTCTATGTACTGGATCAGTTACGCTCTACTCCGCTTCGAGTCAGTAGCAGTCAGCTTAGTATGCTGGGATTCGGTTTACTGGCCGGCATGATTGGAGGTGCAACCAATGCCATGGCACCCTTCCTGATGATGTATCTGCTTAGCTGTCAGCTCTCCAAAACTGATATCGTCATCATCAGTAATCTTAACTTTATTGCCAGCAAACTGGTGCAGTTGACCTTACTCTTCCCGATTCTCATTTCTTTGCAAACCCATCAGCGACATATCCTGCTTGGAATCACGTTATTTGCTCTCATCGGTGTCTGGTTAGGGGGGAAAATACGTCATCGACTTTCCCAGCAACATTTCAAATATCTGGTGCTGTTTTTTCTATTTGGACTGGGGATTTACGCACTTTGGCAAAGTGTGGGATTATTACAACACTCTACTATACTGTTTAAATAATATCTTTTCTAATCAAACCACATATTTACTTTTATAAGAATTTCAAAAACGCTTTTAAATAAAAAAGTTGAGCAAGGAGGTTGTATGAATGACCCTTTACGCACCCCGACTGATGCCATGCCGAAAGGAATTCGAAAGGGCTGGATTTTAATTGTGATCGCTGCAGTGGTCTCTTATGGCTTGTATCATATTTTACCTTATGACGAAAATGCCAATAAGGGATTGGCCCTACTGACCTTTATCGCCATTTTATGGCTGACCGAAGCGATTCACATCACCATTACTGCCCTGCTGGTACCTATACTGGCAGTCGTCCTCGCCATGCCCATGGCCAAAGGCGATGAATTGGAGCCAATTACTACACAGGCAGCACTCACCACTTTCGCAGACCCCACCATCTTTTTGTTCTTTGGTGGTTTTGCCCTGGCCTCAGCGCTGCATATCCAGAAACTGGATAAGAAAATTGCCACATGGATTATCTCGCTCTCCGGTGGACATCTTGGTGCTTCGGTACTGGCCATATTTTTAGTGACTGCTGCACTGTCGATGTGGATTTCCAATACCGCCACCGCAGCCATGATGTTGCCCCTAGCGCTGGGTTTACTTTCGCATCTGGATGTTGAAAAAGATCGTAAAACCTTTGTGTTTATTCTGCTCGGGATTGCCTATTCGGCCAGTATTGGTGGCTTGGGCACTATCGTTGGTTCTCCACCAAATGCGATTGCAGCCAAAGCCCTCGGTTATGACTTCGCCGACTGGATGAAAGTTGGCCTGCCGATGATGTTCATTATCCTGCCGGCAATGTTAGTAAGCCTGTATCTGGTGCTACGTCCAAAACTGAATCATAAGGTGAATTTTGTCACTGAAAATATTCCCTGGACTACGACCCGTATTGCCACCATGATTTTATTCCTTTGTACCGCGACTGCCTGGATTTTCAGTAAAAAATTGACTGAAAATTTCGGCATTACACAGCCCGATACCTGGATCGCGATTCTGGCGGCCTGCATGGTAGTGATTCTGGGTACGGCTACATGGAAACAGGTTGCTGAAAATACCGATTGGGGTGTGCTCTACCTGTTTGGTGGCGGCTTGACCTTAAGTGCTGTCTTGAAGGATTCAGGGAGTTCTCTGGTCTTAGGTCAGACGCTGGCGAATGCTTTCGGTGACTCCTCTCCTCTCATGATTATCTTTGTGGTGGCAACCTTCATCATCTTCCTGACTGAATTTACCAGTAATACTGCCTCGGCTGCCTTACTGGTTCCGGTCTTTGCCGCCATTGCCGACCAGATGGGTATGCCTAAAGAGATTCTGGTGATTGTGATCGGGATCGGTGCTTCTTGTGCCTTTATGCTACCTGTGGCGACACCACCGAATGCCATTGTATTTGGGACTGGTCATATTCAGCAAAGTGAAATGATGAAAGTCGGCTTTGTCCTGAATATCATGTGTATTTTCTTGGTTTCCCTGTTTATTTACTGGTTCTTTATCTAAGTTGAGATAAATCCAGATTCCAAATAAAAAAGCACCCAAGGGTGCTTTTTTCAGAATTATTTATATAAGAGTTCTTAAGTTCTCATTTTAAAATGGTTCAGTTCCTGATTCAGGGCAGCGATGATATCTGCGCGGCTAATAATTCCGACCAGACGCTGTTCACTCACCACCGGAATATAGTTAAAGGAACGCTCCACAAAATAGGGCACCAGATCCTGAATCGGCTGTAATGGCTGCACAGTAACTACCTTGCGGGTCATAATATGTTTGACCTGATGTTCCCAGCTGCTGCGCACATCTGCAGCACGTTTAAACCATTCTACCACCTGATACATGGCCAGCGTTCCCACCAGCTTGCCTTCCGCATTAACCACTGGCAGGCTCATCAGGTTCATTTGCTTAAACTTGTCCAGTGCATGCTGAATATCATCATTGGCATGCAGGGTCACCACGTCTTTGGTCATAATGTCCTGACAGGTAAACTGGTTGACCGCACGGGCATTGGCTCGGTCCTGCGCTTCCAGAATAATCTTTTGCAGGTCATATTCACTAATGTCCAGCAGCTCGGTTTGCTGATCCAGTACTTCCTGAATATCCTGTGGCTGAATGGTGACTTTCTGGGTCGGGGTCGGATCTTTGGAACGGGTATTTAATTGCGCCTGCTGCGGATAACGCTTGCCAATCATTCGGTTAAAGACAATCGCAATCACCATCAATAAAATCGAATTCAGCAGCACCGGATAGAAAACAAAAGCATAGCCGAGTTCATGCACCGCATTGCCGCCGAGTACCGCTGTAATAGCCACAGCACCACTCGGTGGATGCAGGGAATCTGTGGTCATCATTAAAATGATTGCTAATGCCACTGCCAGACTAAAAGCTTCGGTCGGACTGGCAATAAACAAGGCACAGGTCACACCCACCACAGCAGCAATAGTATTACCTACCAGAATATTCCAGGGCTGTGCTAAGGGACTGGCCGGAACCGCAAACAGCAGCACAGATGACGCCCCCATCGGCGCGATATACCAGGCTTCAAAATCCCCCAGAATCCATAAACTCAGTAATGACGATACCGTGAGACCCAGTAGTGCCCCAATACCGCAGAGTAAACGGTCTTTGAGTGGAAGAACTTTAAAATTCGGTTTTAAGGTATTGAGCCAGTCGAGATTGGAATGGAACACGGCGCGCCTGATTTTAATGTTTACAGATTTTGCGCATTATAAAACTAGTCGCTTTAAAGATGTATTCATTTTATATCTTTTAATTACACTTAAATGGATGCTGTTTAAAAAGCCAAGTCTATCTCCAGGCAACAGTCATCCATCTAGTTCTCTTTTACGGTTCAATCCCTCATAGAATTTTCAATGAGATAATTCATGTCAAGTGATTTTAGCCTTAGCTTCGCTATGAGAATCAGGTTTAATCAGAGGTTCGATTTTGAGCAGTTCGACCTGGCCATAATAGGTTGAGAAGGCTACATCTCCGGCATCTACCCCGGTGCCAATGCGAATCAGCTCGTCGACCGGAGCTAAACGGGTCGGATCAAACTGTACCCACCCGCCTTCCAGATAGGCTTCAAAAATGGCATGAAAATCGGGTAAAAATTTTTCAATTTCCACATAACCGACCACCATGCGTGCCGGAATGCCCAAAGCACGGCACAGCGCAATGCCCAAATGAGCAAAGTCACGGCATACCCCTGCCCGGTGGACCAGTACATCTGTTGCAGTCGTAAACTGGTCAGAGCAGCCAGAGACATAAAAAATATTGTTATAAATCCACTGTTCAATGGCTTTTACACGCGTATAGCCGGGTGTCATCCAGCCAAATGAACGTTTCGCCATTTCAAGTAATAAATCTGAATTGCAATAGCGGCTGGCCAGCAAATAAGGTAGCACTTGATCCGGCAGGTCTGGAATTTTAACTTCATTCAGATTTTGCCTCAGATCAACCGGAATGCACGGCTGACGGGTAACTGTCGCGCTATAATTCAGTTCAAATGCTTCACAGGGCTCGAGTTGCAACCGGATATGGCGGTTTTGATGCTGAGCATCCCGAAATTCATGCCACTTGACCGGCATATTCATGGTGAGCTGTTCTTCGAGAATATTCTGATCGGGATGATGGGCGACCTGAACCATAAAAATAAATTCGGTAGGTTGCACAATCTTGTATTTTAAATGGCACTGAATTTGGTAAGTGGTCATGAAGTTCCTTATTATTAGGTATTATTATATTGTGTGAAGATTAAACTAATTCTAAGACCGCAATCGTATGAGATCAGTTTAACTTTATCGCGCTTCAGTGACCAGGATGCTATACATCTGATTTATTCCTGATTTTTAGATCTCACCCCATTGCTATTCCAGCATAAAATTGCAGCAAAGCCGCGCAAAATCTGGCATGAATGAAGACCATTTTAATTTTTTCCAAAATATTTTCAGCGTATTAACCCTTTGCCACTCCCCTGTAAAATCCTTATAATCAAGCACAATTTTTCTCTAATTTTAAGTGGATGACCATGAGTCGCGCCATATCGCATATTGATACCTTCCAAGGCTTAATTCTTGCCTTACAAAACTACTGGGCGGAGCAAGGCTGCGTCGTGTTACAGCCTTACGACATGGAAATGGGTGCAGGGACATTCCACACTGCAACATTCCTTCGTGCACTAGGTCCTGAAACCTGGAATGCCGCTTATGTTCAGCCATCACGCCGTCCGAAAGATGGCCGTTATGGTGAGAACCCGAACCGTCTGCAACACTACTACCAGTTCCAGGTTGTGCTTAAGCCAAACCCGGACAATATCCAGCAGTTGTACCTGGATTCCTTAAAGGCAATCGGTATTGATCCTTTAGTTCACGACATCCGTTTCGTGGAAGATAACTGGGAATCTCCAACACTGGGCGCGTGGGGTCTAGGCTGGGAAGTTTGGCTAAACGGTATGGAAGTGACTCAGTTCACTTACTTCCAGCAAGTCGGTGGTGTTGAATGCTACCCAGTTACTGGTGAAATCACTTATGGTCTGGAACGTCTAGCAATGTACCTGCAAGGTGTAGACTCAGTTTACGATCTGGTTTGGACCAAAGGTCAGTTCGGTACTGTGACTTATGGCGATGTATTCCATCAAAATGAAGTAGAACAATCGACTTATAACTTCGAATACGCACCAGTAGAAAAAATGTTCGAACTGTTCGACTTCTATGAAGCTGAAGCAACGCGTTTAATCGAAGCTGAACTGCCATTGCCTGCTTATGAGCAAGTAATTAAAGCATCTCATAGCTTTAACCTGCTGGATGCGCGTGGTGCGATCTCTGTGACTGAACGTCAGCGTTATATTTTACGTGTGCGTACTCTGGCACGTTCAATCGCGACCAGCTATGTGGCTGCACGTGCGAAACTTGGTTTCCCAATGGCAGAACCACACCTACGTGACGAAGTCCTGGCTCAGCTTAAAGCTCAGGTAGAAGCAGAAGCAGCTCAAGCAGAAAAATCAGCGGAGAACAAATAATGTCTAAACATACAGTTTTATTTGAACTTGGCTGTGAAGAACTTCCACCAAAAAGCTTGAAAAAATTACGTGATGCATTAAAAGCTGAAACTGAGAAAGGCTTAAAAGATGCCGGTCTGGCTTTCGATGCAATCGAAGCTTATACCGCGCCACGTCGTCTGGCACTTAAAATCATCAACGTTGATGCTGCTCAGGCCGATACGCAAAAACGTTTTGACGGTCCTGCTGTGCAAGCGGCTTATGATGCTGAAGGCAAACCGACCAAAGCGCTTGAAGGCTTTATGCGCGGTCAAGGCATTACGGTTGATCAGGTATCTACTTTCCAAGCCGGTAAAGTTGAAAAAGTCTGCTACCTGAAAGATGTCAAAGGCCAAAGTCTGGACGTTTTACTGCCACAAATCCTGCAACATGCTCTGGATCAATTGCCAATCGCAAAACGCATGCGTTCTGCTGCTAGCCGTACCGAATTTGTTCGTCCGGTGAAATGGGTTGTGTTGTTAAAAGACAGCAATGTGATTGATGCAACCATTCAGGATCACAAAGCAGGCAATGTCACTTATGGTCACCGTTTCCATGCGCCTGAAGCGATTATCCTGGCCAATGCAGATGCGTATCTGGATGCCCTTCGCGCTGCGAAAGTGATTGCATCTTTTGAGGAGCGTCAAGCGATCATTGATCAGCAAGTCAAAGCGCTGGCTGATGAAGTGAATGCGATTGCGATTGTTCCTGCTGATCTTCGCGACGAGGTTACTGCTCTGGTTGAATGGCCGGTAGCATTACGTGCCAGCTTCGAAGAACGCTTCCTTGCCGTTCCTCAAGAAGCGTTAATCACGACTATGCAGGATAACCAGAAATACTTCTGCTTGGTAAATGCCGAAAACAAATTACAACCTTACTTCATTACCGTTTCAAATATTGAGTCTAAAGATCCAACTCAAATTATTGAAGGTAACGAGAAAGTGGTTCGTCCGCGTCTGTCAGATGCTGAGTTCTTCTTCCTGCAAGATCAGAAACAGCCATTAGCTTCTCGTAAAGAGAAACTGGCAAACATGGTATTCCAGGCACAACTGGGTACTTTGTGGAACAAGTCTGAACGTATTGCCAAACTGGCTGTCGCACTTGCTCCGATTACGGGAGCAAAAGATGAAGATGCTGAAAAAGCGGCTCTTCTCGCTAAATGTGACTTAACTTCTGAGCTGGTGGGTGAATTCCCAGAACTTCAAGGTATCGCGGGTACTTACTACGCACGTCTTGAAGGCGAAAATGATGAAGTGGCTGAATCTTTAGGTGAGCAATACTTACCTAAATTCGCAGGTGACGTTCTGCCTAAAACCAAAACTGGTACAACGATTGCGCTTGCTGACCGTCTAGATACTTTAACTGGTATTTTCGGTATTGGTCAGGCACCTACAGGTTCTAAAGACCCGTTTGCGCTACGTCGTTCTGCAATTGGTATTCTGCGTCTGGTCACTGAAAACGAACTTGATGTATCAATTGAAGATCTAATTAAGCTTGCTCTAGCTGCGTATGGCGATGTATTGAAAGACCACGACAAGACTTTGGCAGATGCGGTTACCTTCCTTGAAGGTCGTTACCGTGCGAAATACGAAGACCAAGGCGTTGATGTTGACGTGATTCAAGCAGTTCAAGCGTTATCACCAAAATCTCCACTTGATTTTGACAAACGTGTAAATGCGGTAAATCACTTCCGTGCATTGCCTGAAGCTGCTGCACTTGCTGCTGCGAACAAACGTGTTGCCAACATTCTTGCCAAAGAAGCTGCACCTGAAGGTGCTGTGGTTGAAGCCAATCTGGTGGAAGATGCTGAAAAAGCATTGTTCGCTGAACTGCAAAAAATCACACCAGCGGTTGAGCCACTGTTTGCTTCTAAAGATTACACTGCTGCGTTGTCTGCATTGGCTGCCCTACGTGCGCCAGTAGATGCGTTCTTTGACGGTGTCATGGTGATGGCTGATGATGCTGAACTGAAAGCAAACCGTTTACGTCTGCTTGCTCAGCTTCGTGACCTGTTCACTAAAGTTGCAGATATTTCAGTGCTTCAACACTAAGTCTTAATTAGTTGTAAAGCATATAAGACCCCGCTATAAATTAGTGGGGTTTTTATTTTTTGAATATAATGAAATTATCACAGACACAGAAAGTTGCAGAGTTTTTAAAATCACATCCGAATCAAAAATTTACTTCAAGAGAAATAGCAGAAGCAATTATCCAATTATTTCCTGAAGATTATGAATTCAAAAGATTAAATGATCGATTTGAATCAGACGCAGATTTTGTACAACAAATTGTTCGTGAAATTAGTAGTGGCGCAAAAACCAATATTCTAAAAGTTTCACCACATATTCATATACGTGATCAACCTCGACCAAGACAATTTTGGTTTGATCCTAATTCAACCTATGAAGTAGAACAAGATATTGATAATTTAGTTATTTCTGAAAGTACTGACACTGCAGTCCACTTACCAATAATTAAATTAGATCACTTATCAGAGCACGATCTTTATCCAATTCTTACTGAGTTTTTAAATTCGGAACTTAATCTATATTGTCTTAGAATTGATGAAAAACGTTCAAGAAACACTCGTGGACAGAATGGAAATCAGTGGTTACACCCTGATATTGTTGCCATGCAAGCATTAGATAATCGTTGGAATGACCTTGTTAAAACTTGTGTAAAACATAGTTCTGGACAAAATGTTTGTCTGTGGTCTTTTGAAGTCAAAAAAGAATTAAATAGTTCAAATATCCGTAGTAGCTTTTTCCAAGCTGTGAGTAATTCAAGTTGGGCTAATGAAGGAT
Source organism: Acinetobacter sp. YZS-X1-1 (assembly GCF_000804305.1). NCBI lineage: Bacteria > Pseudomonadati > Pseudomonadota > Gammaproteobacteria > Moraxellales > Moraxellaceae > Acinetobacter > Acinetobacter sp. YZS-X1-1. The sequence goes on along the minus strand of NZ_JWHB01000002.1, from coordinate 19,773 downwards.
ATTTAGTCGCGACCTCAATATCAACAAGTGAGGTTGAAGAAGAACTTCGGATGCTTTCTGCACTTCATGGAATTGGTGTAATAATTTTAATTCCTGAGAATCCAACTGAAAGTGAAATTTTATTGCCTGCACGACGTCGACAAGAAGTTGACTGGCAATCAATTAATAGAATTCTAAATGAAAACTCAGATTTCAAAAATTTTATAGAACTAGTATCGATTTACTACCAGACTGGCCGTATTCGAACTCAAGACTGGAATCGATAGTTTTATTGCTATAGGCATATCCCTATATATTTCATATACTCATCTCAACAACACTCAACAAGAAAGAAGCGCATGAAATTTCAAACACTCATTATGACGACTCTTGCGGGTATCGCACTTACAGCATGTACATCTCAACCCACCATTCCACAACTGGAACTGGGTGTATTACAGGAAGTACAAAATCTCGAAGTTATTCCAGAAACAACCAACAATAAAGCGAAACTGACTAAATTCCTCGACAAATGCGTGATTGAATTTACTGGCGACATTGGCAACAACCGTTCAATTGAACAATGGTCATTTAAGGGCATGACCCTGATTGATGCCGGCTCAGCAACTTTCCAGCGCGATGGAACCAGCACGGCACAAAAATTTGACCTGCACGATGCGGCGGTACAAAAGAATTTTGTAACTCTGCGCAATCATTTTGCCAAAGATGCCCTGACTCAATGTGACTAAACAAATCGCCCTGTTTTTATCATGAAAATGGGGCTATTTATTTGAATGAATAGAATTTAATCTTTCGCCCGATTTGAACTGCCCTTTCTTCTTCTTAAAAACTATAAATCCTCGCATCAAACTACGCTGAACCTATACTCTCTTCACAGCTTATTCATTGTTTTTGGCTGATTATCCGTTACACTGAAAACCAAACTCAGACCGCTCTTTGACGAATTCGAGGTCGATCCATAATGAATATCAAAACCCCAATTATTTTAACGACAGCTTTAATGTTCTGCGCACCTGTATTTGCACAGACCGAAACCACTCAAACCACCAAACCGATTGCGCCTTATGGTGAGAATCCGAACCTGCTGCATGTGTTTGCCTATAAAGCGCAGGAAGGTGTTATCAATACCGCTGAAAAAGTAGGTGAAGTCACTGAAAAAGGCATTGCCAAAATCAAACCGGGTGTAGACCGTGCCTGGGGCAATACCAAGTCTGTGGCATCGGATACCATCCAGAAAGTAGATGAGGGTGCGACTCAGGCAGCACAGCAAACGGGTCAGAAAATTCAGCAAACCCGAGAAGTCTGGCGCGGCAATTCACAACAGGCGCCGATCGTGCAGCAACCTTTGAGTCAGCCATCTACCGCAACTCAAAATTCATCGGTATCACCACCCCAGTCAGGTTCCGGTACAGCGACCAGTTATGCAGTAGATGATCTTTAAACCATCGCATTGAAAAAAGCCCATTATGGGCTTTTTCTTTTAAGCATTGAAGATAGTTGAGTCTTTCTTTAGACTGAGCTCAAATAAAATCATGAGAAGATAATAAAAATGAAAAAAATTCTCCTCAGCTTTATTGCCGGCATTCTGTGTGACGTAGCCATCCTGTACATCACTTTACTGGTTTCAGGTGAAACCGTGACCTCACTTGCCGCCATTGATGATGAATTATCTTCCATCCCGAGCCTGTCTAGTGCTGCCTCTTATAACCATAAAACCGAAGGCGAAAAAATCCAGCATATTCAAAACCTTGATGAAGCAGAATTTAGACCCGCCTCTGGCAATAATGCCGACCTGTATCGGATCAAGGATATGTGTGAATTAAGAATCGAGACTCAAGGAGATGACATTTATAGTTATCGAACCGCTTATTTTTCGCAGAATCATCTGATTTATATGTTTGAAACCCATTATCGAACATCTTATGACAAGCGTCCCGATGAACGGGTACCCGAATTTAAGCGCGTCTATCAGGAAATTATATTTAACCCCCGGTCTGCACTGGTTCAGAGTGAATTTTTAAAACTGTTGGATAAATACATCACGCCAGAAAACCTAAAAAAATGCTGATCGAATTCGATCAGCATTTTGTTTTTATTTGGTAGTTTTAATTTACCTGACGGATGAGCTGACCTTGCTTAAAGGCTGCTACATTTTCCACCATCTGATCCACAATGCGTTGACGTGCATCGACACTGCCCCAGGCATTGTGCGGTGTGACAATCAGGTTAGGAATTGAGGCATCAAGCAATACATTACCCTCTTTCGGTGGCTCCACGGTAAGCACATCCGTCGCAGCACCGGCAATTTTGCCTTCGCATAAGGCCTGAGCCAAGGCCTGTTCATCGACGATTCCGCCACGTGCACAGTTAATTAAAAATGCGCTTGGTTTCATCGCATCCAGTTCAGCATGACTAATTAAATGACGGGTATCTTCCGTTAAAGGGCAATGTAGGCTTAAAAAATCCACTTGTGGCAATAAATCGACAAATGGAATACGTGAGTCATCTGCCGGACGGTTAGGCAAAGCGGCAATCAGTACTTTCATGCCAAAGGCTTCTGCCAGTCTGGCAACTGCATGGCCTAGCTCGCCATAACCGACAATGCCTAAGGTCTTACCTGCCAGTTCCACAATAGGTGCGCCCAATAGACAGAACTGGCTGGCCTTTTGCCATTCACCCTGCTGTACTGCACGCTGATAAGTCAGAAATGAAGTGGCCAGAGTGAGCATCAGCATAAGGGTATGCTGAGCGACAGCAGAGGTACCATAAGCCTGACAGTTACACACCACAATACCACGTTCCTTGGCCGCAGCCAGATCGACATTATTGGTGCCTGTGGCAGAAATCAGGATCAGTTTCAGTTGAGGACATTGCTGGATGGTTGCCGCGTCAATCATGACTTTGTTGGTAATGATGACATCGACATCGGCCACACGGGACTGAATCTGTGTAGCCGATGTGGCCGGGTATAAGACCAGCTGATCAAATACTGCATGAAGTGCCTGAAAGTCCAAATCCTGTTGGTCTAAAGAAGCATAATCTAAATAAGCGGCTTTCATGGCGCTACCCTCAACCTTGTTTGGCAATTTATTTTGATTGTCATTTAAAACAAGTCCTGCAGGGTTTTCAAGCAACTTACTGTCAGAAGTGGTTAATCTACAGACTTATCAATATGGTTACGCAAAGAACGGCGCACCTTATAAATCACATATACACTGAGAAAGATCAGAAAAATAAGAGAAGAACTGAGCAAGATCATTGCAGGATGCACACTTTCCGCGTGTGCAAAATTAGGCAGCATCAGTCCAAGAATAAAACAAATACTCGTAACTCGTATGGATTGCATATATTTACTCCCTTGTCATATAAACAACCAGGAGCGGTGTGACTATTTTTCATACCGCCTAAGACCATATTAGGCCTTAGCAAACATAAGTCAAGTATTTGTTTTTAGAAAAATTTTTCGTTAGTTCATTTCACTTCGTGTCACAAACTGTGTATTTTTGTCACTTGCGTCAACGAAACCGGAAGCGCCGTATTCATCTGTATGCAAATTTAGATGCTTATAGCTGAACATATAAAAATCAGCATAGCGTTTCATGATAATCGGATGCATGCCTACATTTAATTCATCCTGCTCCTTGACCAGTTTCATGATATGCCGGTCATTCATCACTACCAGATAACGCTCATCATTTAGGTTAATGGTCAGCAAGCCATTACCTTTGGCATAAATCGGAATCAGGAATTTATGGTTCAGTGCAATCGCATCACCGGTATAGCTTTCGATCTTGTTGCTGATGACATTAAAGACCAGCGCATGACCATAGGCATCCAGCAATAACTGACGCTTTTCCTGCGGCAGATTGACGTGAATCCCAAGCTTGAGCAGATCCTGCTGATCGACCTGTTTATTACTCAGCAATTCACGCAAAATCACCTGTTTTTGCGCTGCATCAAAAAACTGGGTATCCAGCAGCAGATCATTATTTTTCAGGATACGTCCTAAAGCAAAACGATGCCTCGGCAAGATATTCTCAATCACCTTGCGATAATAGAACTTGCTGTTTTTCTTGACCCGACGCATTTTCTGGTAGAAATAACTTTCATCATATTCATGCAATAAAAAGTCATACAGCAGCTCGGAGCTGGCCAGAACAGCGATGGCATCATGGCCAGTAAATGGCAGATGCAGTACATGATGCTGCGGAAGTACGGCTTCCAGTTTCAGGTAATGTGCCCGGTCTTCGGTACAATAAGGGTCATAAACCAGAATATATTCCCGTTCCGGACTGACATCTTCTGCCTCGATCCGCATGCCCTCATTTAGCTCGGGCTGATAAAACATGTTGTAGCGGGCATCTTCGACATCTTCCGGATCGATCGAATATTGCGGCACCATCGCGACCACACGCTGAACATTCAGCAGATTGGAATATTTAATCGCGGCATAGCCCCCCATGGAGCCACCATAGGCAATGCGCTGCTGAAACGGCGCAATCAGCTCGGCAATGGCTTGCAACATGTTCCACATGGAACTTTTTGGAAACCAGGATTTATGTTTGGGCATGATTCCCAAAACATTAAATTCAAATTTCGCTAATGATTTTTCGGCATTGATGCTCAAGCCCTTGGCACGGGTAATCAAATCTCCAAATGAAAAAATCAATTCTGAAGATGCCCCCGGCATAAAAATTGCGCGTATATGCTCATCTTCAAAAACAATCTGCTTATCCATAACTTTCCCGTGCTGGTGAATCTAACTTTTCGGCAACAATTCACTCAATGAATAGGGCCGAAAAAGTGAATATGCTATTTTATATCGATGAAAAAGATTAAAAAGCGCAAAATATGACACAATCACTGCATCCTGCAGCTCAACAGGGGTTTAGTGCAGCGGCTGAGCTTTATCAGCAGGTACGTCCTGACTATCCGGCAGATCTTAGTCCGTGGCTCGCCGAGACACTGTCATTGCCTGTAGATGCAAATCTTGTCGATTTGGGAACTGGAACTGGTAAATTTATTCCCTATTTGCGTCCGCTCAGCAGCCACATCACCGCCATTGATCCTGTCCCTGAAATGCTGGCCCAGTTAAAACTGGCACATCCGGATATTCATACCCTTGAAGGGATGAGCCACCAGCTTCCCCTGCCCGATCATAGCGTGAATGCCGTGTTTTGTGCACAGTCATTTCACTGGTTTGCCAATCTGGAAACCTTAAAGGAGCTGGATCGGGTACTTAAACCTCAAGGCTTTCTGGTACTGGTCTGGAACCAGCGTGATATCACAGTCGACTGGGTCAAAGCCCTGGCAGATTATATTGCACCACTGGAAGGCGATACACCACGCTATCATAGTGGTGCCTGGCGTAAAGTATTTGAAGAACAGAATCTCTTTCAGCCTTATGCTGAAACGCAAATGCGCCAGCTGCAGCATGGCCCTGTCGAGCAGGTAGTCTCCAAACGCTTATTGTCAACCAGCTTTATTGCCGCACTACAAAAAGAACAGCAACAACAGCTCAAGCAGCAATTCGAACAAATTATCAAAAACTATACGGACAAGGGTGCAGAAGATATGATTAATTTCCCTTATATCACCTATGTTTATGTATTCAAGAAAAATAATTAGGAACAGGATTCAATCATGCACACCATTCAATTGATGTCACGAACTGCACTTTTCACTGCTGCCATGTTTTTGATGGCCTGTGACCAGAAAAGTTCACAATCTGTAGAACAGCAAGCAACAGAAGACTCTGCATCAGAGGAAATCATGCAGGAATTGAAAACTGGACCCGTGAAAAACTTCCCTAAAACGGAAGATGATCCCCATGATATTGCTGTCTTGAATGACTATGAAGAACGTTTTCAGGAAATGAGCGCGGATCTGGAAGCTGAGCTCAATGGCATGCGCAATGATGACAATCTGACTCCGGAATTTGTCCAGCAACGTCAACGCGATCATGTCCAGTCTTCGCTAAATATGCTCAAAGATCTGGAGCTTAAAACTGAACAGGGCCGTTATATTCAGGGTTTGATGTATCAATACTGGGAACATCAGGAAAAACTGGTGAATAGTCCGAAATCTCAGGCCACTACCGTAAATGAAGCCAGTGAAAATGTAAAAGGTCTGGGCAAATATCTACATGCCCAGGAGCAACTGGAACGTTGGCGTTCACAATATCCAGAGATGACCACTGCAAATAAAGTCCCAGCACAATAAATAATACAGTTCAGGAAGCAGGCACTTCCTGAAATTTTATAAGCAGCACTAAGATTTAATTTTCACTTTCTGAAGAATTCGTATTATTGAGCTTGAACCAGATAGTGCTGCACCCCTTCTGCGGCTGCACGTCCAGTGGCAAAACAGGCAGTGAGTAAATAGCCTCCTGTAGGCGCATCCCAGTCCAGCATCTCACCACATAAGAACACATGGGGATTGGATTTAAGCTGAAGTTGCTCTGACAGAACCTCGCGTTTAACCCCACCTGCACAGCTAATCGCTTCCTGTATAGGACGGAAACCTGTTAATAATATTTTTAGATGCTTCACTTGCTGTGCTAGCTCAGCTGCTTCTTGCCAAAGTGGTTTTGGTACCAGTTCACGCACCAAAGCAGCTTTTGCACCCTCTAAACCTGCTTTCCGCCAGATATTATTCAAAGACTGCTTTTTACTTGGCTGTAATTTTTTAGCCAGCTGCTCAACTGTTTGATCTGGAAAAAGATCCATATTCAGCTGCATTGGCTGCCCCTGTTTCAGCTGTTGACGCAGCCCCCGGCCTTGTTTATAGATCAGACCACTTTCCAGACCATAGTGACTGATCACAATATCACCCATAGTCTTGTCGCCGCCATCAACCCAAGCCTCGACCCGTTTTAGGGGCTGGCCAAAGATCGGCTGCATAAACTTGGACCATGGATATTCCACACCCGCATTACTGGCTTGGAAAGGTTCAATCTCGCTGCAATCAAGCCATGCTTGCCATTTTCCATCACTGCCGAGTTTTGACCATGAAACTGCACCACATGCTAAAACAAGCGCATCAAAGTTTTCTGTGAATGCGCAATCATTTTTTAAATCATGGATCTGTAGCTGATGATTTTTTAGATCTAGAATTTGATGGCGATAATGAAACTGGATGTCATGCTCGGTCAGACGTTTTAGCCAGGCACGCAATAGTGGAGCGGCCTTCATTTCCGTAGGAAAAACTCGACCTGAAGAACCAATATAAGGTTCAATACCAAGATCTCTCATCCAGTTTTGAATCCATATCGCATCCCAGCGTTTGATCCATGGCGCTAACCAGTCCACTTGATCATAACGCTGCACAAACTGTTCGACTAGCTCGGCATGGGAAATATTTAGACCAGTTTTCCCAGCCATCAGAAATTTGCGTGCAGCCGAAGGCTTTTGTTCAAAAACATGCACCTCATAATCAGACTGACTCAGAACTTCTGCAGCCATCAAGCCTGCCGGGCCAGCACCCACAATTGCAATGCGCTTCGTCATGGCTTATTCCGCTGGACTCGCATTCTGCCCTTGTAGCGGCTGAAACTCATCAAAACGCGTTGTATAGCCTTCCGGTTTACTAATAATCAATTGCTGGCACAACTCACCACGTTCTAGATATTTAATTTCAAAATGAGTTCTTGCCGAGTCTTGGCCAATGACTTCTTTAACGAAAGGCAGTTTCCACAGATTTTGAACCTGCTGCTCTGCCTCCTCAATATATTCAGGAATATTACTCGCTAAAGTGATCGTGCCACCAGTTTTTAAACGCGATAATAAAAACTCAAAAAATGGCATATTCAGCCAGCGCTGTGCCGGGTTATGCGGCTCAGGGTTCGGATATAAAATAAAGAACTGTTCGACTTGCGCTGGATAGAGTGCATGCACAATCCAAGGCAAGGCATCAGCATGAACCGTCTGTAAATTCGGTTGTCCTTCCAGTGCATGCTGTTTTTGCATGGCTAAAAATTTTTCTCGAGTTCGCTCGATCGCAATCAGCTTGCTGTTCGGATTGGTCTGAGTGAAGAGCAAAGCATGTTTACCTTTGCCCGCACCGATTTCCACACAAACCGGTTCAGAACTGATACTTTGGAAATCACGAGGCGCATGCATACGCTGTGCTTGAAATTGACGAATCGACATAATCAGATCAAACTAATAAAAACTGTATAAGTCTAACAAGTGCAGTTATATTTGCCTAATCGAAGCTTTATTTTTCTAGGGAGTGCGCTGATGTCGACCACTTTAAAATGTCCACGCTGTGGCAAACTGACCACTTGGGAACATAATGAATTTCGTCCTTTCTGCTCGGAACGATGCAAAATGATTGATCTTGGCGCTTGGGCCAGCGAAGAATACAAACTGCCAACCCAAGATGCTCCAGCGGCTGAATCTTCTGAAGAGGACTGAATTTTTTAAAATATCCCATATCATTAAGCACATCCTAAATAATTACATGATTTTTATAAAAGGCTTGTAGAAAACCAACACAAGTTAACAGCACATATGCCAGTTTAATACTATGTTCTTACGCAGAAATATCACATTATTTTAGAGCAAGAACATGGGCTACATTATTCTAAAGATCATTTTAATTGGGGTAGGAATACTTGCGATATTGTCATTAGGAATAGGCATTTTCCAACAGGATGGCTTATTTATTGTTGTTGGAATTCTCCTTGCCATTATGACTTGGCTGATCTACGCACAAACCCGTCAGTCTTTAAATAATCCTTTTAGCAAATAAAAAGACCAGCTAGGCTGATCTTTTTATCTACTTTAACCCGCTTTTCCTGCAACGAAAGGGTTATGCTGCTTTTCAAAACCAATATTGCTGATCGGACCATGTCCTGAAATAAATTGGGTTTCATCCGGCAGGCTAAAACATTCGCGCTGGATTGAATCGAGTAACTGCTGGTGATCGCCACGCGGGAAATCTGTCCGCCCAATTGAACCTTTAAACAGTACATCCCCTGTCCATAACAAAGCATGATTCTTGTTATAGAACATTACATGACCTGGAGTATGGCCTGGGGCAAAACGTACTTCAAACTCTTCATCACCCAGCTTGAGAACTTCTCCACCTTCCAGCCATTGCGTGACTTCTACTTTTTCCGGAATCGGAAAGCCATAACGGGCAGACACTTCCTGAATCATATCCAGCCAGAATGCATCGTCCTTATGCGGACCAATCACCGGCACATCCCAAACTTTTTTTAAAGCACCAACTGCTCCAGCATGATCGAGATGACCATGAGTCAGCCATAAAGCCTTGACTGTTAAGCCCAGTGCTTCTATTTCCGCTTTTAATTTCTCAGGTTCGCCCCCTGCATCAATCAAAACAGCCTCTTTACTGTCACTATCCCAAAGAATCGAGCAGTTTTGCTGAAATGCAGTCACAGGAACAATTTTGACTTGTAACATAGGATAAGAAACCTCAAAAGATTAATGGGCAAGCGTCTGATTTAATGCTTCAAGATTAGCCTGTAACAGCGTATTGAGCAATTGCACATGATCTTCACGGTTGTTCAAGGCCGGAATATAACTGTAGCTTTCCCCGCCATTAGCCTTGAAGGTCTCCCCATTTTCCATGGCCAGCTCTTCCAGTGTTTCCAGACAGTCAGCCGAAAAAGCCGGACTCATCACCTGAATTGATTTCACGCCCTGTTTGCCCCACTCTTCAATTAAGGCATCCGTATAAGGCTTAACCCACTCCTGTTTACCAAACCGGGACTGGAAACTAATTGCATATTGATCTTCAGATAGACCTAAAGCTTCTGCAACCAGTTTGCCTGTGATCCGGCAACGATCCGCATAAGGATCACCTTTATCGGCATAGGGCTGCGGGATACCATGAAATGACATCAACAGTTTTTCTGGCTGCCCATGAATCGCCTGATAATCCCGAACACTTTGTGCCAGTGACTGGATAAATAAAGGATGCTGATAATAATCGCGGATAATCGACAGACCAGGTAGATTGCGCTGTTTCAGCACCCATTTTGCGACCGCATCATACAGAGGTGCGGTAGAAGTCGCTGAATACTGGGGGAATAACGGAAACAGAATAATATGATCTTGCGGTTGAGCCGAAATCTGATCAAGAACAGCCTGAATATTGGGATTGCCATAGGTCATGGCAGGTACCACATTCAGTTCAAATTGCGGATATTGTTCAATGAGCTTAGCCTTTACTTGACTTACCTGCTGCAGCAGAATCTCACGCATCGGTGAATCCTGGCCCCAGACCTGTGCATAGGCACGGGAAACCCGCTTAGGACGGAACGGTAAAATAAATAAACGCAGGATGAGTTGCCAGATTGGCTTGGGAATTTCAATGACACGCTGATCAGATAAAAACTGCTTCAGGAAATCGCGTACTGCCGGCACAGTCGGTGCATCAGGTGTGCCTAAATTTGCCAATATAATCGTAACTTTCGGTTTAGCTGTAGAAAACATGCAGTACGCCCGTCGTAGTATCAACCTGCTTACTTTAACAGCTTTTTACTTATTCTCTATATGGATTAATACACTGACTTATATTGAAAAGTACGATCTTTATCCAGCAAGTTACTGTCTAGCAGCTTCTGTGCCTTAGGCGTAATCTGCCAAAGCAGACGTTGGCGGTCATCACGGCCCGACGGTATAATCCAGTCATTCTGGCGCATTTGCAATTTCAGGCTATGCAGGGCACGGATATTAATCTGGGCACGGGCTACAGCATGCGCGCGCGGCATTTCCGCTCGTGCATCTGCCAGACCGGTTTCATTCAAATACTCATTCATACGCTTGGAGAAAAATTCCTCCGGCGTTGGATTAATGAATGTAGAACCAAGAATAGCCAGCAATTGTGCCCAGGTCAGTCTTTTCTCAACTTTCAGCTCTTTAAAGTTACCATCCTGATAAGCATGCATACGGTATTCGAAAGAGAAAACTTCATGCATAGACACTTTCGGCAGGCTCAGGAAAGGATCCACTTCACGTGTCCCCCCATCGCGTTCCAGTTGGGCCACTTTGGCTTTGAGCTGGTCAATCTCGTCATGCAAGGCTTGAGTATTCTGCGGACGTACCCAGCCACTTACCGGATAGCGTTCCAGCATTTGCGGCATGTTCAAACGTACCGCCATTTCCAGATCACGCAAGGTGCGATAGCAAAAGACCTGATCAGCTTCCTGCTGCAATAACTGACGAAATTCTTTAAATTTTTCTTGTAATTCAGGTTTCGTATCGTGCAATGAAGGATCACGTGAAGCCGGATCTTCATGCATAAATACAATAATCGGTTTCTGCTTGGTCACAGCATAAATATATTCCAGGTGCATATAACCCACACCGGAAACCGACTGCTCACCATACTGGCTACCCAGCAGAATCACCACATAATCACAGTCATCAATCTGGCGACGCGCAAATGCAGTATTTAAAGGAGTGCGTTGTTCCAGCCCCCAGGAAAAGAAACCCATGCCGACCAAAGTTTGTGACAAGATGATCCGCTCTGGCTGCATTTCTGCACCAGAGGTGGAGATAAACACCTGATAACGTTTATCGAGCATTGATTATCCTCTTTTACTGCGCATTGATCTGGCCGGCTACACCCTGCCCTGACACAATATGACGACCCCAGTATAAAAATATATCTTTGAAAATTATAAGATGAGTGATGGTCGCCTAGCTGACTTCTGTCTCCATATTGCTGACCTGCCATTTAATATCGGCTGGAATCAGATGCCCTAAAATCGGCTGGAGCTGTTCAGCATTTTGACCACTAACCACAAGTCGGATTTTCAGACTGTCCTTGCACTCATGTTCAAATAATAACCCATTTTTAATCAAAATTCGGGCCGTTTGTCTCGCAACCGCGAATCCTGAGTCAATTAATGTCAGCTTTTGACCAAAAATATACTGAATTGACGATTTTAGGAAGGGGTAATGTGTACATCCTAGCACCAAATAATCAGCACCCTGATCAACAACCGGTTGTAAAATCTGAGTTAATGTCGCTAGACACTCAGGACTCATCTGTTGGCCGGCTTCTACAAAAGGCACCAGATCCAGACAGGTCACCGGAATCACTTTGACCTTTGCCGGCTCGGCAAAACGGGTCATGACATCCTTAATCAGCTGGCCACGAAAGGTTGCAGGTGTGGCCAGAACGGCCACCGTTTTGGATTGGGTATTGAGGACTGCAGGTTTTAGCGCTGGCACCAGACCAATGATCGGAAAGTTTTCACCGTAATGCTCACGTAAATAATCCAGGCTAAAAGCAGAAGCGGTATTACAGGCGACGACTGCAACTTTACAGCCTTCACGATACAGCCATTCAATCGCTCGCGCAGTCAGGTCACGGATTTCCTGATCTTTACGCGGTCCGTAAGGTACGTAAGCCGTGTCGGCATAATAAACAAAGCGCTCATTGGGCAAATACCGGGCAATTTCCAAAGCAACCGATAACCCTCCTACACCAGAATCAAAGATCCCGATAGGTGCATCAGCACTGGCTTTAGGCATGGGATCTACTAAGGGATAAATCGGTTGGATAGCGCTCATAACGTTGCTAGTTGCTTGTTTCAAATGACCTTGCGACAAAGCTTAAACCTCAGGTGCTTAAATGCAAGTCTAAATCACCACTTTTCAAGCTTAAAACCGTCTCTCCAGCAGCATTTTCACCGAGTTCGCCCATCTCCACCAGATGTAAAAAAGCAGCCCGCTGAATCAGCGCATTGATTCCAAAACGGACATGCACATAAGGACGCAATTCATCCTGATACTGACGCATAAAGATAGGATGTTCGCTATCGACAATAATGATGTCCTGAGTTGTGGTGGTTAATTGCAGGTAAGTCTTGCCTTCAATCTCGACCTGATCCACCTGATTCACAAACAAAGGTTCATCTTCGACCTCGATTTCAATCATTTCAACCGGCGTTTTTAGATAGAATTTTCCTTCTTCTTTCCAGAGTACCGTTGAAAACAGGTCTATCATCGGCTGACGCTTAATCAATTGACCTTCGTGCCACCATTCTCCATTGGCCAAAACCTTGAGATCCATTGCCCCACAATGCTTTGGCTGCCATTGATCCAAAGGCGGGATTGACCTTTTGTGACTGCCCTGTGCATCTTTTAAGTATTGTGCGATATCCATTAAATTTTTATCATCGCTAGAAGCTACTTTTTTCGTCGGATTTTTCTCGGGTGCTGACTTATTCATATAAAGAAGACCTTGATGACGGAAAAATAATATGTTTCAGCCAATTGGCTTAACCTGGGTTTAAAACTATACTAGCCCAGATGCTTAAAGACACTACTATTTTTGTGTCTAGGAATTCAGAACACTCATGGCAGCACCCAATCATCCGATTATGGTTGCCACCGAATAGAAATATGAGGAGTCCTACATGGAACACATCGAACGTGAATCGATGGAGTTTGACGTTGTGATCGTAGGTGCGGGTCCTGCCGGCCTGTCTGCTGCAATCAAGATCCGTCAACTTGCAATTGAAAACAATTTAAATGATCTGTCCGTTTGTGTCGTAGAAAAAGGCTCCGAAGTCGGTGCACATATTCTTTCAGGTGCTGTGCTTGAACCACGTGCCATGAACGAGCTGTTCCCGAACTGGAAAGAAGAAGGTGCGCCTTTAAATGTGCCAGTCACAGAAGATAAAACTTTCTTCCTTCTTTCAGATGAAAAATCACAAGAAGCCCCGCACTGGATGGTGCCGAAAACCATGCACAATGATGGCAACTATGTCATCTCTCTGGGCAACGTGGTGCGCTGGTTAGGCCAGAAAGCTGAAGAGCTGGAAGTATCGATCTTCCCGGGCTTTGCTGCTTCAGAAATTCTGTATCATGAAGATGGTACGGTGAAAGGTATCCAAACCGGTGACATGGGGATTGGTAAAGATGGCGAACCAACACATAACTTTGCGCCAGGTTATGAGTTGCATGCCAAATACACCATTTTTGCTGAAGGCTGTCGCGGTCACTTAGGCAAACGTCTAATCCAGAAATTCAATCTGGACAAAGATGCTGATCCACAGCACTACGGTATCGGCATTAAAGAACTCTGGGAAATTGATCCTGCCAAGCATAAACCAGGCCTGGTAATGCACGGTGCTGGCTGGCCTTTATCTGAAACTGGTTCTTCAGGTGGCTGGTGGTTATACCATGCTGAAAATAACCAGGTGACGTTAGGCATGATTGTGGATCTTTCTTATGAAAATCCACACATGTATCCATTCATGGAAATGCAGCGCTGGAAAACCCATCCTCTGATTAAACAGTACTTGGAAGGCGGTAAGCGTATTTCTTATGGTGCGCGTGCGGTAACTAAAGGTGGCTTTAACTCTCTGCCGAAATTCACCTTCCCGGGTGGTTCACTCATTGGTGATGATGCGGGCTTCCTGAACTTTGCCAAGATCAAAGGCTCACATACTGCCATGAAATCCGGCATGCTCTGCGGTGAAGCGGTATTTGAAGCGATTGCTGCCGGTGTGGAAAAAGGTGGTGACCTGGCGATTGCACGTGTGACTGAAGGTGAAGACTTCTTTGTAAAAGAGTTGACTGCTTATCCAGACAAGTTCAACAACAGCTGGCTGAAAGAAGAGTTATATAGCGCACGTAACTTTGGCCCGGCAATGCACAAGTTCGGTCAATGGATGGGTGGTGCATTCAACTTCATCGACCAGAACGTGTTTAAAGTGCCATTCACCCTGCATGATCTGGTGCCAGACTTTAAAACTCTGAAAACGGTTGATGCAGTGAACTTCAAGCCGAACTATCCAAAACCGGATGGCAAGCTGACCTTTGACCGTCTGTCTTCTGTGTTTGTATCGAATACGGTGCATGAAGAAAACCAGCCTGCGCATTTAAAACTGACCGATGCTTCGATTCCAGTAGATGTCAACTTGCCAAAATGGGATGAGCCTGCACAGCGCTACTGCCCGGCGGGTGTTTACGAAATCATGGAGAATGATGACGGTTCAAAACGTTTCCAGATCAATGCAGCGAACTGTGTGCACTGCAAGACCTGTGACATCAAAGATCCATCTCAGAATATCACCTGGGTAACACCGGAAGGTGGCGGTGGTCCGAACTACCCGAATATGTAATACTTAGTTAGCTTGCATAAGCCTCTAAAATAATTAATTACTTTAGAGGCTTTTTTTATATTTATAAGATTATGAAATAAACATCATTAAATTTTTTTGTGCAAGAAAAAATTAGTATTTAATAGATTTAAATATTTTATCTGCATCATGGCGCTGCCAAATATGAAATAGGCTGTTATGGGTACCATTCATAGCTTTTAATATTTCTGCTTGGGTTTGAACTGAGTTGTAACCTTCTATTTTTTTATTAAGAACCTCAAAAAATAATTTATCTGTATTATTTAATTCATTTGGTATATCAATAATGTCTTTTATTGTTTGCACAGTCCAGATTGGTTGAGGGAGTAAATCTTCCTCATAAACCATAATAGATATCCTTACTATGTCTATATAAGGTATTTTTATTATTACATCATCTATATTTACACCCACAATCTGATCATGCTCTAGGCTAAAATTTTTAATTTTAGTTTTATAATTATTCGCATCTAAATTTTTATTAGCTTCTTTTCTTACTAACCTTTTAAAAAACTTAAACATACAGGCTACCTACTGGAATTAAAATAAAGTCCATTCTGTAAAAGCTTCCAACTCTTCATCATAAGCTTCAACTAATTTATATGCTCCATACCCTCCCGCTAGACTGCCAATTATTACACCTACTGTTGAACATATGGGAGACCCGGGGCCACAAATTCCTCCTGCAATAGCGCCGCTCACAGCGCCAGCTGCCACTCCTGAGCCTATGGTTGCGACTTCTTTATAAAATTCCTTTTCTTTATTCTCAGCTGAATAAATCTCATACCAAGCATAGGAAATTGAAATAACTACAATTACTCTGCCTAGTGGTTTCATATACTTTGCTGCTTTATCAAAGGTTCCATGGGATGACCCTGATCCTTTAACTACACTATAAAAAACTTTATTTTTATCTGCTGTTGAAAGCGCCTGAAAATATGAATTTCTTGTACCTATTGATGCTTTTACATAATTATCCAAGGTTTGTCTTGACTGATCTTTCAGTTTTTTCCATTTATCAGGATCTTTTAATTTCAATGCATAATATTCTAAGAATTGATCTAAACTTTTAGCCGCTATTTTTTCTTTTTGTGATACTGCTAACGCGATTGGAGAATTCTTTTTCCTAGTCTGTTCTAAAATATCATTTCTTAATGTATGAGCCTCTTTCGAAGCGTCTTTTACAGTCATTCTTCCATTTTCGACATCCTTTAAGTAATCATGACTCATTTTTTTAATTGCTTTCATATAAGCAATTCTTAAGGAGCTATCATGATCTAAAAAGTTATTACTAAAGTAAAGTGCTGTACCATGTAAAGCTTCAAGTGCTATTTCTAATTCATTTTTAACTTTAACAGGTACTTTATTTGATTCTGCTTGTTTTGTTGTACCTGTAGTTGATTTTAATTTATATATCGATTTATTAAATTCGCCATTTTCTAGTGCGGGAACACGCACTCTGGCGATTTTTGAATTATTTAAAATTAACTCTATAAAGATTAAATCTAATTTATTGCAATTATAGATTTTGGTACAACCATTCGGATCAATTTTTCCTCCATAACTTTTTTGAGTTGTCGTATTTAGTAAGGTATAGCTTAATTTTGATAAAAGGTCTTTATTATCACAGAATACTTTTAAACGAGCCGTATAAGTCATTCTTCTAACTCCGATATCTCTGCATCATATTTATGCACCATAACCGTATATTTTTCTTCCTTATTTTCTGAAGTAACTCTAATAATTCCATCTTTGGGAATCTCTCCTGTTCGTACATTCTCCTTAGAATCGATAAGACTAAAAATTGGAGAGCTTTCTAATAATTTATTGTTTATTTTATGTCGCACATCGAACTCTAAAACATAGGAACTATTATGTGAGGCAGGGAGATAGGGAATATCATTTATTACCTTTTCCCCTGATAAAAATTGATGTTGTCCTGCCTTCATCTCAAACTGACCACCTGTCGTCGGCAAAATTCCGGCACTACTGATTTCAATTTGAGAACCGCCCGCAGTTAAAACAATTTCCTTCGCTGCTGTAATTTCGATCTGATCTTCAGTAGAAACAACTTTGATACCTTTACGCGCATTAATATCCATCCCATCATTTTGCGCCTGTAGTTCAACTTTGCCTTTTGCGGCATAAGCTCTTAAGCCTTGTTGGGCTGCAAACAGACTCACTTTAGAAGAGGCATGACCAATAATCTTTTTCTGCGAACTTAGGTTAATACTGTCCGCTGCCTGGTGGCTAATTTGACCTTCCGCAAAC
Organism: Acinetobacter sp. YZS-X1-1; assembly: GCF_000804305.1. NCBI lineage: Bacteria > Pseudomonadati > Pseudomonadota > Gammaproteobacteria > Moraxellales > Moraxellaceae > Acinetobacter > Acinetobacter sp. YZS-X1-1. Next base: position 2,369 of record NZ_JWHB01000002.1, on the reverse strand, counting down.
AAATGAATATCCTGCTGAGTACTCAGCGCAATGGATTTTGGTGCTGTCAGAATCATGATTGCCTGTTTAAAGGCAGCTGCTTTGTCTTGATCTTGCTGTTCAATTTGCTCAATAAAGCTTTTTAGGGTCTCAAAGATTTCAAGCGGATCAGTTTGCTGGTTTTTAGCAACATCACTCAGTGCTTGGCTCATCTGCAAGCCTGATTCAAGCTGGCTTTTCGCTGGTTCAGCATCCATATGTGAACCATCTGCAGCTTGCTGTTTATGAGCCGAAATCAATAACCCTTCACCTGCACGGACTGCACCTGATTGATCAGTTCTAAGTTCAAAACCTTCACCCCGTCCTTCACTTTCCGCCTGTTCTTTCGGATGACTCAAGTTACCCAGATTGAGCTGACTGGCAGCTTGATTACTATATAACTGTATACTGATCTGGCCAGTCGTATCATCAAAACGTAGCTGGTTAAAGCCTTGCCCCTGTACTTCTTGCGAGCGAATACCACTGAGTTTTTTGGTGTCTGGTAGTTGTCCTTTTTGATCAAACTTCGTCGGAGAACGCTGGCCTTCATGAATCCGACCTACCACAAAAGGCCGATCAATATTGCCATCGAAAAAGTCGACGGCCACAATTTCACCAATGCGTGGCAAGAAACGGACCCCATAACCTATACTTGCCCACGGGGTCAGAACATCTACCCAGGCTGAATCTGTATCACTGTCATTGCTGCCTGCGCCACCATCGTGAGCATGGTCATTCGGACGAGTGAACAGAAAACGGATTTTGATCCGCCCCCATTCATCCACATAAATTTCTTCATCTTCTGGCCCGACTACCTTGGCGCGTTGCGGATAGGCCTGTGGCCGCTGCAATAAAGGCTGGTATTCAGGGACCAAGTGGATATGGCGACGTTGTAAGACTAGCTGGTTGGCCTGACGCTCACCTGCGTCCTTGAATTCTGTCATCTTCCAGCAGCTTTGCTGAATTAAAGCATGGACCTGCTCATTTAAGTCTTTAGGCAAATTATTCTGGTTATAAAATTTCTTGGAGATGATTAAAAATTCTTTATCTACTGCTGGATGCTGGTCAATTTCAGGATGCTGATCCAGCCGAAACCAGTAACCCACTTGGGCATCACGTACTGTGGATGTTGCTAAAAATTGTTTGGCCTGTGCAGCATAGAAATGCTGCAAATTTTGGTTTATTTTTTCGATTTGTGCATCTGAGGCTGGAGTTGCCTGATCTGCATGCCTGAGATCAGTGAGCCATGCCGGACTGATGTTCCAGGCCTGTTCCAATGCCAGGCTGGCATTATCCTGAACCTGACTCTGCTGGTGCTTGCTTTGTACTGAACCAACGCCTTCTTCCTGATTCAAGTGATCGGCATGCCAGCGCTGGATATGTACAGCGGTCGGCTGCAACTGTCGTTTTGCAATAATACTGGTAATGCTATCTTCTTGTTCAGTAGCACTGGAACGATGGAAACGGATCGCCCTGCGGCTTAAAGCTTGGTAGTGGCTATTATCATCAACTAATCTAAGCTTTTGCGCTGCAATCTGTGCAGATGAATGCACGACTATAAACTCAGACTCATCAATCAACCAGTTAATCCCTTCACTACGCCATAAACGGGTTAAAAAGTCATAGTCGCTTTCATTCAATTGCATAGTAAAAGGACGCACATCATAAGTTTGCTGCAAACCGGATAAATCCAGCTTGAGTGCAGCCGCAAACAATGGACTCTTACGCTGCCATTCTTTGAATAAGATTTCAGTAATCTCTCGAACACTTTTGTCCATGAACACACGACTATTACGGCGTTTATGCCATAGCGACGTTGCATCTTCTAGGATGAGTTTATAAAGCGTTAATGCGCCATCACTCTGTCCCTGAGTTGCTGCAGTAATAATTCCGGAACTGCGAAATAACTGTCTTTGATCCGTAACCTGATCTATCGCTACTTGAGTTCCAATAAATTCTTTAAGGGGAATCAAGGCATTAGTCGACACACAAATCAGCTCAATCTTTAGTCCCTGATTCAGGGCATGTTGGCCATCAATACGTTGCAGAAAAACTTCGGAATTAAGTTTTTGATGGGAAAACTGAACAAGCAAAGCACGCTTCTGTGCACTAAAACCCAATTGCTCTAATACTTGAGCGATATGATTTTTTATCATTTTTAATTGTTATAAATATTTTTACGGCATTATAGTGAATTATTTATATCCAGCCTAGGTTCATTGGTCTGGCCATGGTTCCGATTCATCACTGTAATTCTGGAAGAGGCTTGAATATCAAATTTTTTATTTTCTGAAAGTCAGGAATTTCAAGCCGATCAAGTATTCAAAAAAATAGTTTTTTTAATTTTAGGG
>NZ_JWHB01000018.1:0-67764 GCF_000804305.1 Acinetobacter sp. YZS-X1-1 | reverse complement strand
GCAGACCGAGTTCACCCATTTCACGGAAAATAGTGGGATCTGTTTTCTCATGACGGAACTGTTCTAGTACACGTGGCATCAGCTTATCCTGACAGTACGCATGCGCGCTGTCACGGATCATACGTTCTTCTTCAGTCAGTTGCTGTTCCAGTAAAAATGGATCTTGCCAGTCAAATCTAATTCTTGTGCTCATTTTAATATTTCCAATATTCTAAAATCTGCTGCTTACGCGGTCGCTTGTTTAATCATTTCACGTGCGATGATGATTTGCTGGATTTGAGTTGTACCTTCATACAGACGGAACAAACGCACATCACGGTAGAAACGTTCAATTGAATATTCACTGATATAGCCCGCGCCACCATGAATTTGCAGACAGCGATCCGCTACACGGCCACACATTTCAGTCGCAAACATTTTCGCGCATGAAGATTCAGTAGTCACATTCTTGCCTTCGTCACGCAGGCGGGCAGCATCTAGAACCATACATTTCGCTGCATAAATTTCAGCTTTAGAGTCTGCCAGCATGCCTTGGATGAGCTGGAAATTCGCAATCGGTTGACCGAACTGCTTACGTTCCACTGCATAATTTAAAGCATCTTCCAGCATACGCTCTGCCATACCTACGCTATAGCCAGCAATATGCAGACGGCCTTTATCCAGAACACGCATTGCAGTTTTAAAGCCAATGCCTTCAACACCACCGATCAACTGATCTTTATGAACTTTACAGTTGTCAAAAATCACGTCACAAGTGTATGAACCATGTTGGCCCATTTTTTTATCAATTTTGCCCAGACTTAGGCCCGGTGTATTCGCTTCTACCAGGAATGCAGAAATGCCGCTTGCACCTTTGATATCAGGATTGGTACGCGCCATCACCGTAAATGTCGTTGCACGCGGTGCATTGGTAATAAAACGTTTGGTACCGTTTAAAATATAGTAATCGCCATCTTTAACCGCGCTGGTTTTTAAAGATGCTGCATCTGAACCTGAATCCGGCTCAGTTAAACAGAATGAACCAATGATTTCACCAGTCGCATAACGTGGCAGGTATTTCTGTTTTTGCTCTTCTGTACCGTCAATCACGATCCCGCTTGAACCGATCCCGTTATTGGTCCCGATCAAAGAACGGAATGCAGCCGATGTACGGCCTAATTCCATTGCGACCAGAATTTCCTCTTCCATGGTGATACCTAAACCGCCGTATTCCTCTGGAATGGTTAGGCCAAACAGACCCAATTCTTTCATCTGCTCGACAATACGCTCAGGAATCGCGTTGCTTTCTTCAACTTCATGTTCTAAAGGGACTAGTTCATTTTTGACAAAGTTACGAATAGTCGAAAGAAGTTGCTCAAGCATTTCCGGATCGCGAATCATAGGGATCTCCATGTTATTTAGTTCATCTGGGTAAATTCCTTTACCCTTTAATTTTAGTTTCGTAATACGAAATAAATAATCATAAAAATTCATTTTGAGCAAGAAAAATTATTAAAAATTTTATTTTTTAAGCAAAAAAGCAAATTTTTCTAGCTTTAATTAAAAATTTTAGTTAGAATTTTATTTCACAATGCGAAATTTTTAGATTGTTGGTAGATTTAGAAAAGAGTTAGATGATTTGAATCAGGTCATAATTGATTCTATAAAAGTGCAGCGAGATAAGAATGTTTCAATTAAATCGTGCTGATGATTCTCGTTTTGATTGGCTCCATTTTCCTGAAATTTTATCTGGTGAACTTTAAATTTTCTAAAGATACTTAAAAATCATTACAGGTCCCAAAAACCTATAGATTCTGCATGGTTTTTAGCTGAATAGCGCTAATTAACTTAAATACAGATAAAGTGAGCACTTTTTTATTTATTTTTATCACTAATAGAAGTGTTTTATTTTGTATCGTGAAATTTAATTGCTATCATATTTATTAATTTACCTTTAATTGCTCTGACCATGACAAAAAATAAAACTGGCGAAATACCTAATTTTGATGAGATCCGTTTAGATCCGATTTCACATATTCATAGAGAAAATAACCCACAATTTATCGCGTCTATTGCACGTGGTTTAGAAATTCTCAGATGTTTTTCCGCAACGAATCAATTACTGGGCAACCAGGAAATTGCACAGCTAACTAATCTGCCAAAACCGACTGTTGCCCGGATCACCAGCACGTTGGTTTCTTTAGGTTATCTAAAACAGTTACCGAATACGACCAAATACCTGTTGGACGTTGGTGTATTGGCTCTGGGTTATGCAGCGCTAAGCAATATTTCGGCACGTACACAGGCATATCCATTTATGGAAGAAATGTCACGTTATGCTCAAGCGCCTGTCGCCATGGCAACCCGTGATCGTCTGAGCATGATTTATTTGGAAGTCGTTCACACAGAGTCTACTTTGACCATGCGTCGTCCAGTTGGCTCTACCCTGCCTATTCATAGTAGTGCGATGGGCCGTGCCTGCCTAGCTGCGATGGAAGTTAAAGAACGTGAGTATCTATTTGATGCCATCAAGAAAAGAAATGAAGATCAGTGGCCAACCATTAAGCGTAATTTAGAACGTGCTATTCGTGATTATCAGGATTATGGCTATTGCTTATCTCTCGGTGATTGGGCCAAAGATGTGAACTCTGTTGCAGTGCCATTGATTCATCCTAAACATGGTATTTTGACTTTTAACTGCGGCGCACCAACCTATCTGCTCAATCAGGAAAAACTGGAAAATGAAATCGGTCCTCGTCTGATTCATATGGTCAATAACATTTCTCTGACTTTAAATAATATCTAAGCTGTTATTTAAGATTTAAATGGGCGGCAATGATCGCCCTTTATTTTTCTTTTTTAAAACACTCGCAAAATGTTAGAGCAATATAAAAAAATAGCCCATTCTAAGATGGGCTATTTTTTAAAGATTTAAAGACCAGTAAAGTCAGCTAATCATCTTCACTTATTACGCTGCTACAAACTTGGCGCGCGCTGCATGGAGTTTCTTGTAGCTATCAATTAAACGCAGATGACGATCCAGACCTTCAAGCTGCATATTGGTTTCAGCTAAACCGTAGAAACGTACTGTACCTTCTACTGAACCGAGGACTGCATCCATACGGGCATCGCCAAACATACGGCGGAAGTTGTGTTCATAGTCTTCCAGTTCCATTTCATCATCCAGAATGACTTCAAGCACTACATTCATGCATTGATAGAACAGGCCACGTTCAACGGTATTGGTATTGTATTGCAAGAACTGTTCGACCAGATCTTTAGCTTCTTCAAATTGTTGTAGAGCCAGATAGATCAGGAGTTTAAGTTCCAGAATGGTCAGCTGACCCCATTCGGTATTTTCGTCAAATTCAATCCCGATCAAGGTACGGATCTCGGTGTAATCATCTTCATCTGCTTCTTCCAGACGTTCAACCAGAGCTTCTAGCTGTTCATCATCCAGACGATGCAGGTTCAGAATATCTTCACGATATAACAGCGCCTTGTTGGTATTGTCCCAAACCAGATCTTCCACCAGATAAATTTCAGAATAACCCGGCACCAGAATACGACAAGCGGTTGCACCTAAATGCTGATAGACCGCCATATAAACTTCATGGCCCATCTCTTCTAGAATGGTAAACAATTCCTGTGCCTCATCGGCATTTGAGTTTTGGCCATTATTGGTGAAATCCCACTCAACAAAATCATAGTCAGATTTTGCGCTGAAGAAACGCCAAGATACGACACCACTTGAATCAATAAAGTGCTCAACAAAGTTATTCGGTTCAGTGACTGCATTTGAACTGAAGGTTGGTTTTGGCAGATCATTCAGGCCTTCAAAACTACGACCTTGTAACAGTTCAGTCAGACTGCGCTCTAAAGCCACTTCAAAGTTTGGATGTGCACCGAATGAGGCAAAGACACCACCCGTACGCGGGTTCATCAAGGTCACGCACATCACCGGGAACTGACCGCCCAAAGAGGCATCTTTGACCAGTACTGGGAAGCCTTGCTCTTCTAAGCCTTTAATACCTTCAATAATTTTCGGATATTTTGCCAGTACGTGTTCAGGTACATCCGGCAGTGCCAGCTCACCTTCCAGAATTTCACGTTTAACCGCACGTTCGAAAATCTCAGACAAACATTGTACTTGAGCTTCAGCTAAGGTATTGCCCGCGCTCATACCATTACTGAGGTACAGGTTTTCAATCAGATTCGATGGGAAATATACAGTTTCACCATCAGACTGACGTACAAATGGCAATGAACAGATACCACGTAATTTATTGCCCGAGTTAGTATCATAAAGATGAGTACCTAGTAACTCATCTTCAGGATCATAAATTTCACGGGTATGTTCATCTAAAACTTCTGCTGGCAACTCACCATTTGGACCCGGCTGGAACCATTTTTCATCCGGATAATGCACAAATTCTGCATTGGCAATATCTTCACCCCAAAACTGGTCATTATAGAAGAAATTACAGTTCAGACGCTCGATAAATTCACCCAGTGCAGATGCCAGCGCACTTTCCTTAGTTGAACCTTTACCATTGGTAAAGCACATCGGTGACTGGGCATCACGAATATGCAATGACCAGACATTCGGTACAATGTTACGCCAAGACGCAATTTCAATTTTCATGCCGAGGCCTGCCAGAATCGCAGACATATTGGCAATAGTTTCTTCAAGTGGTAAGTCTTTACCCGGAATACAGGTTAGGCTGTCTGAAGCCAGATTTGGCATCAACAAAGCCTGAGCATCGGCATCAATGCTCTCAACTTCTTCAATAACAAATTCAGGACCAGTCTGAATCACTTTTTTGACGGTACAACGGTCGATCGAACGCAAAATCCCCTGACGGTCTTTTTCAGAGATATCAGCCGGTAGCTCGACCTGAATTTTAAAAATCTGTTTGTAGCGGTTTTCAGGATCGACGATATTGTTTTGAGACAGACGGATATTGTCTGTTGGAATGTCACGCGCTGCACAATAAACTTTAACAAAATAAGCTGCACACAACGCAGAAGATGCCAGAAAATAATCAAATGGACCTGGCGCAGAACCATCACCTTTATAGCGGATCGGCTGATCGGCGATTACCGTGAAGTCATCGAACTTGGCTTCCTGACGAAGATTATCGAGATAATTGACCTTAATTTCCATGTGGATACCTAAATATTCTTATGTGCCACCACGGACAGATAAGATGCTAAATCTGAATATACAAGCCGAATCACGGAGGAGAATTTGACTCAAAAATAATAATAACCCGGGTTAAACCTTCAACCAGTTAGTTTCAGGATAAGCTCGAGAAAGAATGGGCGCTATTATAGAATCATTTTATGAAATTGATAATGTTTGCTCGAATTTACTGCAGATTTATCAAAATATCTGTTAATTAAATATTCAGAAAATCTGGCTTTAAGCCGGGAACAGACTGTTTTTATTAATACTTGCTGTTCCCGGCTGGATTTTATGGACTGGGAAATGCGTTTTTTAAATCAGATCAAGATTCAAATTAAAAATCATAGCCAATACCAAACACAGCGAGATCGCGCTGTTTATCACCAAAACGGTCATAACCACCAAAAATATAATCACCAGATAAGGTCAACTTCGGCGCAACTTCATAACTCAATCCGGCAGTTGCATAACGGAAAGCATACTGTTTGGTAGTGTTGCCCAGCTCATTACCTTCATATTTGCCTTCATCATTAAAATAACCACCCGCTGCACCGACATGCGCACCCAGCTTATCATTAAGCTGATGGGTTAAATCCAGGGTATAAAAAGTATCGCCCTGATTGGCATAGGCCACATCATATAAATAGGTCGACACACCTGCTGTAACGCTGGTCTTGTCGTTTAGTGCACGACTTACATTCAAACCTAATTCATTTGAAGTGGTATGGCTGCCACCCGGATAATAATAGGTCGCATCCCAAAAATTCCAGTTGTAGTTTTCACTGCTATAGGTATATCCCACGATAAAATCATGTTCGAATTTATCACGACGATGTGATTTTTTGCCTTCCAGTTCCGGATAGGAATACCCTAAGGTTGAGCCCCAGTAACCGACATAAAAATTACCATAAACCAGATTCAGTGCTGCCTGTAAGGCAACGTCATCATTTTCTGGTGCATTGGTCAGACCACGGGAGATGTATTTAGAAACTACACTGATGTTTCCACTGGTTTCAATTTTTTTTGCTTTCGCATCCTCTGCAAAACAATAAACACTAGAAACAGCAGCACAGCCGAAAAGGACTGTTTGTTTGAAAATTCTCATAAAATATAAATTATATTAAGCAAAGAATGGATAACACTGAAACCGATTACAGCCTCTTATCCAGCTTTGGGTAAAAATAAATTCCGCTATATTCCTTGATGCAACAAGCAACAGGAATATAGCCATGACTTAAGCGCGTGGGGCCCGGTAGAAAGGCGCTGTAGAAGCAGGTAATGCCTGCTTGCCACAGATATGATCTGCAAGCTTTTCAGCCATCATGATCGTGGTTGCATTGAGGTTGCCTGTAATAATGAGCGGCATAATTGAAGCATCAATGACACGCAGGCCTTGCATCTCATGCACACGCCCATAACCATCGACAACGGCCATATCATCCTCACCCATTTTACAGCTACAGGACGGATGATACGCTGTTTCTGCATGATTACGAACAAATTCATCAATTTCTGCATCAGTTTGCAGATTTTTGCCCGGACTGATTTCTTCACCACGATATGGATCCAGGGCGGGCTGATGCATAATTTCACGGGTAATGCGGATGGCATCCCGGAATTCACGCCAGTCCTGTTCGGTACTCATATAGTTGAACAGAATACTTGGATGCTCGAACGGATCTTTGGATTTCAAACGGACTCGACCACGAGATGGTGAACGCATAGAACCGACATGGGCCTGGAAGCCGTGCTCATGGATAGCATTAGTTCCATTGTAATTGATCGCCACTGGCAGGAAGTGATACTGGATGTTTGGCCATTCGAACTCATCCGAAGAACGGATAAAGCCACCGGCTTCAAACTGGTTGCTGGCACCAATTCCTTTACCTAAGAATAGCCATTCTGCGCCAATCATGGGCTGGTTATACCATTTTAATGCTGGGTATAAGCTGACCGGTTTTTTGCACTTATATTGTAAGTACATTTCCAGATGGTCTTGCAGGTTTTCACCCACACCCGGCAGGTCCTGAACCACCGGAATATCCAGACTTTTTAACAATTCAGCCGGACCTACACCGGAGCGTTGCAGGATTTGTGGAGATGCAATTGCACCTGCACATAGTAGAACTTCACGATCCGCAAAGACCTGAATCGGCTGTAAGGTATTTTGACCTTCAAAATATTCTACGCCAATCGCCTTATTGCGATTAAACAGAATTCGGTTGGTCATGGCATGGGTAATAATGGTGAGATTATCCCGGCCTTTGGCCATATCCAGATAACCACGTGCCGTACTGGAGCGACGACCTTGTGGTGTCACAGTACGATCCATTGGCCCGAAGCCTTCCTGTTGGTAGCCATTCAAGTCATCGGTACGTGGATAACCGGCTTGAACCCCAGCTTCGACCATAGCATGAAACAGCTCATTATTACCATTCTTAGGCGTTGCGACTGAAACCGGGCCTGAATCGCCATGATAGTCATTGCCGCCAATATCGCGGGTTTCAGCTTTTTTGTAATAGGGTAGACACTGCGCATAGTTCCAGTGTTCCAGACCTTTAAGGCTGGCCCACTGTTCCAGATCCATAGCATTACCACGGATATAGCACATGCCATTAATCAGTGAAGATCCGCCCAGACCTTTACCACGGCCGCATTCCATACGGCGATTGTTCATGTGGGGTTCTGGATCGGTCAGATAGGCCCAGTTATAACGGCGTCCTTGTAAAGGATAAGCTAAAGCGGCCGGCATCTGGGTTCTAAAATCCAGACGATAGTCCGGGCCACCTGCCTCAAGTAATAGCACCTTAGTATCTGGATCTTCAGTTAAACGCGCTGCCAGAACATTACCCGCAGAGCCCGCACCGATAATAATATAGTCGTAATTCATCAAATCCCCCTTATGCGCTAAATACAGATTGGAAAGGACTGAGTTCGACCTGAACCGATTTGGTCTGGGTGTAATGCTGCAAGGTCACAAGCCCATTTTCACGTCCAACACCGGAATGTTTATAACCACCGACAGGCATTTCTGCAGGCGATTCACCCCAGGTATTGATCCAGCAGATACCCGCTTCTACCTGATGAATAATTCGGTGTGCACGGGCTAAGTCTGGTGTGACGACACCTGCAGCCAGACCATAATCGGTATCATTGGCACGACGAATCGCTTCTTGCTCAGTGTCATAACTGAGAATACTCATGACTGGACCGAAGATTTCTTCACGTACAATGGTCATGTCATCACGACAGTCGGTAAATACGGTTGGCAGGACATAAGCCCCTTGGACAAACTGTTCATCCTCAGCACGACCGCCACCACATAATAGGCGTGCCCCTTCTATCTTGCCTTTTTCAATATAGCCCAGCACTTTTTCCATATGCTCAAAGCTGGACACCGGACCGAAATTGGTTTCAGGATCGAGAGGGTCACCCATACGAATATGTTCAACACGCTGTAAAATCTTTTCTTCAAATGCTGCTTTCAATGCCAAAGGCACAAATACACGAGTACCGTTGGTACACACCTGACCGGAGCTATAGAAGTTGGCCATCATGGCAATATCAGCCGCCAGATCCAGATCGGCATCTTCACAGATAATCAGCGGAGACTTACCGCCCAGCTCCATGGTAACTTCTTTCAGGCTAGAATTTGCAGCTTGCGCCATGACTTTTTTACCGGTAGAAACGCCACCGGTAAAAGACACTTTGGCAATATCGGGATGCGAAGTTAGATAACCCCCAATTTCACCACTACCGGTAACCACATTAAAGACACCATGCGGCACACCGGCTTCGGTATAAATTTCTGCCAGTTTCAGCGCAGTTAAAGGCGTAACTTCACTGGCTTTGAAAATCATGGCATTGCCTGCAGCGAGTGCCGGTGCAGATTTCCACAATGCGATCTGAATCGGATAATTCCATGCGCCAATTCCAGCGACAACCCCCAAAGGTTCACGGCGAGTATAGACAAAGGAACTGCTTCTCAGCGGGATTTGCTGGCCTTCAAGAACCGGTAGAATTCCCGCATAATATTCGAGTACATCTGCACCTGTCGTAATATCAACAGTTGATGTTTCACTAAAGGCTTTACCGCTGTCCAAGCTTTCTAATTTTGCCAGTTCATCGTTACGCTCGCGTAAAATGGCGACTGCCTTGTTCAAGATGCGCGAGCGTTGAATCGCGGTCATTTCTGCCCAGACTTTTTGCCCTTGTTGTGCAGATTCAACCGCACGATCGATATCATTTTTTGAACAGACCTGCACTTCAGCCAGGACTTCGCCTGTTGCAGGATTAATAGTTTGAAACGTGCTATTGGACGTTGCATCGACATATTGTCCATGAATATAAGGACGTTGCAGTTTGAATGTTGTCAATGGAATTCCCTCGCAGATTGGTTATTTGAGTTGTTGCCGGATATATTCACTACACAGTTCAATCGGCAGTTCTGGATCAATTTCGCCACTTACTAAAGCACCTCTTAGCCAGAATCCATCAATGAGTGCAGCCAGACCTTGTGCTGCCTTCTCAGCTTGATCCTTACTCAGCTTTTTCATGAATTCATATTTAAGATTGGAATGTAAGCGGTAATGGTTTATTTGCTGTAAACGATGTAAATCGGGCTGATGCAGACTGCTGGTCCAAAAAGCCAACCACACCTTCATGGCCGCTTTATCCGTTTGTGGAGCAGTAAAATTGCCACGCACAATTGCCAGTAAGCGTTGTTCAGGGGCGTCATTCACCTGTGACTTGATTTCAGCAACAGATTTACCTAATTGCTGCAATAAGTAACGCATTGTGGCTTCAATTAACCCATTTTTACCTTGAAAATAATGACTTATGATGCCTGTTGAGACACCTGCCCTCTGAGCAATCTGACTAATTGAAGCTTCTGCAAAACCTAGCTCATTCACTGCAGCTAAGGTGGCATCGATCAGTTGCTGACGACGGATCGGTTGCATACCAACTTTTGGCATAGGACTAACCTGAATAACGGATGTAGCAATACAAAATCACTCTGCTAAAGCAAATAGCGGAATGATGTAACAATTCCTAAACGCTTTTTTAATTGAACGTTCAATTAATAAAAATTATAGTACCAGCTCACCCTTGATGTACAGCGCAGTTTGTTTTGGATTTGCAAAAGTTTGTAATTCACGAAAACAAGGAAGCTTTAGGGCCAGCTTTTGCTTTTAAATCACACTGCACTGTAGATCATTCGGCAACAAAACGATGGTCAGAGATTTATGCAAAAGAAAAACGAAGAGGTGCAAGATAGTCTGAATAAGGTAGTCTTCTATTGTTCGGCGACGCTTATTCTGTTGTTTTCTATCATCACGATTTTATTTAATGAACAAGCCAATCTAGTCATTATTAATATTTTAAACTGGGTCAGTAGTACCTTTAGCTGGTATTACCTGCTGGCGGCAACGCTGTATCTGGTTTTTATTGTCTTTATCGCCTGCTCACGTTATGGCGAAATCAAGCTTGGTCCCAAACATTCTAAACCCGAATTCAGCCTGCTGAGCTGGTCGGCCATGTTGTTCTCAGCCGGGATCGGGATTGACTTGATGTTCTTCTCGGTCGCTGAACCCTTGTCTCATTATATGAGCCCTCCAGTCGGTGAAGCTGAAACCTTTGAAGCCGCGCGTCAGTCTATGGTCTGGACCCTGTTTCACTATGGTCTGACCGGCTGGAGCATGTACGCGCTGATTGGGGTTGCGTTGGGATATTTCAGTTATCGCTATAATTTACCACTGACAATTCGATCTGCGCTTTATCCTATTTTTGGAAAAAGAATTAATGGCTCGATTGGCCATACGGTAGATACCGCTGCAGTACTCGGTACGATTTTTGGTATTGCCACCACCTGCGGTATTGGTGTCGTCCAATTAAATTATGGTTTACATGTCCTGTTCGGCTTGCCGGAAAATATCTGGATTCAAACTGCATTAATTGGTGTTGCAGTCATTATTACTATTATTTCCGTCACTGCGGGTGTCAATAAAGGTATTCGGGTTCTGTCTGAAATTAATATCTATGTATCAATCGGGTTGCTGCTCTTTATTCTCTTTATGGGAAATACAGAGTTTTTATTAGCGGCTCTAATTCAGAATTTTGGTGATTATCTCAGCCAGTTCCCGAAACTCTCTTTAAGCAGTTTTCCTTTTGAGCAGCCTAAAGAATGGATGAATAGCTGGACCCTGTTCTTCTGGGCATGGTGGATTGCCTGGTCGCCATTTGTAGGTCTGTTCCTGGCCCGTATTTCTCGTGGTCGTACCATTCGTGAATTTGTCACCGGGACTTTGGTTATTCCTCTGTTATTTACCCTCACTTGGTTGTCTATTTTCGGTAATAGTGCTTTATACAGCGTGATTTTTGATGGTAATACTCAGCTTGCGACAACTGTTTTAGAAAATCCGGCACATGGTTTTTATGATCTGCTGGCACAGTATCCAGGTTTCACATTTATCGCAGGTGTAGCCACCATTACAGGGTTGTTGTTCTATGTGACTTCAGCGGATTCAGGGGCATTAGTATTGGGGAACTTCACCACTAAATTCACTAATATTGAGCATGATTCACCGCGCTGGCTGAGTGTGTTCTGGGCAATTGCAATTGGTCTGTTGACGCTAGCTATGCTAATGGCTAACGGTGTTACTGCATTGCAAAACACTACCATTATTATGGGATTGCCTTTTAGTTTCGTCATTTTCTTTGTGATGGCGGGGCTATATAAGTCCTTGCGTCTGGAGGATTTTCGTCAGGCCAGTACCAGCCTGAATGCGGCACCTGTGGTCGGTAATGTGGATATCTTGAACTGGAAGAAGCGTCTGAGCCGGGTCATGCTACATCCAAGCCTGTCCCAGACCCGGACCATGCTGGACAATGTCTGCAAACCAGCCATCGAGGCCGTTGCAACCGAGTTAATTGATAAAGGTATTCAAGTCAATATTCAGGAAAAATCACTTGAGGAAGAACCTGAACTGTATCATCTGGATCTGACTATTCAGCTCGATGAAGAAGAAAACTTTGTTTATGAAATATGGCCGGTACGCTATGACACGCCAAATTTCAGTTCACGTGGTAAACGAACCAAACGCTATTACTATCGTCTGGAAAGTTATCTGTTTGAAGGCTCTCAGGGTAACGATCTGGTCGGTTACAGTAAGGAACAGGTGATCAATGACATCCTGGATAAATATGAACGCCATATGATGTATCTGCACATTAACCGGATCAGCCCAGGTAAACGTCCACTTTTCCCGGATCGTGAAATCTAGGATCTCTCAACTACTGAAGGACGCAATGATGTCAGAAAGTTTGAATGCCTTTGCCCTGTTTTTTTCGTTACTCAATCCATTTTTGATGAGTATCTATATGCTCGGAATTATCCGTAATTCCGAAGCAAAGGTCTTCAATATGGCATTGATTCAGGGCAGCCTGATCAGCTTTATTGTTTTCATCATTTTTGCGAAAACTGGTGAAGCCTTCTTTAATGAAGTCTTGCATGTGCGGTTTGAGTCCTTCCAGATTTTTGGCGGTATTATTTTTCTAGTAATTGGCTATCGTTATGTCTTTGAAGGTGCTGATACGATTGGCGTGATGCGTGGAGCGCCCAGTCATCTGGCGGGCACAATTGCCATGCCGTTTATGATCGGTCCGGGCACCATTTCGGCTTCTGTGATCACAGGTATACAGCTCAGTTTAATGCAAACCATTCTGGTGATTTTCTTTACCCTGTTTCTAACCTGTAGCTTGCTGATCCTGATGAAATATCTGCATGATCATTTGCAGCATAAATACTCCAACTACATTGATTTATATGTCGATATTGTAGGTCGTGTTGCTGCGCTTCTGATTGGTACGATTGCCATCGATATGATCGTGACAGGCGTTACCGGAATATTAGAAACCTGATCAATCATTTTATTGGGTAAATAAAAAGAGCGGGAAATATCCCGCTCTTTTTTTAATTTTTAAATAATTAAAATTTAAATGACACACCGGCATAAGTAGAGAAACCTTCACCCGGCGAAGATCGCGCTGCGTCCGCACCTTTGTCGTCATAGCCTGGGATCACCACTGCTGCATATTTTTCATCGGTGATGTTCTTAAAGTTAACCCAGGCACTCCATGACTGATCTTCTGGCGCATATCCCAGATCAATACCCCAAATCTGATAATCATCACTAAAGCGGCTATTGGCATAATCATGCGCCATCTTCGATGCATATTCTGTATTTAGACCCACATAAAGACCGTTATTCAAGGCATAACTGAGCTGTGCCTGATAAAGATGTTTTGGAATTCCTGGCAACTGGTTTTTGCCAAATAAAGGATCGTTTTTATATTGGAAATCACTCAAGGTATAAGCCTGACGTAAACGAAACTCGCCCTGCTGTGATGCATAGAATAGTGTATCCAGACTGAGTTCCACACCTTGATGAAGGGTTGGAGTTGCATTGGATTCTACAGCAATTGGTTCAGAAGGTCGTTCCGATCCATCCTCATAGGTTTTGATCAACTCTGAGGTTAATAACTCGTTTTTAACTTTGGAATAATAGTAGCTCAGTGCCCAATCACCCCAGGCTGATTGGCCCCTGCCACCCAGTTCTAAAGTATTTGCAGTTTGCGTGTCCAGATAAATAGGTTCACGTACCCGCCCTGAAGCGACCCCACCATTAAAATAATATGGCGAAGACCATGCCATCGCCCATGGATGTGCCGGTTCAATACTACGGCTTAAATTGGCAAACCATTGCAGCGTCTCATTTGGCTGATAAGTCAGGCCAATACGCGGTGCGAAATTCCATTCATAGCGGCTAACTTCAGGACTAGCCACAGGATAAGTCACTTCACTCTCACGGTGGGTATAGGCTGCTGCCAATCCTAGATCAAGCTTAAACTGATCATTCAACTGGGTTTCCTGATCAAATTGCAGCACATTGTCTGAACCACGATAAGTATAACGGCGTGTTACGGTATCTGCCGGATAAAACGTGCCATCAATTGTAGTATCGCGTCGAATTGTTTCGGTTACACCACTATTCGGACGGTGCGTGGTACTTCGAAAAGCAACTTTTCCTTGATGTTCAAGACCGAATAACTGATAAGGTTTCTCATACTGGATTCTTGCACTAATATCTTCATAATCGACATTGGTACGATAACTACTTTCACGTAAATCCAATGGATAATGATGATAAGCCAGACTACCGGTCAGTTTGGCATCATCCTGCAAGTTCCAGGTGGTAGTATTTGCCAGCCAGGTACTGCCCGGCTGAATCCGCTTGGCATCTACAGCCAGATTAAAATCATTGGCTGCTCCAGGATTATTCTTGAGCTGTTCCTGGGTAATGCGTCCCGGCGTTAAGTGTTTGCTTTCACGGTAACGGGCATAAAAGCGGGTTTCAATATCCGGACTAATTTGATAACCCAGATTCAAAGCCAAACCTTTACCATCACCTTCGGCATGATCCTGAATTCCATCAAACTGTGAACCCGTCACTGCCAGATAATAATCTAACTTGTCGAGTTGTCGGCCAGTACTAAACTGGTATTTCTGATAGCCATGGCTACCCGCTTCGTATTTTAATTCAGAGCCATTCTGCTCTGCACTAGTCTTACTTTTATAGTTAACTGTTCCACCTAAGGACAATCCGCCCTGTTTTAAACCATTGGCACCACGGTACACCCCAACATGATCAATCCACCACGGTTCAAGCAGTTCATAAGCCGTACCACCCGGTCCGGTAAAGGGAATATCATCGATCATGACATAAGTTCCGGATGCATGTGCACCAGAAGTACGGTTAATGCCGGAACCACGGATAGAAATTTTGGCTCCTTCATTGCCCGGCGATTGGGCATAAATACCGGGCTGGAGACGGAAGACGTCAGCAGTGGTTCCCAGACGCTGATGTTGTAACTGCTGATCTGAAACAAAGTTGGTTCCTCCCGAAACGCTGGCAAGTTCCGCCTCAGTCTGTTTCTGAGAATTTGTATTTTGCTCAGTGGTCACCACAATAGTGTCCAACTGCTGAACACTATCCTGCATTAGCGTAGTTTCAGCATAAAGATGGCCTGAAAATGCCGATAATATCATCAGGCTAAGCGGATTTTTCTTGAGAGGAATTTTTGTCATATTCATGGCGAATTTATACAATCCTGTATAAGTGATCCTGATCTGCTTAAGGGCTTGGCTTAAAATTTAAGCTGTAGCATAAATGAAGCACGCAAAATTAAGCAGATATTTTCTGCCAAAATATCTGACTGGTGCGGCAATATTTTAATTTATTCTATACGAATAATCTGTCAATACTTTGCAAGATCGCAGACAGATTCAAACAAGTTCTGACATCTAATTTATTAAGTATTTGTAATTTATATATATGTATTTTTTTATTGTAACCATCTCATTCGAGTTGGCAAAAAATGATTTAAATTAAAAATTTCGAAGATATAAACAATATTCTGATTCATTAAGATCAGTTTAATAGACAGGTTTCTAAACCAAAATCTAAGTTATAACTAGAAAATAGAATTCTTATTTTTTGAACTATGGCTTATAAATTTCAGCCAAAAAAAGAAACCCTTCTGCTGGAGAGTTTCTTCATGTATTCTGGTTATTATTTAGAGTCATTTGCAATTACTTGCGCTTGTAATGGTGCAGCTTGCTGGGTGTCGGCTGGTTTTTTCTTGGTTTTCATTTCTGCCACTTTGGCCAGAGTTTTCTCGGTAAAACGTAAACCACCATCTTCTGCCATCACATTACCCGCCATCAAAAGAGTTCCTATTACTAGCAGTGATGGTATAAGTTGTAATTTCATGTCTATTCCACCTTTTTATTTTATAGTGGATTAAAAATAAGCAATTATTATTCCAATATTTTTATATTATTATTCGCCTTAAAACTCCTTATTTTAGTGCGCTTATTTCAAGAACGCCTTATTTTAGTCAGGTTAATTCGGCCTTCTAAGTTCTTCTGCACTATTTTTATGACACTTTTAACCTGATCTCCTAATTTTTTGCACCAAATTGCATGGTATGTTTTTTGCATAAGTCTTCATAGAATATTCCCCGATGTACTAGCTAAAAATCTTGCATGTCTAAATTACGAATTGCCCTGATTGATGATGATCCAGAACGCGCTGAATTTATTCAGGCTTCTTTGCTTGCGCATGATTTTCATGTAGTGGCCTGTGTCATTCTGAATGACCTCAACATTGTTGATATCAAAAGCCTGCATGCCGATGTCATTCTGTTAAATATGGATCATCCTCATCGCGATATTATCGAAAGCTGCGTGAGTCAGTATGAATTACCTACGGTTCTGTTTACCCAAAATTCCAACAAGGACACCATCAGAAATGCCATTGATGCCGGCGTCACGGCATATATTGTGGACGGGATCGATCCGACCAAACTGGAAAATATTCTAGAAATATCGATTGAACAATTTCAGAAACATAAAAAACTGTTACATGACCTGAAGGAAACTCAGGAAAAATTAAGTGATCGTAGGGATATTGATAAAGCCAAAGTCCTGCTGATCCAGCTGCATGGACTGAGCGAAGAAGAAGCATTTGCCCTGTTGCGCAAAAATGCCATGAGTCACCGGATTACCATTGGCGATATGGCAAGGCGCTTACTTGATGCACAAAAACTGTTATCTGGCCAATAAGGAGCATTCAATGACAACAATAGAAAAAACAGAACTCAATATTGGCTATATTCCACTGCTTGATTGTGTTGCTATTCTTTGGGCGGAGCGACAAGGTTATTTTACTGAACAGGGTTTAAAAGTAAATCTGATCCGTGAAGCCTCCTGGTCCAGCTTACGCGACCGTCTGGCCTATGGCTTTCTGGATGCAGCCCATTGCCTGTCTGCCATGCTTCCCGCGGCTGCTTTGGGCGCAGACCAGTTACAAGTCGCTTTGCAGACTCCATTAATACTCAGTATCAATCAGGCATTTATCAGCTTAAGACAGGATCTGTGTTATGCACTGGGCATTCAGCCTGAAGATAATGAACAGATCACGTCACAAAAGCTGGTCAGTGCCTTAAAGCAGCAACACAAGGTAGGTCTGGCTCATGTTTATAAATATTCCATTCATCATTACTGTTTAAGAGAATGGCTGGCCTTAAGTGATCCGCAATATGCCAAAAATATATTGCTTAAGACTTCACCGCCCCCTTTAATGGTCAAAGGGATTGCAGCACAGATTTTTGATGGTTTTTGTGTGGGTGAACCTTGGAATATTCAGGCCAAGCTTGAAGGTTATAGCCTGATTGTTGCAGCCAGTCAGAATGTCATTCCTAAAGTGGCAGACAAAGTGCTGGCGATAACTCAGGAATGGGGCGAGTTGCATCCACTGACTGTTGAGGCCTTAGTCACGGCTGTAAAAAAAGCCCAGATGGATTTAAAGCATGTTACGGATCTTTCTGAAGTCTGGGACATGCTGGTGGATTATCAGATTATCCAGTTTGAATGTTCAGCTTCTCGACACGTTTATGACTTCCATAAGATTCAGAATATTATCCGTAACCTTGTAGGTGAAAGTGTTGAGCCTCAATTTACCGATTTTATCTGGCTATTAGAGCAGATGGAAAAATGGGAAAATATTGATCTGTCCGCAGATGATCAGCGACAAATTGCCCAATCCTGTATTTATCAGCAAGAATCTACGGCTGTATAAATTATAAATTTATAAACTTCCAATAAAAACCCAGAAATTTCTGGGTCTTTTTTATTTACTGCTGATATTTAACTGAGCGCTTGCTGTAAATCCAGTTGCATGAATTTCTGCAAGGATAGTTTTCCGGCGATAGTCTGATTGATGAATTGTGACATTTCATCATACAAGGTCTCATATAGCTGCGGCTCTAATGCCATATGTCTTAACTGTATCTGTAAATGCATCAACAGTTCCTGCTGCTCGCATTCACCCTGTTCCAGAGCATAGATATAACCCAGCACTGCGCCTTTTAAAACCACATCAAATGGCAAGCTATATTTAAGCAAGGTCGATAATGAACCCATAACCCGTTCATTGTGTTCCAGCTTTCTTAAAGGTTCACGCCCTACACGTGCACATGGATCCTGATAAGCATAGGCACAGGATTCAGTGAAACTCTGTGCCAGACGTTCCAGATCTGAAGCATGCTTAGGAATCTGGTAACAGAGGCCATGCTTGACCTGCGCTAAAGCCTGCTGCATAAATTTTCTGACCGAATGATCTGACATGGCCACGCCAATAGTCTGATGACCGCGCAGGCTGGCATACCAAGCCATCATCGCATGCACACCATTCCATAATCGGTTTTTAATCAGCTGGATATTGGCAATATCATCTACCAGAATCATCTGGCGCATTTTGGCCAATAATGGACTGTTATTTTCCACATAGATTGGCATATCCGTTTCGGCATTAAACAGAATCAGATCCATCGACTGCAGAATATGACTCGGCTGGAAATTACGGCGCAGGTCTTCAATATACAAGCCCGCCTGATGTTCCTGGTCTGCATTCAGGGCTGTAGAATCATCCAGATCCACTACGGACAGATCTTCATCCAGCTGATACTGCTTGAACATGTTGTATTTGATGCGCAGCTGACGGTACAGTTTCTGATCGGACAGTTTGGAGACCATACGGTTCACCACTGTGTCACAGAAATAATGCTGATCCATAATGTGCTGCGCTGTCTGTTCATCCGTAATCTGTTTCAGACGGCTCAGAATCTGCTGCATCACCAGCTGTTTGGCCCCGATTTTATTTAGGATAATTAACAGCGTCAGCGGCTGTTCCTGCTGCTCGTAGGCCAAGTATCGCGCATATAAACCCTGTGCAATTACTTCTGCTTCAGAAACCAGAGCTTCCTCAGGGACACAGACTGCGACCAGACTGGATTCAATATACATGTTCTGCATTTGCTCCAGATCATGCGCATCAATCACAATCATATTTTCAATACGCTGATCAAAAGAGTTCTGACCATAACGAATGCAATAAGTGCCAAATGCATTTACGGCAGACTGATAGAGTGGATTACGCGTTGAGGCAATAATTTTGCGTGGACGCGTATAACCATCCCAGTGTGATAACACCTGAGCCAGATAACCACCGCCAATCGCACCGAAGCCGTGAATCCCAACTGTTAACTGATTCAGCGTTTGCGGAAATGCAGTCTCAAGTTCTGGCATTTCCAGAACCGGAACAAACTGGTTCAGATCTGTCAGAAAATCTTCCATCGTTTCATAATAATATTGGGCTTGTGCCAGCATCGATTCATTCGGCGTTTTAATGTCTTTGAAAAGTACCGTCATGCCACCTGCGTCATAAGCAGATCGTAGGCCATTTTCAGAATCTTCAAACATCAGGCATTGAGCCGAACTTAAATTGATTTTTTCGGCTGCGCTGATAAAAATTTCTGGATGAGGTTTCCCCTGTTTAATCTCATCACCACACACCAGCACATCAAAAAATTTATAGACATTGGCATTGATCAGATATTCTTCTGCGATCGCACGTCGACTCGAAGTCGCCACCGCCATTTTTAGGCCTGCCTTGCGTAGGCGTTCCAACACCTGTAATAAACCTTTTTTAATTGGAACACCATAATTGCGTACATGTTCTAGTTCCAGTACATCGGCGCGCTGGCGGATCTCGGCATAAGGAACATCTTGTCCATAACGCTCTTTGGCCAGCTGCTCGGCACTACGGGCACTTAAGCCCAAACACTGCATTAAATAGTTTTCAGAAAATTCGACGCCGATCAGCTCACGTGAAGCTTGTTGCAAGGTTTGAAAGCGCAAACGTTCAGTATCAAACATGGTTCCATCCATATCGAAAATTGCGCCGTGTACGATTTGATTTTTAAATCCTAGCATTGTTCCCCTTTTATAATTCAATGAGTTAAGAAGTGGAAAATACCTTAAGGAAAATAAGAGATTAAATAAACCAATGTAAAGATATGAAATATTTTTGACTATAAATTGATCAATAAAGACTAAATTAAATAGTTTTAAGTTTTCTTATATAACCGTTAGGTAACAAAAAGTAACTAGCAAATTGTTTCTTATAAAAAATAAATATTCAAATTAGGAGGTGTAGATAAATGCAAATGACGTGCCAATTTGGTATTACGATTTTTATTATTAGTAATACTTAAAATGCTCAAAATAAGTTAATTTTAGGAATTTATTGATAAAAGCAATCTGGATATGCATCCAAACTGGACTTTTTATCTCTATCCAAAAACGGGATAATGGCGGTGAAAGAAAAATGGGTGTGACATGTTTAAAGATAAAAAGCTGGTGTGTTTTGACCTGGATGGAACCTTGATTGATTCAGTGGGAATCTGGAACCAGGTCGATGCTGCCCTGATTCAGGAATTGTCAGGGATCGAAGTCGGTCTGGATCAGATTCAGCAACTGCGTGATCTGCAACTGAAAGTCTTTAGACATATGCCCGATCCCTATCTGGAATATTGTGGCTATTTAAAAGACCTCTATGGTTTCAAGCCAAGCAAGGAAGAGGTTAAAAATCGCCGTTACGGTATTTCACGGCATTTTCTTGATCATGTGATTGAACTCAAACCGCAAGCTGAGCTGCTGATTCAAGCCCTGAAACAGCGAGGGATACAATTGGCACTTACGACTACCACCAGCTTGTTCAATGTGCAGCGTTATCAGGACAATAATCAGAAGATTAATCAGAAAATCAGTTTTGATAATGATTTTGCGATTATTTTGACTCGCGAAAATGTTGAGAATATCAAACCGCATCCAGAAGTGTATTTAAATGCGCTCCAGCATTTTGAAATTGAAGCTAAAGATTGCCTGATTGTTGAAGATTCTTTAATTGGGGTGGAAGCTGCCAACAATGCGGGAATTGATGTAGTGGCAATTTACGACCAGTATTCTGCGCATAAAATGGATTTGATCAAAGCCAAGGCAGATTATTTTGTAGAAGATTTTGCTGGTCTCGTAAAATTGGTGAACTAAAAAATGCCATGAATCTTCCCTGATCATGGCATTTTTCGTGTTATCTCTGAATGATTAGATTAGCGCATTATTTGGCTTTTTTATAGACGGAACCTGAACCGACCAGATTGCCAGTTTTTTCGTCAATCTCGAAATCAACGACACCTGTACCTGAATTAATCTGTAGCAGACCATTATCAGCGACTGAAGCAGGCATTGGATTTTTCTTGTCGGTTTTGCCGCTTTCTTTATCTTTAATAGTATTGGTAATGAAATAGTTTTCACCATTTTTGGAAATCACCAGGATATTTTCCAATTTAGAGTTTTCCAGTGTATTTTTCCAGTTCCCCTGATAATCTGGTGCTGGAGTTTCCGGGGTATTACACGCGGTTAACAGCAATAACAGTGAGATGCCTGAAAAATATTTAAGATATTTCAAAACTGAGACCTTGAATGCTTGAATGATAGAACGCGGCCATTATAAAAAGAACCTTCTTGAGGTAAACGCTTAGCTTGTAGGCGAAGCGTTTCAGCCGTAGTAAATCTATCCCGGCTTCGTCATTTTTTGAAAAACATCTTCATATTTCATTCATAAATTCGTGTGAACTGAGCACTTTTTAACAGATAAAAAAAATCCTCAATAGACCATCCAAATCTATTGAGGAGTACCAAACTGGATAATAGAGAAACCTTAAAAAATTAATTTACAAGCTTAGATTTAAAGTAACGAAACACCGATTTAACTGCATGAGTTTTTTCTGCAATTTGCTGATTCCATTCATTTGGCAGTGAGCATTTCGCCAGTCTGACCCATACAGTCGAGAACTGCTTCACAAAGCTGGCTTCGTTATAGTGAATCCCGTATTCGGCACATAAGGCTTTGATTTTTGGTGCAACTTCCGCATAACGGTTTGCTGGCATATCTGGGAACAGATGATGCTCAATCTGATGGCTTAAATTCCCACTCAGAATATGTAACCAGTTCGCACCACTGAAGTTGCTCGAACCACGGATCTGACGCAGATACCATTCCGCACGGGTTTCATTGTCGGTATTGTCCATTTCAAAGGTTTCTGCATCTTCAGTGAAATGCCCATTGAAGATCACCGCAGACGCCCATAGGCTACGAATCACATTGGCAACCGCATTTCCCGTAAATACTGGAATCGCATTTGGACCGGCAATAATCGGGAAAAATACATAATCTTTCAGGACCTGACGACGCATTTTTTTGCGTAAAGGTGCTGCTTCTTCCCAGACCTGTTTCCAGGTTTTGGTTTTATAGGCAATCACATCTTCCAGATGCAAACGCTGTACACCCACATACCATTCAAAGAACACCATCAACTGAATGGTTAAAGGAATATTCCAGATAAAACGTAGTTCCCACGGCTGAGATTCACTGACACGGATCAGACCATAACCGACATCGTGATCCATACCGACAATATTGGTATAAGTGTGATGAATATAGTTATGCGTGTATTTCCAGTCATCCCCAGTGGAAATAGTATCCCAATCATAAGTCGAACCATTCAAACTTGGATCATTCATCCAGTCGAACTGGCCGTGCATTACGTTATGGCCAAGTTCCATATTTTCCACGATTTTCGAGATACCCAATAAGCCTGTGCCCGCTAACCATACTGGTGGCAACCAGCCTGCAAACATTAACATGCCGCGGGAAGCAATCTCGCTATAACGTACAAAATTACGGATTTTATAAATATATTCTGCGTCTTTCTCGCCCAAATCTTCCATTACTTCACGGCGGATAGCATCAACCTTGGCGCCGAACTCTTCAACCTGTTCCGGGCTTAAAAATTGAGATTTACTGTGTTTTTTAAAATCAATTTGCATATTCATGGGAGCACCTTCTTATTCGTTTAGTAATGGTTAAAATAGCTTATAAATTAATCACCACAGGACTGACGGCCTGTGAAATACAAAGTTTGATTGGAGTATTGCTGCCGTGGTCGATCTCACCCGTCAGCATGTTTTTCACTGAACCGCTGACTTTGGTACATGAGCAAGTATTACAAATGCCCATACGACAACCATGCGCTGGACGAAGACCCGCCTGTTCTGCACTTTCCAGCAGATTAGATTCTGCCTGGAATTCCTGATGCGATCTTAAAAACTGTACAGGCTGTGCTTTCGCTTTTTCATCCATTGCAATCTGGAAATATTCAGAATGAAAGCTGGATTTCACCGCCAGTTTATCGGCAATCTTGAGTGCAGTTTTCATCATTCCCGCGGAACCACAGGCATAGATTTCACGCTGTTCAAAATCTGGTACCAGCTTGTTTAGCAATTGCTGGCTCAGATGCTGCTTATGCTCGACTGTATTAAAATGATGATATTTCAGATGAGGATGCATTAACGCCAAGGTTTTGATCTCGGCATGAAATGCATCATCACGGGTAAAATAGATCAGATCAATCGGATGCTGAAACTGCACGACTGCTTTTTGCAATAAGGAATAAATTGCTGTAAGGCCACTGCCTGATGCCAGAAACAGAATCGGTTTAGGAGAGTTTAATAAGGTAAATTCGCCCTGTGGCTGAGACAGCTCGACCACTGCACCCAGTTGCAATAAAGTTAGGGCACGTGACACTTTACCTTGCTGCTTGACTGCAATAATCACATCACCATTTTTTAAAATGGTCACGATAGAATAATGACGTTCATGACGTACTCCATCCAGACGCAGAGTCACCGCGATATTTTGACCCGCCTGAAATGACCCGCGATTAAAGTTATAATTTGGACGTAACTGGATTTTGAAAAAGTCCGGGCTGACCGCCTGAATATTCACGATCGATGCTTTGACTTTTTTGAGTGCCCAGGTTGGATGGATTTTTTCACCAACAAAATCAATGAAATCTTCACGAATCCAATGCGGCTTGTAGGTTGTCATACTTGTCATTTTTATCCCCCTCTATTCCGCAGACAGCATTAATGTACAACTGTCTATTTATTATGTAGTCTAGAATAAAGAATTCTGAAGCTCACACCATGTCAATCTAGGTCAAATTATGTGTTTAAAAACCATTGTTGAGCTTTTTGTAAGACAATCCTAGCCAGAAAGTGCTGTTAAAACTGTATGAACTGAATAAATTGCTTTTTTGGTCTGTATATTTTTAGCAAAAACACATAAAAAACTGACCTCTATATAAGAGATCAGTTTCTGTTTTAAATATTGGGTGAGTTAAAAAGGCAAAAATTTACCTTTTAAAAAAATAGCTTAACCTACGGCCTGTTCCAGCAAGATAGAACCATAAAGTTCACGCAGGTCTTTTTTCAGCATCTTGCCGGTTCCACTTAATGGAATAGAATCTACAAAAATTACGCGATCCGGGATCTGCCATTTTGCGACCTTGTCCGCATAGTAATCCAGAATTTCGGCTTCACTCACATGACTCTCTGGCTTTTTAATTGCAATTAGAACGGGACGCTCATCCCATTTAGGATGCTGTGCCGCAATCACGGCAGCCATGGCAATTTCAGGATGTCCCATGGCCATATTTTCAAGATCGACTGAAGAGATCCATTCACCGCCTGACTTGATCAGATCTTTGGAGCGATCACACAGCTTCATAAAGCCATCTTCATTTAAGGTAGCAATATCTCCGGTATCAAACCAGCCATCTGCTGTGAGTGCAGATTCTTCCTTGCCAAAATAATGATCAATGATCCAATGCCCTTTAATTTGTAGATTCCCTATGGTTTCACCATCTCGGGCAATTTCCTGAGTTCCTTTTTCTTCATCGGTTAAACGTAAATCAACGCCAAACGGTGGACGACCTTGAGACAGACGAATCTGCATTTTTTCTTCATCCGCCAGATCAAGGTGTTTGGTTTTTAGCTGATTGGCACTACCGAGTGGACTGGTTTCAGTCATCCCCCAGGCATGAATGGTTTCACAGTTAAACTGCTCTTTAAAGGTTTTCAGCATCGCCGGTGGACAGGCAGAACCACCGACCACATTCCGTTTCAGGCTTTCCAGTTTTGAACCACTTTGCTGGGCAGCCGCAATCAGCCCTTGCCAGATCGTTGGAACGCCTAAAGCTACAGATACTTTATACGTATCAATCAGATTGACCAGACTGGCTCCATCCAGGCCCGGCCCCGGCAGCACCAAGGTACAACCGACCATGGCAGCGGCATATGGGGTTCCCCAGGCATTGACATGGAACATTGGTACCACCGGCAGCATGATGTCACGCGCTGCCACATTCAGGGAATCCGGCATGATAATGGCGTAACTATGCAATACTGTTGAACGATGACTATATAAAACCCCTTTTGGATTTCCGGTCGTACCGGAGGTATAACACAGTGAACTCGCTGTATTTTCATCCAGTTCAGGCCAGTCAAA
Source organism: Acinetobacter sp. YZS-X1-1 (assembly GCF_000804305.1). Taxonomy (NCBI): domain Bacteria; kingdom Pseudomonadati; phylum Pseudomonadota; class Gammaproteobacteria; order Moraxellales; family Moraxellaceae; genus Acinetobacter; species Acinetobacter sp. YZS-X1-1. The sequence goes on along the minus strand of NZ_JWHB01000018.1, from coordinate 42,225 downwards.
TTCTGCAGATTGCTGGGCAAGCAAATCATCATAAAACTGAACTTCCGGAATGGCTTCACGAATCGCGGAATCTTCAGCATCCAGACAGATATACTGTTCTACAGTTTTTAATAACGGTTTGACGGCTTTAATCAAAGGTGCAAAGGTTTTATCAAACAGCAGTATCCGATCGGCAGCATCATTGATAATAAATACCAGCTGTTCCGGAAATAAGCGCGGGTTAATGGTATGGCAAACCAGTCCACTTCCCGAAATGGCATACCAAGATTCTAGATGTCGATGATTATTCCAGGCAATGGTTGCAACCCGGTCGCCGAGTGTCAGACCGAATTGCTGTAATACATTGGCAAAACGTTTCGAGTTTTCCCGGATTTCTCCCCAATTGGTCTTTTTAATGCTGGTATCAGTATTTTTAGAAATGATCTCGGTATCGGCATGATAACGGCCGGCATGTTCAATCATGCTGCTGATCAGTAAGGGCTGGAACATCATATTTCCGAGCATGCTTCACTCCTTTATCCTTGCTATTTGTCCATCTGTTATATCGTTGTTATTTCTGTATGATGCGCTGGCGAAAAGCCTGTATTCATTTTTATCATCAAACAGTCTGAATCTAGCAAGGAAATATGACTTTGTGAGTGTCAAATTGTGACAAAGTCATAAAGTGGATGCAGAAAAAAGCAGAAAATAAAACTGGTAATGTGTGCCATAAAAAAAGCCCCAATTTAGATTGGGGCGATGATAGTGTTCAGGGAGAGAATTTTAAAAGCCGCTCATCATAATTTTGTCTGCATTTACTACAAAGATAACGCCTAGGCAGAATAAACCGGCATAAAGTGCAAACCAGAGAATCATCTTCTTGAATGCTGCATCAGAAATACTGCTATCCGCATATTTTGGTGCTTTGTTGTCTTCTGAATTCATATGATCACCCATAGGTTGGTCTGGCGTTATGAGCTTTATTATCAGCAGACCTAAATCAGCTGTATAGATACAATATTCATTAAAAAAAATATAACAGTTAGCCACTGTTTTTCTTCATTTGTTATATTTTAACAACCTATTCATAATATAATCCTGATTATATTAGTACAGTTTAGATCTTATTTTCTTATGTTCAAATCTGAAAAGCTGGCCCAGAATATTCGCCAGATGATTGAAAATGGCGCATGGAAGGCGCATGACAAATTACCTTCATTGCGGGAACAGACTGAACTGTCCGGCTATAGCCTGATGACGGTGCTTAATGCCTATCAGGTGCTTGAATCGCAAGGATTAGTCTATGCCAAAGATAAATCTGGCTACTATATTGCGAAGCGACCTCAAACCTATAACAGCAAAGAACCTGCGGTACAAATTGGCTTAAATTCCAAAATTAAAATCAACTCTGTGGTATTTAATTATTTAAAGTCACTGCAAACCCCAAATATTGCGCCTTTTGGTTCAGCTTTTCCAAATGCTGAACTGTTATATAACAGCCGGTTTATGCAGATTCTGGCGCAGCATAGCAAAAGAAAAAGCAGTTATAGCCATCAAAATCATATGCCACCGGGTAATCAGGAATTACGCCAACTGATTGCCAACCGCTATCAGTTACAAGGCATAAACTGCACTTCGGATGACATTGTCATTACTTCTGGTGCATTGGAAGCCCTTAATCTGTCTTTACAGGCTTTGACTCAACCTGGTGATTTTATCCTGCTCCAGCAAACCATTTTTTATGGTGCCTGGCAGGCGGCTGAACGTTTAGGCCTGCAAGTCATCACAATCCCTGAACATCCACATTTTGGTTTTGACCTGGAATCATTTGAACAAGCACTTAAACAGTACCCGATCAAAGTTTGCTGGCTGATGCTGAATGTGCATAATCCGATTGGCTTTACGGTAAATTCAGAGATCAAGCAAAGAATTGCGGAACTGTTGAATGAATATCAGGTATATCTGATTGAAGATGATGTCTATCAGGAACTAAATTACGGCGCTTATAAACCGGTTTCCGTAAAATATTTTGATCAACATCAACGGGTACTGCACTGCTCTTCATTTTCCAAAACCTTGGGCATGGGTGCGCGGGTCGGCTGGGTTTTCGCTGGCCCATTTTCCGATGCAATCCAGCATTTACAGCTCATGAGTACGTTAACTGTTAGTCCGCTATTACAAAATGCACTGGTTGATTTTCTGTCCCATCATCATTATGAAAAGCATTTGCGCCATTTAAAACAGCAGCTGGAAAAGTATAAGCAAAAGTTTTATCAGGAACTTAAAGCGCGTTTAGATTCAGTCTGTGAAATTTATTATTATTCTAGTGGGTATTTTCTCTGGATCAAATTGCCGGAACAGCTGGATGGCCAAGTTTTATATGAACAGCTGATTCAGTATAATATTGCCATTGCCCCCGCTTTGCTGTTTAAACCGGAACATACCAGCCAGAATTATATTCGCCTGAACTGTTCATTTGACTGGACCTCTGAGATAGAAAACGCTGTCGATGTGCTGGCAAAGGTGATCCTGAATCATGCAAAAAGCGCGGATTAATTCATCCACGCTTAAGGTTTCTTATGTAAAATCGATAGAGCTTAGAAACTGTAAATTGCAACGGCATTCACTCGGTTATCTTCACCTTTTGTACTGCCATTTAGTGCAGCACCCAATGCTTCACGTTCGCCATAGACATATTCCAGGCCAAAACTCAGCGGTTTTGTAGGGTTATAGAACACATTGGCCCAAGCCTGCCAAAGGTCTTTGTTCACTGCTGTTAGATTCAGGCCAGGAGCAGCAAGATATCCATTATCTTGGTCGAAATTCATATAACCATAGCCTACTGTGCCACGCAATTTATCATTAAACTGCTGCGTTAGACCGACTGTAATTGAGTCGAATTCACTCTGTAGAAGATCTCCATTAGCAGCTGTAACGACACCTGGATTAGCATAAGAGACAAAACTGCTATCACCTTTGACATGATAATAATCTGCCTTAAGGCTGGTGCCTGGAACAAACTCATATTTCGCGCCTAAACCTACACCCCATGCAGTTTTTTCATCTTCATTCACGCGTTTTTCATTCCCCATCGCACGCGCACTGACAGAAAGATTATCCGCAAATTTGTGGTTTAAGCGTGCTGTTAAGGCAGGTAAACGCTGTTTGATTCCCGTAATGGTCGCATCTTTCGGATCTTCTACTGCAAGCACCAGATTGGTCGCTGGACTCAAAGTACTGGTATGACGAATCTGAGGTGTCCGTTTAATTGAACCACCGGCATAAACCAGTGCATCTACCGTCTCAGGTATATAGTCCGGAGTTGCAAAGTTTGACCAGGTTTGACCAATTAACCAGTCAGCATAGCTGATATAGGCATGACGGATACGCAGGTTATCAAAACCAGCTCCACCCAGGAAATCGACCTCAATCTTACCACTTAAGGCCTTATCCCCAGCACCCACGGGCGCTTTAAAATCCATCCCTAAACGGGTGGCTGAAAGCGTGGACTTAAACTCATCACTGCGTTCACCTGTGCCTTCAAGAGGTACCGCATTAATCTGGTTATAGATACGTGTCGCTGCACCGCCTTCAGCCTGATAAGAGGCATCAGCACGGATATTACCGTATAAATTAAACTCGGCCCCACTGGCAATTTTCATCACAGGTTTGCTAGTAGGAGCTACTGCTGTATTTGCAGGTGCCGGCGTTGCCGCTACAGGTGCAGTCACAGCAGCTGTCTGAGTCTGCTGCTGTTCAATCAAGGCACGTAAAGCTTGAACCTCTTGACGCAACTGCTCAATTTCCTGCTGATTGGACTGAGCTGGAGTTTGTGCCTGGGTAGACAAGCTAAGGCCCCCTAAACTCATTGCCATCATGCTCATCAGAACCGTGCGTTTTAATGTGATTGTTTGATTATTAAATAATTGTTCCGTGTTCATCCTAAACTCACTTTTTTATTATGCGTCTCGATTCTAGCAACAGATCACCGCCGCTTACGATGGCGATCTCTATCATTAGAAGTGTTTTCTTTATTAATTGATATTTAATCCATTAACTTGCTTTTTCAGCGAGAGAATCAGTACGAATATCAGGTGTAGCAAGGGCTTGACCTTCTACAGACATTTTTAAGTTCACCAGGAAAATTGCCAGCGCAGCAATCAAACCGGGAATCGCAATTGCAAAGAAGTTCATTTGATGCGGTAAATTCATGGTGAGTAAAGCACCTGTCAATACCGGTCCAACGATCGCACCGATACGCCCAATTCCGGAAGCCCAACCCATGCCGGTGGAACGCACCGTCGATGGATAATATTGTGCCACGAAGGTATAGAGCAGGATTTGAGAACCAATGGTTGCTGCACCGGCCACTGCAATCAAGCTATAAAGCACGAATTGCGGACTGTTATAACCGAGCAGGATTAAAGAAGCTGCCCCGCAAAGAAACATGATTGTTAGTACTTTTTTGATATGGAAACGGTCTGCCAGATAACCCCCACCAATAGCTCCGATCATGCCGCCAATATTCAGGGCAAACAGGAAGATCATGCTGGCACCCAGTGAATATCCAGCCTGGATCATCAGTTTTGGTAACCAGCTGCCCAGTGCATAAACCATTAATAGACACATAAAAAATGCCAACCAGAACATAAAGGTACTAAATGTACGGCCTTGCTGGAATAATGCTTTTAAAGGTGCTTCATCGCCTTTTTGCACTTCATTCAGGACAAACTGGGTGTCAGATCCAATTACCTGTGTTGGTGAGATTTTCTGAATAATGCTTTGCGCTTGAGCAGTCTGCTGCTTATTAGTCAGATACATCAATGATTCTGGTAAATATTTCCAGAGTATCGGCAGGAACAGTAAAGGAGTGCCCGCAAGTAAAAACATGATTTTCCAGCCAAACTGTGGCACCAGCCATGCGCCAAGTAAGGCAGATGTCATGCCGCCGATCGCATAACCACTAAACATTAAAGCAACCAGCGTGCTGCGAATCCGCTTCGGTGCGTATTCCGTCATCAGGGCAACAACGTTGGGCATCACACCACCAATACCAAGTCCGGCAAGAAAACGTAGAATTCCGAATTCGACAGGTGATGTTGCAAAGGCACCGATAAACGTAAAACCACTAAAGATCGCGACACAGATCATGATGGTTTTTTTACGTCCCAGTTTATCCGATAAGGTCCCGAAGCTCATGGCTCCAAACATCATACCGAACAAGGCGGTGCTGGCTAACATGCCGGCCTGTACTGCACTGAGTGACCATTCCTGCATCAGTAGCGGTAACGCTACGCCGTAAATCACCAGGTCATAACCGTCAAAAATAATGATCAGCAAACACCAGATCAGGACGCCCCATTGAAAAGGTGTGAACTTTGCTTCATCGATCAGCGTATTTATATTCACTTTATTTGTAGACATCTTCACCTCCTAATTGTGAAGTTCAATTTATGAGATTCACAATGCAGAAGATGTCCATAAATGTCCAAAACTGAATAGGCATGCTTCTATACCTATAAAGTCTGCCTTCAAGAAAAGGCTTTATTTACTATGCCTTAATGATATTCATCCGAATAAAACGACTTTAATTCAGTCATTAAATAATAATTTCACCTATTTTATATAGCATCTAAAAAGTTTTTAATCTTGTTTAAAACACCGCACGATCATATTTAATCGCTTCAAGATCATAGACCTGATAGACCGCATCAAACAGATAACGAATATATTCACTTTCATCCATGTTACGAATCGCCATAAAGACCGGACTGACCGCAAATTCATCTAATAAAGGGATAAAGTTTAAATGAGCCAGACGAATATTCTGGGCACTTTCCGGCACGACACAAACACCCTCTCCAGCAGCCACAAAACCCAGCGCCAGTTGCAATTCACTAACTGCACGGATATTTTTCGGCTCTAGTCCATACTCAGAAAATATACCGCGCACCTGGGTAGAAAAATTAGCCTTACCATTATTCGGGTATAAAAAGAGTGGCTGATCCACCAGTTCAGCCAGGTTCACGCCATCTCGTTGCGAGAAAAAATGGCTGGAATGCGCAGCGACCATGAGTCTTTCTTCACGCAGCAACACCCGTTTCACTGCTGGATCTGAAATTCTCAAGCGTCCAAAACCGACATCAATCCGCCCTTCCTTAAGTGCCTGAATCTGCTCTGAAGTATTCATTTCAACCATCTCAATTTTGAGCTGGGGATGTTGCTGCTTAAATAAAAACACAATACGCGATAGCAAACCGAACAATAACGAGCCAACAAAACCAATACTGATGGTGCGATCCGCGATACCAATCCGCTTGGTCATCGATTTGATTTCTTCCGCATTAGACAAAAGTTTAACCGCATGCTGGTAGAAGAATTGACCTGCTTCTGTGGTCTTAAGCGGTCGGCTACCTCTTTCAAAGAGCTGAATATCCAGTTCCTGTTCCAGATTTTGTATCTGTCTGCTTAAAGGTGGTTGAGCAATAAACAGTTTTTCTGCCGCCTTGGTAAAACTTTGTTCTTCGACGACTGCGACAAAGTAACGCAAATGCCTGAGTTCCATATTCCTGCATACCTTTAAAGTATAAAAAAATGCTAAATCTATCTTAGACCAATTAAGATTATTCTTTTAAGGTATATCAAGTCAAAACATTAAAGCAAGAATGTGAAGCGTAATTATGTATAAGTCAGTTGAAACCTTGCTGGTTCAAATACCGACGATCCGTCCTCACAAGATGGCTGTCGCAACCATGCAAACCCAGACACTGGTCCTGGTCAAAATCACCACCGAAGACGGCTATGTGGGTTGGGGCGAAGCCACCACTATTGGTGGTTTAGGCTACGGTGAAGAAAGCCCAGAAAGTGTCAAAGTGAATATTGAGACTTACTTTGCACCGCTTCTGAAAACATTATTGGGTTTGAATGTTGCACAGACATTACGAGCCATCAAAAAGAATATTAATGGTAACCGTTTTGCCAAATGTGCCATTCAAACTGCGCTACTGGATATTCAGGCACAACGTCTGAACCAGCCACTGAGTGAAATTCTAGGTGGACGTTTACGTAACAGCGTACCAGTGCTGTGGGTACTGGCATCTGGCAATACCGAGAAAGACATTGCTGAAGCCCAGAAAATGATTGAGGCCAAACGCCACAATATTTTCAAACTGAAAATTGGTTCTCGTCCAGTGGAACAGGATGTTGAACACGTGCTTGCCATTAAACAGGCATTGGGCAAAGACATTTCAATCCGTGTAGACGTCAACCGTGCCTGGTCAGAGCTGGACGCGATTAAAGGTATTCAGTTACTCCAGGACGGCGGCATTGATCTGATTGAACAGCCGTGCGCCATTGACAATCTGGATGCAATGCGACGTCTGACTCAGCGTTTTGATATCGCCATCATGGCGGATGAATCCTTGATGGGTCCGCAATCTGCTTATCAGATCGCACGTCAGCATGGCTCATCAGTTTTTGCAGTCAAAGTGGCGCAGTCTGGTGGCCTGATTGAAGGCTGTGAAGTTGCAAAAGTGGCACAGCTGGCTGGTATCGACCTGTATGGCGGCACCATGCTGGAAGGCCCGGTGGGCACCATCGCCTCTGCCCATGCCTTCTCGACTTTTGAAAGTCTCGCTTATGGCACCGAACTGTTTGGCCCCCTGCTACTGACTGAAGATATTTTAAAAACCCCACTCCAGTATCAAAACTTTGAACTTGAGATTCCGAAAGGACCAGGTCTGGGTATTGAGCTGGATGAAAACAAAATTGACAACTTGCGTCGTCAATAATTCCAGGAGAATCCCATGCTTTTCCAAGTACGAATGGACGTCAACATTCCAAAAGATATGCCGTTTGAACAGGCCAATGAAATTAAGGCTGTCGAAAAAGCCTATTCACAGGATCTGCAACGTCAGGGTAAGTGGCGTCATATCTGGCGTATCACCGGGCAGTATTCAAACATCAGTATTTTTGATGTTGAAAGCAATGAAGAGTTGCACAACTTGCTACAGGGCTTGCCACTCTACCCGTATATGAACATCGAAGTTATCGCATTGAACCGCCATCCATCATCGATTCGGGATGATGACAAGTAATGAATAAATTCGGGAATGGAAATAAAAAAAATCCTCCCCACCCATACACCTGAGGGTAATCCAAAAGGACTTGTGGCCAGCAAGATTTAGCCAGCCAAATGAATGCTAAAACATGCGCCACTAAAATATGAAAACATACTTTAGGAGCAATAGTATGAACCGCCAAGAAATTGATGCACTGGTTAAAAAAATGAATGTCGATACAGCGACAGGACCAGTCGATGAGCGTGTACAACAAGTTGTTGTACGTTTATTAGGTGATCTTTTCCAGGCTATTGAAGATCTTGATATTTCTCAGACTGAACTCTGGAAAGGTCTGGAATACTTTACTGATGCAGGTCAAGCTAATGAATTAGGCTTACTGGCTGCAGGTCTTGGTCTGGAACATTACTTAGACTTACGCGCGGATGAAGCAGATGCCAAAGCAGGCATTACAGGTGGTACACCACGTACCATCGAAGGCCCGCTGTATGTTGCAGGTGCACCTGAGTCAGTTGGTTTTGCGCGTATGGATGACGGTTCTGAAGAAGGCAAAATTCCGACCCTGATTATTGAAGGCACAGTGACCGATACTGACGGTAACATCATTGAAGGTGCAAAAGTTGAAGTCTGGCATGCCAATAGCCTGGGCAACTATTCTTTCTTTGACAAGTCGCAATCTGACTTTAACCTGCGCCGTTCTATCTTTACCGATCAAGACGGTAAATATGTTGCTCTGACCACCATGCCGGTCGGTTATGGCTGCCCACCTGAAGGTACTACCCAGTTCGTACTGGACAAATTAGGTCGTCACGGTAACCGCCCATCTCATGTGCATTACTTCGTATCTGCACCGGGTTACCGCAAGTTAACCACACAGTTCAACATCGAAGGTGATCAATACCTGTGGGATGACTTTGCATTCGCCACACGTGATGGTCTGGTCGCAACTGCTGATGATGTGACCGATGAAGCTGAAATCGCACGCCGCGGTTTAAATGGTCCATTCAAACATATCCAGTTCAATATTGAACTGGTGAAAGACCAAGCTGCAGCGCCAAGCACTGAAGTAGAACGTCGTCGCGCAAGCGCTTAATTCAAAATGGAATCGGGATGTCAGTCTGAGCAACATCCCGATGACTTCCCCTCCTTGGAAAGTCGGAGACTGGACATGCCTCGTATTCCTGTAATTAACACCAGCCATTTAGACCGTATTGATGAATTACTGGTCGATGATTTTGAATCTGGTGAATTTAAACTGCACCGTTCCGTATTTACTGATCAAGCCCTATTTGATCTGGAAATGAAATACATTTTTGAAGGAAACTGGGTTTATCTGGCCCATGAGAGCCAAATTCCGAATAACAACGATTACTACACAACCCATATTGGCCGTCAACCAATCATCATTGCACGTAATCGTAATGGCGAACTGAATGCCATGATCAATGCCTGCTCACACCGCGGTGCACAGCTCTGCCGCTACAAACGTGGTAATAAAGCAACCTATACCTGCCCATTCCATGGCTGGACATTTAATAACTCGGGCAAGCTGTTAAAAGTGAAAGATCCAGCTGATGCAGGCTATTCAGATTGCTTTAACCAAGACGGTTCTCATGACCTGAAAAAAGTAGCCCGTTTTGAAAATTACAAAGGCTTCTTGTTTGGCAGCCTGAATCCTGATGTTCCATCTCTGGAAGAATACCTGGGCGAAGCTACCAAGATTATCGATATGATCGTGGGTCAGTCTGAACAAGGTCTGGAAGTTTTACGTGGTTCATCGACTTATACCTATGAAGGTAACTGGAAGCTGACTGCAGAAAACGGTGCCGATGGTTATCACGTCTCTGCTGTGCACTGGAACTACGCCGCGACCACTCAGCAACGTAAGGAAAAAGAAGCTGGCGATAATATTCGTGCCATGAGCGCAGGTGCCTGGGGTAAACAAGGCGGTGGTTCATATGGCTTTGAACATGGTCACATGCTGCTTTGGACACAATGGGCTAACCCGGAAGACCGCCCAAACTTCGCCAAGAAAGACGAATACACTGAGAAATACGGTGAAGCGATGGCGAAATGGATGATCGAACGTTCACGTAACCTGTGTATCTATCCAAACGTTTATTTTATGGATCAGTTTGGCTCACAAATCCGTGTCCTGCGTCCGATCTCTGTCGATAAGACTGAAGTGACTATTTACTGTATCGGTCCTGTCGGTGAAGAGCCGGAAGCACGCACTCGCCGTATCCGTCAGTATGAAGATTTCTTTAATGCTTCTGGTATGGCAACGCCGGACGATCTGGAAGAATTCCGTGCCTGTCAGGCTGGTTATGCCGGGATCGCGCTGGAATGGAATGACATGTGTCGTGGTTCTAAGCACTGGATTCAAGGGCCCGATGATGCAGCCAATGAAATTGGCCTGAAACCAAAACTGTCCGGCATTAAAACTGAAGATGAAGGCTTATATCTGGCACAACACCAGTACTGGCTAGAACTGATCAAAAGAGGCATTGCGACCGAAAAAGAAATTGCTGCAAGCACTGAAGGAGAAACCGCATGAGCGACATCACTTTAGAAAATATTGCACAGTTCCTGTATCAGGAAGCCCGCTTTTTAGATGATGAGCAATGGGATGACTGGTTACAGTGCTACGCCCCTACTGCTTCTTTCTGGATGCCAGCTTGGGATGATGATGACCGTCTGACTGAGGATCCACAGTCTGAAATCTCACTGATCTACTACCCTGACCGTCAGGGCCTGGAAGACCGGGTGTTCCGGATCAAGACAGAACGTTCATCTGCCACCATGCCGGATACCCGTACCAGCCACAACATCTGCAATATTGAAATTGTGGAACGTGATGGTGACAAGGTCACTGTGCGCTTTAACTGGAATACCCTGAGTTTCCGTTACAAAACCAGTTACAGCTACTTCGGTATGTCTCGTTATGTGATCGATTTTTCAGGCGAAAAACCACAGATTTTAAGCAAATACGTGGTGCTGAAAAACGATTACATCAACCAGGTTATCGACATTTATCACCTCTAAGACTGTTTCGACAGCAAGGTCAAAAAGCCTTTCAGCCAGGGAAATATGGCTGAAAGGCTAAGTTTCAAAGATTTATATAGGATATTCAGCCATGTCAAACCACAATGTTGCACTCCAATTTGAAGATGGCGTTACACGTTTTATTAGTGTTGCCCAAGGCGAAACCCTGTCCGATGCAGCTTACCGTCAAAAGATCAATATCCCTCTAGATTGCCGTGACGGTGCATGTGGAACGTGCCGCGCTTTTTGTGAATCAGGTGCGTATGACATGCCTGAAGAAATGTATATTGAAGATGCACTAACTCCAGAAGAAGCTGCAGAAGGATTTATTCTGGCTTGCCAATGTAAGCCGACTTCGGATGCCGTGTTCCAGATCCAGGCCTCATCTGATGTCTGCAAAACCGAGATTCACGCATTTCAAGGTACGTTGGCCCGTGTAGAAAATCTGTCTGATTCCACAATTACCTTTGATATTCAACTCGATGATGGTCAACCAGATATCCATTTTCTGGCCGGTCAGTATGTCAATGTCGGTATTCCTGGAAGCACCGAAACACGTTCTTATTCATTTAGCTCTAAACCGGGTAACCGTTTAACTGGTTTTGTAGTTCGTAATGTCCCTAACGGCAAAATGTCGAGTTTCCTCAGCGCTGATGCAAAAACGGGTGACAAAATGATCTTTACCGGTCCATTCGGCAGCTTCTATCTGCGTAATGTGACCCGTCCAGTATTGATGCTAGCAGGCGGTACCGGGATTGCCCCATTCCTGTCTATGCTGCAAGTTCTAGAAGAAAAAGGGTCTGAACATCCAGTACGTCTGGTCTTTGGAGTGACCAATGACTTTGACCTGGTCGCAATTGAAAAGCTGAATGAACTACAGGACAAATTCCCATGGTTCGAATATCGCACGGTGGTCGCAAATCCAGAATCTACACATGAGCGTAAAGGTTATGTGACCGGTCATATTGAAAATGAATGGTTAAATGGTGGCGATGTCGATATCTACCTGTGTGGTCCGGTGCCAATGGTTGAAGCAGTTCGCGGTTGGCTGGATGCGGAAGGCGTCAAACCTGCCAGCTTCCTGTTTGAAAAATTCTCTGCCAACTGATTGAGGGATATTTCGACATGACCGAACGTCAAAGATTTTTAAATAAAGTCGTGATCGTGACCGGTGCTGCCCAAGGCATCGGCCGCGGTGTAGCCATCCAGGCTGCTGCTGAAGGCGCACAAGTAGTATTGGCCGATATTTCGGACTATGTGCAGGAAACCCTGGCAGAAATCGAAGCGGCTGGCGGTGATGCCATTATCGTCAAGGCTAATCTGGAAACCTATGCCGGTGCCGAAGCTGTCATGGGCAAAGCACTAGAGACCTATGGACGTATTGATGTGCTGATCAACAATGTTGGCGGTGCGATCTGGATGAAACCTTTTGAAGAATTTTCTGAAGAAGAAATCATCAAAGAAGTGAACCGCTCATTGTTCCCAACCATGTGGTGCTGCCGTGCAGTGCTACCGCAAATGATCAAGCAGCAGCATGGCACCATTGTAAACGTATCGTCAATTGCAACCCGTGGCATTAACCGGGTGCCTTATTCGGCTTCTAAAGGTGGAGTTAACGGCTTGACTGCTGCTCTTGCCTTTGAACATGCCAAAGACGGGATTCGTGTCAACGCCGTTGCAACGGGTGGTACGGAAGCACCGCCACGTAAGGTTCCACGTAATGCCAATCCATTAACGGAAACTGAAAAAGTATGGATGCAGCAAGTGGTGGATCAAACTATTGACCGTACTTTCCTGGGACGTTACGGCACGATTCAGGAACAAGTGAATGCCATTTTATTCCTGGCTTCGGATGAATCGTCCTATATGACCGGTACGGTAGTACCTGTCGGTGGTGGCGATCTGGGTTAATCCAGATCACAACAGATCAACAGGATCATTGCTAGACGCAAGGAGGCATATTGCCAATGAGTCACCTGTTTCAAACCTTAAAAAATGACTGGTCGATTTCAGCCACTGTTGCAGGATTTTTAGCAGTACTGATTTCTTATGCCGGTCCCCTGATTATTTTTTTCCAGGCGGCCCAGCAGGCACAAGTGTCTGCAGCCATGATGATTTCCTGGATCTGGGGGATTTCCATAGGTGCTGCTGTTTCCAGTATTTATTTATCCATCAGGTTCAAAGTGCCGATTGTGATGGCTTGGTCAGCTCCTGGTACAGCGCTTTTAGTGACCTTATTTCCCGATATTTCACTGAATGAAGCGATTGCAGCCTATATCACTACGGCTGTGGTGCTGTTTGTAATTGGCATTAGTGGCTATTTCGATAAATTGCTGGCGCTGATTCCACAAGCGGTTGCCGCAGGAATGATGGCCGGCATTCTGGTGAATTTCGGTTTGGGCCTGTTTAGTGCCACAGACAATATGCCCGTGATCGTACTTGGCATGTTGCTGGTGTTTTTAGTCGCCAAACGGCTGAATCCCCGTTATGCCATGTTATGGGTATTGGCGGCTGGTGTCTGTTTAAGCCTGATTCTCGGTCAGTTTCAGCCAGTCAGCATGGACTTCAATCTGGCCATTCCGCAACTGATTCAGCCGGAATGGACCTGGTCATCGACCTTTAACCTGGCACTCCCCCTGATTCTGGTCAGCCTGTCTGGTCAGTTTTTGCCGGGGATGAGCTTATTAAAAATCAGCGGGTATCAAATTCCGGCCAAACCCATTATTACCATAGCCAGTATTACCTCTCTGGCAGTGGCCTGGGTTGGTGGTATTACCACAGTTCTGGGTTCAATTACTGCAGCACTTTGCATAGGTAAAGATGCGCACGAATTACCAGAAAAACGTTATATCGCAGGTGTATGTAATGGCCTGTTTTACATTTTAGGTGGCCTGTTTGCAGGCAGTATCGTGATGCTGTTCAGTCTGTTCCCGAAAGAACTGATTGCAGCACTGGCTGGACTGGCCTTATTGGGTGCGATTTCGACCAACCTGACAGTTGCCATGCAAACCGAACAGCAGCGCGAAGCCGCCCTAATTACATTTTTAGCAACTGCCTCAGGCATGAGTGTACTCGGCCTGAGCTCAGTTTTCTGGGGCATCTGTATCGGCCTTTTGGCTCATTTTCTCCTGACAAAGAAAAGGCCTGCTACCCTCACTGCTGTTGCTTCAGATTCAAAATAAGTAATAGCCCTTCATCAGATTAGGACATGCAAGGACAAGATTATGATAGATAAAAGTTCATTATCACTGAAAGCAGCACTTTCCCAGATCAAGGATGGTTCGACCATCATGATCGGCGGCTTTGGCACAGCAGGTCAGCCAGCAGAACTGATTGATGGCCTGATCGAACTGGGTATTAAAGACCTGATTATTGTCAACAACAATGCCGGTAATGGCGATTATGGTCTGGCAAAACTGCTTAAAGCTGGCGCTGTCCGTAAAATCATCTGCTCTTTCCCGCGTCAGTCTGATTCCTGGGTATTTGACGAACTCTATCGTGCTGGAAAAATTGAGCTGGAACTGGTACCACAAGGTAATCTGGCTTGCCGTATTCAGGCAGCAGGTATGGGCTTAGGTCCAATCTACACGCCTACCGGTTTTGGTACCTTGCTGGCGGAAGGCAAACCAACTATGAACTACGAAGGTAAAGACTACGTTTTAGAAAATCCAATTAAAGCTGACTTTGCTTTAATTAAAGCCTCTAAAGGCGACCGTTGGGGCAATCTGGTCTACCGTAAATCTGCGCGTAACTTTGGCCCGATCATGGCAATGGCAGCAGATGTGACCATTGCTCAGGTTTCTGAAGTGGTTGAACTGGGTGCACTGGATCCAGAGCACATCATCACCCCGGGAATTTTTGTTCAACACGTTGTTCAAGTTCAACCGGCACAGTAATTACGGATAAGGAGAAGATTGATGAGCTATAACAAACTGACCCGTGACCAGATTGCTGAACGTGTTGCCCAGGACATTCCGGATGGTGCCTATGTCAACCTTGGTATTGGCCTGCCGACCAAGATTGCCAGCTATCTACCAGCAGACAAGGATGTTTTCCTGCATTCTGAAAATGGCCTGCTGGCTTTCGGTCCGCCACCTGCCAAAGGTGAAGAAGACCCTGAGCTGATTAATGCCGGTAAAGAATTTGTGACTATGCTGACTGGAGGTGCATTTTTCCATCATGGGGATTCTTTTGCGATGATGCGTGGTGGTCACTTAGATATCGCAGTCTTGGGGGCATTCCAGGTCGCTGAAAATGGTGATTTGGCCAACTGGCATACTGGTGCACCGGATGCAATTCCTGCTGTCGGTGGCGCGATGGATCTGGCCGTCGGTGCCAAGAAAGTCTTTATCACTACCGATCATGTCACTAAAAAAGATGAACCGAAGATCGTGGCTGAACTGACTTATCCTGCCACTGGCCTGAAATGTGTAGACCGTATTTATACCGATCTGTGTGTGATTGATGTCACGGCTGAAGGCATGAAAGTGATTGAAAAAGTTGAAGGTCTGTCATTTGAAGAATTGCAGTCGATGACGGGTGCAACATTGATTGATGCGACACAGGATTAAGTAATAAAGGAAAATTAAATCCCCCTATATCCCCTGAACAAGACTTAAGCACTGCTTTAAGTCAATGTGCAAGAAAGGGGGACTTTCGAAAATATATGACGGAAGCTCTCCTCCCTTTATCAAAGGGAGGTCAGGAGGGATTAGAGAACTGGAAATAGAAACAATGAAAAATGCATATATTATCGATGCCATCCGTACCCCATTCGGCCGCTATGCCGGTGGCCTGGCCCCTGTCCGTGCCGATGACCTGGGTGCGATTCCGATTAAGGCTTTGATGGAACGTAACCCAAGTATCAACTGGGAAAAAGTGGATGACATCATCTATGGCTGTGCCAACCAGGCCGGTGAAGATAACCGCAACGTGGGTCGTATGTCCGCTTTGCTCGCAGGAGTGCCTTATCAGGTACCGGCAACTACGATCAACCGTCTTTGCGGTTCATCACTCGATGCGGTAGCCATTGCGGCTCGTGCCATTAAAGCCGGTGAAGCCGATCTGATTATGGCTGGTGGTGTGGAATCCATGTCACGTGCACCGCTGGTGATGGGTAAGTCTGAAACCGCTTATGGCCGTACTCACAAGCTTGAAGACACTACCATGGGCTGGCGTTTTATCAACCCGAAACTGAAGGAACTGTATGGCGTTGAAACCATGCCGGAAACTGCGGAAAATGTGGCAGCACAGTTCAATATCAACCGTGAAGATCAAGACAAGTTTGCCCTGACCAGCCAGCAACGTACTGCAGCGGCGCAGGCCAAAGGTTTCTTTAAAAATGAAATCATTCCGGTAGTTATTCCTCAGCGTAAAGGCGAACCTGTGGTTGTTGATACAGATGAACATCCACGTGCTTCTACAACATTAGAAGGTTTAACTAAGCTAAAACCAGTTGTAAAAGCGGATGGTACGGTGACTGCCGGCAATGCTTCTGGCATTAACGATGGTGCAGCGGCACTCCTGATTGCCTCTGATGAAGCTGTTGCTGAATATGGCCTAGAAGTGCGTGCCAAAATTATTGGCTCAACGGTTGTCGGTGTTGAACCACGCATTATGGGCTTTGGTCCGGCACCAGCGATTAGAAAGCTACTGGCCCAGACCGGTTTGACACTAGATCAGATGGATGTCATTGAACTGAATGAAGCCTTTGCTGCACAGGCACTGGCCGTTACTCGTGACCTTGGCCTTCCAGATAATGCTGCGCATGTAAACCCAAATGGCGGTGCTATTGCAATTGGTCATCCACTCGGTGCTTCCGGTGCCCGTCTGGTGACCACTGCCTTGAACCAGCTGGAACAGACTGGCGGTAAATATGCCCTCTGCTCTATGTGTATTGGTGTGGGTCAAGGTATCGCGCTGATTATTGAACGTGTTTAAAAAATCCCTCCTAACCTCCCTTTCTTGCACAAGGCTTAAGCAGTGCTTATGCCTTGTTCAGGGAGGAACTTTTAGAAGGAAATAAAAGGAATAACAAATGCCAACATTTACATCAAATGATGCCCAGATTAATTACCAGACTTTTGGGGATGCCAACAAACCTGCATTGATATTTTCCAATTCACTGGGCACCAAATACAGCATGTGGCAGCCACAGATTGAACATTTCCAGCAGGATCATTACGTAATCTGCTATGACACCCGTGGTCATGGTGCATCATCTGCGCCACAAGGCCCATATAGCTTGGAACAGTTGGGTCAGGATGTCGTGAATCTTCTGGATCATTTGAATATTGCAAAAGTAGCATTCTGTGGTATTTCTATGGGTGGCTTAACCGGTCAATGGTTGGCGATTCATAAGCCAGAACTTTTTAGCCACGTGATTGTCTGCAATACTGCAGCCAAAATTGGCCAGAAACAGGCATGGCAAGACCGTGCTGCGCTTGTCTGTGAGCAAGGTCTTGCTCCGATTGCTGCAACTGCGGCATTACGCTGGTTTACCGATCCCTTTATCCAGAGCAACCCGGCAGTCGTTGCAGAACTTTCAAACGACCTCGGAGCTGGCAGCCCAGAAGGCTATGCAAACTGCTGTGAAGCTCTGGCTAAGGCGGATGTCCGCGAACAACTTAGCAGCATTCAAATCCCTGTGCTGATTATTGCGGGTCAGCAGGATCCTGTGACGACTGTTGCAGATGGCCAGTTTATGCAGCAACGTATTGCGAATAGCCGGTTGTTTGAAATTAATGCTTCGCATATTTCCAATATTGAACAGCCGGAAGCCTTTAATCAGGCCGTACAAACTTTTCTTGCTGCTTAAATTTATTCTTATAAAAAAGCCACGATATATCGTGGCTTTTCTTTTATTCGTTAAGCCCAGATCACCAGCATCGCTGCAATCACCACCAGTCCCAAGCCCCAATGCTCGGCACGCGCCAGTTTTTCTTTAAAGAAATAAGCTGAAATCAGCAAACTGAACAGGATTTCGATTTGTCCCAAGGTTTTCACGATTGGCACGCTCATCATACTCATGGCGGTAAACCACCCAAGGGAGGCCATAAAGCTGCAGAAGCTGACTTTAAACGTAAGTCCCAAACGTTGCCACATGGCAACTAAGGTTGTGCGGCTAAACAAGCTTAAATAGATCAGCATACTGATACACTGGAAACCAATCACTGAAATCAGTACCCATGAAGCACGATGCACGGTTGGCAACATCGCTAGTTCCAGACTGGCTTCACGTACCAAGAGTGAAGTAATAGCAAAGCTCAAACCGCTGCCGATGCCGATGGCTAAAGTCTTGGTGGATAAACCAGTGATCTGATTGCCCTTACTCAGCAGGAATACCGCATAACCGCCGATCAGCACACCGATCCATGCCAGTGCAGAAAGATGATCTGACAGGAAAATCACTCCGATAATGGCTGCCAGAATCGCTTCACTTTTTGCCAGTCCAACGCCAATCGCATAATTTTTCTGTTTAAACAGCTGCACCATCAAGGCGGTTGCCAGAATTTGGCTGATACCGGCAATCAGAATATAGATCCAATACTTCGGGGTAAAATGCACTACACTTTCTACCGGTTTGAAGTGGTATAAAGTCGCGATATAAAGTCCAGCCAGAGGCAATCCAAACAGGAAACGCGCCAGCGTCACGCCCCAGATATCGACAGTGGTACTAAGCTGTTTTTGAAAGGCATTTCGCCAGGCCTGCATAAATGCAGCCATTAAAGTAAAGAAAACCCAGCTGATTGCCATACCCTGATCATTAATGCCGTAAAAGTGAATTAATTCTATGCCTTAGTACAATCTATGACTAATTAAAAATGATATAATGGCTAATAGCTAAAAGTTTAATTTTCTAATTCAAAAATAATTAAAATTTATCAGTTTAATAAGGGTGAAATTGATTTCTCAGATTCCAACTATGCTTAAAAAATAAGAAAGTAACTCCTCATCTTTGATTAACTTATAATAAAAGGCTCTTCTATTTTAAGAGACCGAAGATGTTTCATCAGTATACCAATTAGGTTTTATGAAAAACGCTATTCAATCAATTTTTTTCAATAATTTTTGATCTCTAATTTTTTATAGTTTGCATTATTCAGTTTTTTTAAATTGATACTCTCGTTTTTATTTAAGAAAAAAATACATAAGTCAGTTCATCGGTTTTTTTATTTCTGTCAGCTTTTCTTCTATAAACAGTCACTAAACTATAATCTAATGAATAATCGATCACATGCATTTTACAATTAATCAACATAGTGTTTTTTAAGAAATTTTTATGATGAATTTTTAAACAGGATAAAATTCCGCAATGCAATCTGAATATAAATTACAGAGTTTCAGCAATCCATTGTAATTCATTCATTTCGCAGGGAGTATCGATGAAATATTTTGAATGTCCAGTTTGCGAAAAGCAGATCTTTTTCGCCAAATTCGTATGTGATCACTGCCTTTCCTCTATCGGCTATATCGCCTCCGAAAAAGAAATGACGACATTTAAAAAGCTGAATGCTCAGGAGTGGGTTCCGGTTGCTAAAAAGTATCAACATTCCCGTTATAAACCTTGTTATAACTATACCCATCATCAGGTATGTAACTGGATGATCCCTGCAGATGATGAGGAAGATTTTTGCGAATCCTGCCAGCTGACTCATGTAATTCCAAATCTGGAAAATGCCGAAAACATGATTTACTGGTATCGGCTGGAGGAAGCCAAACGCCGTTTTCTGTATCTGACCCAACGTATGAACATTATGCCTCGTCCAAAACATTCGGATGATGATCCATTGGGTTTGCGTTTTGATTTTCTTCTTCCTGAAAAAGACAAGCCAGTACTTACCGGCCATGCCAATGGTGTAATTACCTTAAATGCCTTTGAGGCCGATGTGGTTTATCGTGAAACCACCCGGGTCAATATGGGTGAAAACTACAGAACCTTATTAGGGCATTTTCGTCATGAAAGTGGGCATTTTTATTTTAATCTCATCCAGCACCTACATCCGGAATTACTGGATGAACTTCGCCATTATTTTGGAGATGAGCGGCAAAATTATAGTGAAGCACTAGAGAGGCACTATAATCAGGGTGCGCCTATTAACTGGCATGAAAAATATATTAGTCCCTATGCCACCGCACACCCGTGGGAAGACTGGGCTGAAACCTGGTCGCATTATCTGCATATCATGGAAACGCTGGAAACGGCATTTTATGCTGGCTTACGCGTGGAAGGTAATGGCCGAAATCTGGCCAGTATGGACTTTAAAGAATGCCCGATTGGTGGACAGGATTTTGAACATATCCTGGAAAACTGGGTCACCCTGACCTTTAATTTAAATGCCTTAAACCGCAGTATGGGTCTGGAGGATGCTTACCCCTTTAAGCTGACTGAAGCTGTGAAAGATAAACTGCGTTTCATTCATCGGCATATATTGGATAAAGTTTTTAATAACCCACGTCTGATTCAGAACTAAAATATTTATCTAATACAATATAAATAAAGCCCGTGATCCACAGGCTTTATTTTGGGCTTAATACTATTTCAATAAATTAAGCGATACTCTTAGCTTATTACCAAAAGCATCGCCATCTAATCTAAATAAACTTAAACCAGTTCTACCGCAATCGCTGTTGCTTCACCGCCACCGATACATAGCGCTGCAATACCTTTTTTGCCGCCAGTACGTTTCAAGGCATGAATCAGGGTCACAATGATACGGGAACCTGAAGAGCCCAGTGGATGACCTAGAGCGCAAGCACCACCATTAATATTCACTTTGGCAGGATCCAGTTCAAAGGCATCAATCGCTGCCATGGTTACCATCGCGAAAGCTTCATTAATTTCCCATAGATCCACATCAGCTGCATTCCAGCCAGTTTTCTTCAGTACTTTTTCAATTGCCCCCACCGGTGCAATCGTGAATTCTGATGGATGTTGTGAATGGCTGGCATAAGCCAGAATATTCGCTAGAGGTTTCAGGCTACGCTGTACTGCAATCTCGCTCGATGTTACAACCAATGCGGAAGCACCATCGGAAATTGAACTGGCATTTGCCGCAGTAATCGTACCGTCTTTTTTAAATGCCGGACGTAAAGATGGGATTTTGTCTGCTTTGGCATTCAGTGGTTGTTCATCCTGCTCAACCACCACATCGCCTTTACGCGTGCTGACTGTAATTGGCACGATTTCATCTTTGAAGAAGCCCTGCTGAACGGCAGTCACGGCTTTATTTAAAGAGCCAATCGCATAATCATCCTGTTGTTCACGGGTATAGCCTTTTTTGTCCGCCATTTCTTGTGCCAAGATTCCCATCGACAGACCTGTTTCAGCATCTTCCAGACCTTCCTGGAACATATGATCGGTCACTTTCCCGTGGCCCATACGGAAACCGGCACGAGCTCTATCCATTAAGTACGGTGCGTTCGACATGGATTCCATACCGCCCGCCACTACGATTTCTGCAGAACCGGCCTTGATCGCATCCGCAGCTTGCATCACCGCTTTCATGCCTGAACCACAAATTTTATTGATCGTAGTCGCACCGGTTGAATCTGGCAAACCTGCCTGACGCATGGCCTGACGTGCCGGACCCTGTTTTAAACCTGCCGGCAGTACACAGCCCATGATCACTTCATCAATATCATTGGCTGCCAGACCTGCACGTGTCACCGCTTCCTTGATCACTACAGCTCCTAAATCTGGTGCGGTACAGCTAGAAAGTGAGCCTTGAAAACCGCCCATCGCGGTACGTACAGCTTCTACAATTACAATCATTCTAATCTCATCCTTTAACATCATCGTTATCAACACTGTAAAGTGATATCTGTGCAGTGTTTGTCCTTCGCAATATTTGCGGGTTTAGGCCTGTGCAGTGAAATATTCTTCTGGTAATTGCATCACCAGCTCAGCACCTGCCTGAATGCGTTGAATTCTCGCACTCAAATCCGGGAGTACTTTAGCAATATAGTAATTTGCCAGTACCAGTTTATTTTGGAAATAGCTCTCTTCTTTGGTAGCCGCCGCTTTACTGATACGTGCGTACATGTAAACAAAGCTCAGCAGACCTACAGCGTGCAAATAATCCACAGCAATCGAGTTGGCGAAATCAGGATTCTGCTGAGACTGCTCAACAATAAAATTGGTGATATCTTCCAGTTGCTGACAGGTATCTAAGGTTGCCTTTTTAATCGTTAAGGCATCATCCAGACCTTCGGCTAAATCGCGAATTTCCGCGATATATTCTGCAATATAAGCACCTTTGCATTTTGTGGTTTTACGGCCGATCAGATCAATCGCCTGCACGCCATTGGTCCCTTCATAGATCTGTGAAATGCGCAGGTCACGGATACATTGTTCCATGCCCCATTCACGAATATAACCATGACCACCGAAGCACATTTGTGCTTCCAGTGCAGCATCCAGTGCTTTATCGGTGAGATAAGCTTTGGCAATAGGCGTTAATAAAGCCACACGATCGGTTGCTTTACGTACTGCCTCAGGATCAGTGGAATATTTGGTAATATCCAGCTGCTGACCGACATAGACTGCGAAAGCACGTGAAGCTTCATTATTAGCACGTACATTCAGCAACATACGGCGTACATCACCATGCACCAGAATTGAATCGGCTGGTTTTTCTGGTGATTTTGCACCGGTTGATGCACGGCCCTGTAAACGGTCGGTCGCATACTGTGCTGCATTCTGATAAGCAAATTCTGCCGCGCCAATGCCTTGAATCCCCATCGACAAACGTTCGTAGTTCATCATCACGAACATGCCCGCCAGACCTTCATTTTCATTGCCCACCATATAGCCTTTGGCACCATCAAAGTTCATGACACAAGTTGCTGAACCTTTAATGCCCATCTTATGTTCGATCGAACCGGCAGCGACTGCATTGCGCTCACCGAGTGAACCATCGGCATTGACCAGGAATTTTGGGACAATAAACAGGGAAATACCGCGTGAACCTGCTGGCGCATTCGGTGTTTTGGCCAATACCAAGTGAATTATATTTTCACTCAGATCATGTTCACCGCTGGTAATGAAGATTTTAGTTCCGATAATGTTGTATGAATCGTCTTCATTGGGTTCAGCCTTGGTCTTGATAATGCCCAGATCTGTCCCTGAATGTGGCTCAGTCAAACACATCGTGCCTGACCATTCACCTGTATAGAATTTTGGCAGATAGGTTTCTTTCTGTTCCTGCGAAGCACGGTCATTGATCGCCATGCCAGCCCCCACGGTTAACAGCGGGTAAAGCATGAAAGATGGATTAGTACTCCAGATCATTTCGTCTGCAAGAACAGTCAGCATTTTTGGCATGCCCTGACCGCCCCATTCTTCAGGCGCGCCCAACCCGACCCAGCCGCCTTCAGCAAACTGTTTGAAAGCTTCTTTAAAACCTGCAGGTGTTTTGACTTCACCATTATTGAACTGAGCACCACCTTCTTCATCTGCAGGACGGTTCAGATCAAGAATCACATTCTTGGAAAACTTAGCCATCTCCTCCAGAATTGCATTTGCAGTTGCCATATCTAAATGTGCAAGATTTTCATTGTCTTGCCAAAATTTTTCGGCCTGAAACACATCATTTAAAATAAATTCCATGTCTTTTAGCGGCGCATTATAAATAGGCATTTTCCCATTCCTTCACTGGTGATACTCAATCCTGTTACTGAGTATTTTTTCATTATGGATTCGAGAAAATATTTTGATGCTTTTTGCTCGAATCCATGCATGTCATTCATAAATCAGCGATATAAAATTTAAAATCAAAAACTTTATACCTCTGGTATTTACTGAATCCTTAAAACTTAAATCCATTGATGAATAAAAAATTTAAGCTGTTAAAATGACTCTGGCTTCACTTCGCTAAACCTTGTCTGGTCTGGGTTTAAAACAAAAATATGATTCAGCTTTATGCCCTAAAACCATAAATCAAATATATTGAAAATGGAATTTTATTTAACAAAGTTGATCTCAAGGGTTCAATTTTCTTGACAATATTTTTAATGCAGCTGTATATGACTTTCTTCTACAAGAAATATTGAATAAATATACAAATTTAGATAAATATCACGACCTTAGTTTTATAGCTATAGCTGCGAAAATAGCATATTCTTAATATATTCCTTTTCGAAAATGATGAGTCAAGAAGATGACGACTGTAAGACAGCAGAACTTCCTTCTTCGTAAAGAGAAGATCCTGAGCATGGCAGAAAGTCTACTGCTTGATAATAATCAGGACATCACCTTGAGTGAACTTGCTGAAGAACTGGACATCGCCAAAGGAACCATCTACAAGCATTTTAAAAGCAAAAACCAGTTATATTTAGAACTCATCATTCTGAATGAAAAAAGAATTCTGGCAATTTCTGATAAATATAATAACGATATTAAAAATTATGTTTCGCAATATATGCTTTATCACATGCTCAATTCAAACCGGACTATTTTGCTGCATGTCATTGAAGAGCGTTTAACTAATAATGAAAAAAACCTGAAAGAGTTATTTCAGGAACTCTATCGTATTCGTGAAGAACGGATTATCCGCATTAAAGATATGACTCATGATTATCTGGTGTCTTTAGACAGTGCCATGTCGATCCGGGATTATTTATCTTATATCTGGACGGTAACATATGGCGCTTCACTATTATTAAATTCGACCAGTTATCAAAAAGCGATTGGTTCGCGTGAACGCTTGATTAAACTGTATATTAATCAGGCATTGATGACGCCAGATAAAATATCGGCAGTTTCATAAAAAATGCCTAATCATGATTAGGCATTTTAGAATTATCTTTTAAATAGTGAATATCAAGCTATAGTTTCAGGCGGGAAGCCATCTTCAGTTAATGCCGCGATAATCTCAGATTCGCTTGCACTGGATTCAACCTCCACCATTTTACTGACCACATCAACATTTACTTTAGCATTTTCATCCAGCTCCTGAATGGTCGCAGTCACACTACGCGCACAACCACCACAAGTCATATTTTCAATACGGAATTTCATCTTGATCTCCCTTTGATCAGTTTAAATTTGGGTTAAGTGATATAAGTTCAAGTCTATTGATCTGCTTTGATAGGCGTATGCGCAGTTTTCCCATGTGACACACCCTGCTCAATCTGTTTCAGGATTTGGCAATCAGACTGTTCATCTCCAGCACACTGCGCAACCGATTGCTGCAAAATTTTCATCATATTTTGCATATCCGCAATTTTCTGTTGCAGTAACTCGATATGCTTTTGCGCCAACTGTTTGACATCACGGCTGTGTCTGGCATCGTTCAGCCACAGGCCGAGCAACTCTTTCATCTGCTCGGAAGAAAAACCCAATTCACGCGCATGCTGAATAAAACTTAAAGTCTTGATGTCATCGTCACTATAGACGCGATAACCCGAGTCGCTACGTTTAGGATTGGGTAATAAACCGATATCTTCATAGTAACGGATCATTTTGGCCGAGATCCCGGAGCGTTTCGCGGCCTGTCCAATATTCATTACACTGCCTCCTTCAACTGGATCGGCTGATAAGTCTTTAAACGAAGCGCATTGCTGACCACAAAGACTGAGGATAAGGCCATTGCACCTGCTGCAAACATCGGTGATAACAAAATACCGAAGAATGGATATAGTAGACCTGCAGCAATCGGAATCAAGGCAATATTATAAACAAAGGCCCAAAACAGGTTCTGTTTGATATTGCGCATGGTTGCGTGACTTAGGCCAATACCGGTTGCTACATGCTGTAAATTTCCAGACATCAGCACCACGTCTGCTGCTTCAATTGCGACATCCGTACCAGTTCCTATTGCCATCCCGACATCGGCCTGAGCCAAGGCAGGTGCATCATTAATCCCGTCACCGACAAAAGTGACGATGCCATGTTGCTGTTGGAGTTGATGTACCGCATCGACTTTTTCATTAGGTAAAACTTCAGCAATGACATGGTCAATTTTCAACTGTTTAGCAATGGCTTGTGCAGTATGCTGGTTATCACCGGTGATCATGGCAATCTTTAAGCCTTGATCATGTAAGGCCTGAATCGCACTATAGGTTGTGGCTTTAATCGGATCAGCCACAGTAATAATGGCAGCCAACTGCTGATCTATCGCGACATATAAAGGCGTGCGTCCCTGCTCGCCTAACTGTTGTGCTTTCTCTTTAAAAATATCGACACTTAAACCCAATTGCTGCATTAAGCGCTCTGCGCCAATATGAATTTGCTGACCTGAAACTTGAGCTTTCACGCCTGCACCAGTGATTGAATCAAAATCACTGACTTCAGGTAGTTGCAGCTGTTGTGCTTTCGCAGCTTCCACAATCGCATGGGCAATGGGATGTTCAGACTTGGCTTCCACTGCTGCGACCATTTGCAATACTGTTTGCTGCTCAAAACCAGATGTCACTTCAAAATCGGTTAGGGCTGGTTTCCCTTCAGTTAAGGTTCCGGTTTTATCCACCGCCACAACTCTGGTTTGCTGCAAGAGTTGCAATGCTTCGCCTTTACGGAACAAGACACCCAGCTCTGCTGCCCGGCCGGTGCCGACCATAATAGATGTTGGCGTAGCCAGGCCCATTGCACAAGGACAGGCAATAATCAGTACTGCAACAGCATTGACCAGTGCATAAGTCAGATTCGGTTCAGGACCCAACAGGAACCAGACAATAAAAGTCAAAGTCGCGAGCAGCATCACAGCAGGCACAAACCATAAGGTCACTTTATCGACTGCCGCCTGAATGGGAAGCTTTGCACCTTGTGCCTGTTCCACCATATGAATAATCTGAGCTAGAACTGAATCTTGTCCGACTGCTGTCGCCTTGATCTGTAAGGTACCATTCTGATTTACCGTTCCGCCAATCACCCGATCTCCAGCCTGTTTAGCCACCGCTAAAGGTTCACCGCTGATCATGGCTTCATCGATATAACTTTGACCAGAAACGACTTCACCATCAACTGCGACTTTCTCACCCGGACGAATCTCGATCAGCATGCCCTGCTGTACATCAGCAATTTTCAGATCAACCCAGGTTCCATTTTGTTGTACTCGAGCAGTTTTTGGCTGCAAGCCAACCAGATATTGAATCGCTTCAGAGGTTTTACCTTTGGCTCGAGCTTCCAGATAACGTCCCAGTAAGATCAAGGCAACAATCACAGCCGCCGCTTCGAAATACACATGTACAGTACTTTGCGGCAATAATTGCGGAAAGAACGTGGAAATACAGGAAAATCCATAAGCGGCTATTGTTCCCACGGCAACCAGAGAATTCATATCGGGTGCCAGTCGCAACAATGCCGGAATCCCATGCTGATAAAACCGCCGTCCTGGAATCAGTAAGACCAGAGTAGTCAGCAGAAACTGGATATACCAGCTGTTTTGGGTACCTAGCGTATGTGCAATCCAGTGATGAAAAGCCGGAATCAGGTGTGAACCCATTTCCAGAATAAACACCGGAACAGCTAAAATTAGCGCCAACCATAAGTCACGTTTTAGCTGTTCAGTTTCAGCGGTTTTCTTTTCCTGAAATGCCGTCTGGGTATCGGTAGCCTGTGCATCTAATTTTGCATGAGCGTTATATCCAGCTTTTTCGACGGCAGCAATTAAAGCTGGAAGCTGACTACGCGGCGCCTTGACCGAAGCTGTTTCAGTGGCGAGATTGACTTGTGCTTCACTTACCTGATCGACTTTTTTCAAGGCCTTTTCTACACGTGCTACGCAGGAGGCACAGGTCATTCCTTCAATAGCCAGTTCAATTCGGTCGGTTTGAATATCAAAGCCCGCTTTTTGTACAGCCTTGATCAATTGAGAAACAGCGAGAGGACGAATTGCAGTGACATGAGCTTTTTCGGTTGCCAGATTAACCTGCGCATCCAGTACCTGATCGACTTTTTTCAAGGCTTTTTCAACACGAGCTACACAAGAGGCACAGGTCATGCCTTCAATATTTAAATCAAACTGCTGGATCACGGCTTCAAAACCGGTTTTATTGATAGCATTAACGAGTTGCGTTGCAGGAATGGGTTGTTCACTTTTTAAAAAAGCTTGTTCAGTGGAGAGATTGACATTCGCTTCCACCACACCTTCAATTTTCTTTAAGGCTTTTTCCACACGTGCGACACAAGAGGCACAGGTCATTCCTGAAATCTGTACCTGCTGTTCGTACAACTGTGTGGTTGCTGGTGTATTCATTCTGCGCTCTCCATTTACCCATTCACTGCCTATGCTATAGCTTAAACATTACCATAATGGGAAGGTCAAGCTTCTGCTTTAAATTCTTGATCTTTCATTATATGAAGGCATAAAGTCCAATAAAAAAACCCGAAGATGACTTCAGGCTTTTTGAGATTTAAAGAAATTGCTTGGTTAATAGTTTACTCAGCCGAAATATCTTCAAAAAGAATTGAAGATAAATAGCGTTCACCACCATCTGGCAGAATCACTACGATATTTTTGCCTGCATTTTCAGGACGTGCAGCCAATTGCGCAGCTGCAGCCATTGCAGCACCACTTGAAATACCGACCAAGATACCTTCTTGAGTTGCAGTTTTACGTGCCCATTCCACTGCATCGCTACTGGTAATGGCAATCACTTCATCGACCAGATCCAGATCCAGGTTCTTTGGAATAAAGTTCGCGCCAATACCCTGAATTTTGTGTGGTCCTGGAGTGAGTGTCTCACCACGTTTTGCCTGACCAATAATGGCAGATTCAGCCGGCTCTACAGCAACTGAATAAATCGGCTTGTTTTTCACTTTTTCAAAAAAGCGTGAAATACCGGTAATCGTACCGCCTGTGCCTACACCCGCTACCAGAATATCGACATTACCTCCAGTCGCTTCCCAGATTTCAGGACCGGTAGTCTCTTCATGGATTTTCGGATTGGCTGGATTTTCAAACTGTTGTGGCAGGTAATACAGTTCAGGATTTTCATTCACCAAACGTTGTGCTTCTTCTACGGCACCTTTCATACCTTTGGCTGGATCTGTCAGTACCAGATTGGCACCTAAAGCCTTAACCACTTTACGGCGTTCTATACTCATGCTTGATGGCATAGTTAAGGTAATATCATAGCCTTTAGCCGCTGCTACAAATGCCAGCGCAATACCGGTATTACCACTGGTTGGCTCGACAATGTGCATGCCCGGCTTCAATTTACCTGACTTTTCTGCATCAGCAATCAAGGCTGCGCCAATACGGCATTTCACCGAAAATGCCGGATTACGGCTTTCAATTTTCGCAAGTACAGTCGCTCCACCAGAAATGGCACGATTGATACGAACCAGAGGGGTATTACCAATCGCCTCTGCATTATTGCTATAAACCGCTATACCTAAATTGGCAGGTGTTGGAAAAGCTGAATCTGTAGTCATTAGAATATCCTTGATATTATTCGCCAAGATGTATTTACATGATACAAGCATTTTCCGGCTTTGTAGATGCCTGAAACAAGATGGGATCACGATAGCAGTTTGAAATGAAAAATCTTCTTCGCAAAAAACCGGAACACGATAAAATTATCTTATATTTTAATTAGTAAATTATAACTATTCTTGATAACACAATTCATTAAAAACCATAGTAATTCACGCTTTCTATCCATCAATTCACGATGTTCGAGTCGTATAATTCGCGGGCTGTAATTGTATAAATGGACATAGTAAATGAAAACCGATCTTGAAATTGCCGCGATGCGGGATTCAGCTCAACAGGTTGTCGGTATTTTAAAGTTAATGGCCAATACGGACCGACTGCTCATTTTATGTCATCTCTCCCAAAATGAACTGAATGTCTCTCAAATTGAAGAGATTACCGAGATCAGACAGCCAACCCTGTCTCAGCAGCTCATGATTTTGCGTAAAAGCGATGCGGTAAATACCCGTCGAGACGGTAAACAGATCTATTATTCAATCAAAGACCAGAATCTGGTAGAAATGTTAAACAAGCTTTATCAAATCTACTGTGTAAATCAAGCAGTCGCTTAAAGCTGTAATTTACCTCATTCGTCCTGTTTTATTTTAAAGCGATCTACCTGATTTAAATTTTCTCTATTGAGCGTTTTAAGTCTTTTGCCTAGATCCTTTGTCTCCTCATTCATTTTTTAAAATGTGAATGATCACCTATTTATATCCTAAGACTTCTTAGCAGAATTTGTGCATAATATATCTATATTTGTGATTTAGACCTGTATATGCCAAATTTTAAGTCTAGACTGCTCAATAAACTCCCTGCCTGGTCATGGTTAAGTCAGTACAACCCGGTGAAATTAAAATCGGATGTATTGGCTGCCCTGATTGTCGTTGCGATGCTGGTACCACAAGGGATGGCCTATGCCATGCTGGCAGGTTTGCCACCGATTATGGGACTCTATGCCAGTATTCTGCCAATGATCATTTATGCCTTATTGGGCGGCAGTACGACTTTATCGATTGGACCAGTGGCGATCATTTCCATGATGACCTTTGCCACACTGAATCCTTTATTTGAAGTGGGTTCTCCGGTCTATATTGAAGCGGCAACTTTATTGGCATTGATGGTCGGCATTATTTCCCTGCTTTTGGGTGTGTTCCGTTTCGGCTTTTTAATTCAACTGATCAGCCATCCCGTCATTCAGAGTTTTATTATTGCTTCGGCTCTATTGATTGCTTTTGGTCAGTTCAAGTTTCTGGTGGATTTACCTTTAAAAGCCAATAATATTCCCGAGCTGGTGAAAAGCCTGATTGAATATTTGCCACTTTTGCATCTCCCGAGTTTGGTCTTTGGCCTGCTTTCTATCGGTTTACTGGTTTATCTGCCGAAACTATTAAAATCCCAAGCCATACAAAGCCGGATCGGTTCGACTGATTTTCTGGTTCGGGCAGTTCCACTGATTCTGGTTTTTCTCGGTATTGCAGCCGTTCTTTTTTTAGACTTAAAAGTTCAGGGAATTAAAACTGTCGGAGAAATTCCTTCAGGCTTTCCGCCTTTGTCTTTCCCACACTGGAACTGGGAACTGGTGATGACCTTATTACCGGGTGCCAGCATGATTGCCATGATCAGTTTTGTGGAATCTCTCTCTATTGCTCAGGCAACGGCGCTACAGCAGCGTAGTAATTTAAATAGCAACCAGGAACTGATTGCGCTCGGTGTAGCCAATATCAGTGCCGGAATCAATTCCGCCTTTCCTGTAACCGGTAGTTTATCACGTACTGTGGTTAATGCTGACGCTGGCGCCAAAACACCTTTGGCTGGCGTATTGTCTTCTTTATTGATTGTCGTGGTCAGTCTGTTCTTTACCAGCTTCTTTGAGGATCTACCACTGACCATTCTGGCTGCAACCATTATTGTATCTATCTGGAAACTGGTCAATTTCCAGCCTTTCGTCGATGCCTGGCGTTATTCCAAAGCTGACGGCATTGCCATGTGGATTACCTTTTTTGGTGTGGTATTACTGGATATCACCACTGGCCTGATCGTCGGGATTATTTCGACTTTTATTCTTATGCTATGGCGCATCAGCCGTCCTCATATTGCTGTTGTGGGTCTGGTTGAAGGGACCCAGCATTTCCGGAATATCCAGCGTCATCAGGTGATGACTTCTGATCGGGTACTGTCTCTGCGTATTGATGAAAACCTAAGTTTTTTAAATGCGCATACCTTAAAAGGTTATCTGATTAATCAGTTAAGTTTAAATGACAAGTTAGAGCATGTGATTTTGAACTGCTCCAGTATCAGTGCGATTGACTTGAGTGCCTTGGAAACGCTGGAAGAGCTCAATGCTGAATTGTCCAAACTGGATATTCGTCTGCATTTTGCAGAAGTGAAAGGCCCGGTATTCGATCGCTTGCAGGCCTCCAAACTCATGACACATTTGAGTGGACGGATTTATCTAACCCATTTTCAGGCAATTCAGGATCTGGCTCCGGAAATTTTCGAAAAGCCTCAGCATTATATGATTTAAGATTTTTCAATTCTTTGCATGATAGACATGCTGTCATGCAAAGAATTCAACTGAAATATAACTGGAAATGATTGATTTAAATTCTATATTCATCTAAAAAACAAAGATTAAAAACCAATCAGTAAATCTGGCTATTTCTAAGAATTTTGTATGGAAATAATACGATCAAGATAAAAAACCATCTTAATTATTTATTAATTTTCAGTCACTTAAATATTATCTAAAAATATATTTTAAGCGATCCTTAATTTAAGTATAAAATAACGCAAATTTTTTTCGCATTTAGCCCTCGTAATTTTCACAAGGCAACCTTATGTTTTCTGCCCTATTGCGTCTGAGTTTAGTCTCCCGAATCATCATCGCCATTATTCTAGGCGTTGGTGTGGCTCTGTTATTTCCTGAAGCTGCACCTTCCTTAAGCCTGTTGGGTGATCTGTTTATTAAGGCACTAAAATCCGTCGCGCCAGTTCTGGTTTTCATTCTGGTACTTGCATCAATTGCAAATTTTCAGGTTGGCCAGACCAATTCAACGATAAGACCTATTATGCTGATGTATGCTGTCGGCATGTTCCTGGCAGCATTAAGCGCTGTCATCGCCAGTATTTTATTTCCAAGTACATTGTTCCTGGATATTGCAGCGCAAGGTGATTTACAGCCACCAGGCAGCCTAGGTGAAATTCTCAAAAATCTGGTGCTGAGCTTTGTGGCGAACCCGGTGGTTGCCATTGCTGAAGCGAATTTTATTGGGATTCTGGCATGGTCAATTGCGTTAGGGATTGCCTTCCGTCATGCATCGCATACGACTAAAACCTGTCTGAATGACGCTGCCAATGCAATCAATTATGTAATTCGTCTGGTGATCAGCTTTGCACCTGTGGGTATTTTTGGCCTGGTTGCCGTGACTTTTGCTGAAGCCGGTCTAGATACTCTGACTAGTTACGCGCATTTATTAGCTGTTCTGCTGGGTACCATGGTATTTGTAGCCCTGGTGATTAACCCGTTAATGGTGGGTTTCATTACCCGTCGCAATCCGTATCCACTGGTGTTCACCTGCTTACGTGAAAGTGGTATTACCGCATTCTTTACCCGCAGTTCTGCTGCCAATATTCCGGTAAACCTGGACTTGGCAAAACGCTTAGGTGTGAAAGAGACTACTTCAAGCGTAGCAATTCCTTTAGGTGCAGCAATTAACATGGCTGGTGCATCAGTGACGATTACCGTGTTGTCTTTAGCTGCAGTAAATACTTTAGGTATTAATGTTGACTTCACCACTATGCTAATTCTTTCTATCGTGGCAACTGTGTCTGCGTGTGGTGCTTCAGGTGTGGCAGGTGGTTCACTATTGCTGATTCCCGTGGCTTGTGGTCTGTTCGGGATTTCTTCAGATATCGCAATGCAAGTGGTGGCAATTGGTATGGTGATCAGTGTATTGCAGGACTCTACGGAGACTGCACTCAACTCATCTACCGATGTTTTATTTACTACAGCAGTAGACCGCGCTACAGATTGATTTTATATTGAAGAATCAAGATGTTTTGCTAATGATATTGCCATGCCATTACAGCGTTTACCATCGTGGGTTCAACTGGGTGCATTCTTCCTTGCGGTAAATGCCGGAATGATTAATGTATTAGGACTGGTGACCGTGTTGCATCAGTCCGTTTCACATATGACCGGTAACGTCAGTATGCTGGCGATGGCGCTGCTGGACTGGCAACCACGCCAGATTTTGTATCTGATTCTGGTTACGCTCTGTTATGTGATTGGCTCGATGTATAGCGGGCTGATTTTAGGAAATAGTCACTTTCGCTTGGGGCGCCTGTATGGTTATCCTTTAAGCCTGGTGGCTTTTTTTATATTCATTTGCTGGCTATTATTGCCCTATTTCCCGCGTTATGCCTTGTTATGGGCCTGTGTCGCGATGGGTGTACAAAATGCCATGGTCAGCCACTATAAAGGTGCCATTATCCGGACCACACATCTGTCTGGTGTACTGACAGATTTAGGTCTGGCTATGGGCTATCGCCTGCGTGGTCTGGTAGTAGAATCCCGTAAAGTGATCCTGCATATGCTGATCTTGGTCGGCTTTTTAATGGGTGGCATACTTGCCAGCTGGATTTATCCTTATTTAAAATTAAATGCATTCCTAGTCCCTACAGCGTTAAGCCTGCTGCTTAGCCTGACCTATTGGGTGATCTATTTACGTTATCGACATCAACACGACTAATTTCTGGAAACTCTCATGGTTAAAAATGCATTACAGGCACAATTGTTAAAGGCAGGCCTGGTCGATAATAAAAAAGCCAAAAAACTGTCTAAACAGGCTGTACATGAAAAGCGCACAGGCGACAGTAAAGAAGCCGAAATCAAGGCAAAGATTGAGCAGGACAAACAGGAAAAGCTGGCTAAAGACCAAGCGATTGAACAGGCGAAAAAAGTCCAGTTGCAGGAAAAAGAACTCAAAGCGGCCATCATGCAGATGATTAATCAGCATAAAATCCGCGATACGGATGGTGAGATCAGTTATCAGTTTATTGATGACAGCAAGATCAAGAAAGTTTATATCAACCAGCAGATTTATAATGCACTGGTCGCTGGCAGTCTGGTGATTGCACGTGAAAATGAGAGTTATGCCTTCCTGCCTAAAGCTCTGGCGGATCGCATCAATTCAAAAATGGAAGGCTTTATCATTGTGAATAATTCAGAGAAAAATGAAGAAACCACTGATGAAGAAGACCCATATGCAGCTTATGTGATTCCTGATGATTTAATGTGGTAAGCACATTTTCCTTAAAAGGAAAGCATAAATAAAAAACCGGCATATTTGCCGGTTTTTTTAATCTGTTTCATTAAGTTTATGTCAGCTTGCCTTTTGCATATTCTTGTTTTAATAGATAGCAAATTTCACTCAATTTAAATCTTATTTGGAAACGGCTTTGTTGCATAAATACATAACCAACTGATTTTGTTCATTCAATTTTTAGGTTGAAATTTATACAAACCTATTTAAATCAGAAGCTTACAAAATCTTTATGCAACAAAGCCTTTGGAAACTTCAGTTTTCATATAACTAGCCTTAAATGAAAGCGCTAATAACTAAAATTTAGTCTGTAAATATGCAATAAATCCCTCAATTTTCTTAATAACGTATAAGCAGATATGCAAAGGACTCACGTTATTTTGCTGAGCTTTTTCTACCCTATACTTTGCTCTTTCTAAGAGTGCTATTACATAATATATAGAGCTTTTAAGAATTTTTTTCGGATCTTTTTTTGAATACAAGTAACAATTAATTTTTTCAAAAGATTCATCATTAACCACTATCTCTAATATAGTGTTATTAATTTCATAGCTTATTGATTGCTCAATATGTTCCAGTTCATAGAAATGTAGAGCTTGTGCTATAACTATTTGAAGATTTTTCATTTTTAATGATTAAGATTATATGATTTTAATCCTAGCACTATCCCCTATAAAAATTAAGTATATAAAATTTAAAATAAACATTAAGTTATGTTGAATTAACATAATAAACGCTATACCAAATTCTTTTAATTCACTTTGACCTTTTTAATTTTTTAAAGTTTAAAAAGAAGTATAGGAATACCAAGTTAGGCTGTTCTATCGATTTTTCACGTTTCCTAGCCATTAACCAATCAATTTCCATTGATCTATTTAATCTGAATTAACCTGAAGGAAGAAATAAATGTCTGAATAGTGATTAAGTTCGCATCCTCTAAGAAAGATATGTTTTAAAAGGTTATCCAAGATTAAAAAATTGCGTTTAAACCTATAAACTCTAACAAATTTTTTGAGTTAAAGAGAAAGATCAGTTGGAACAGTTTAATTTTATTAAGAATATTCGAGATTGGGCCGATCAGTACCCATGGCTGGAAATGTTATCTTCACTGAGTATTGTGATTTTACTGGCCATTCTTGCCAATGTGTTTGCCAAACAGATTGTTGTACGTGGCATCCGTCAACTGATTTCCAAAATGCCCTTTGCCAATAATCAGATTTTTGCTGAACATAGTGTGATTCGCCGGATTTCCAATATTGTTCCGGCAATCGTGATCATGAACGGGATTACCACTGTCCCGCATTTATCCGATAAAGTACAAACTTTTGTACAAATGGGTGCTCAGGCGTTTATTTTCCTGACCATTGCTCTGGCGCTCGGTGAGTTACTGAATATCTTTAACCTGATTTATCAGCGTAATCCCAAGTCACGCAACAAGCCGATTAAAGGTTATTTACAGCTGGTCAAGCTGATCATCTTCATTGTTTGTGGCTTGATGATTTTAGGCACTTTCCTGAAAAAAGATGTATTCACCTTACTTGCCGGTTTTGGTGCGATGGCTGCTGTCCTGATGCTGGTCTTTCAAAATACGATTCTGTCACTGGTCGCTTCGGTTCAGATTTCATCTTATGACATGGTACGTATTGGTGACTGGATTGAAATGCCGACCCTAAATGCCGATGGTGATGTCATTGATATGTCATTACATACAGTGACTGTGCAGAACTTTGACAAGACAGTGACCACCATTCCAACCAATAAACTGGTGACTGATACATTCAAAAACTGGCGCGGCATGCAGGAAGCGGGTGCCCGTCGAATCAAGCGTTCAATTCATATTGATCAAACCAGCGTACATTTCATGACGGCTGAAGAACAGAACAAGCTGAAAAATTTTATCCTGCTGGATCAGTATCTAAATACCAAATCAGAAGAGCTGGATAAATTTAACCAGCAGCTCCAGCATCATTCACAATACAACCAGCGTCGTCTGACCAATTTAGGTACGTTCCGCGCTTATCTGGAATTTTATCTACAACAGCATCCCGGTATTGCCAAAAATTTCTCGTTAATGGTGCGTCAGTTACAACCGACCAGTGAAGGTTTACCACTGGAAATTTATGCTTTCACCAATACTACAGTTTGGGCAGAGTATGAAAATATCCAGTCAGATATCATGGACCACATTCTGGCGATTATTCCGGAATTTGGATTGAAGGTGTATCAGGCGCCTTCTGGAAGTGATTTTAAGGAATCTTTTAATGCGAGTTCTTCATCTCCGATTATCACTTAAACTAACCTCTCAACTTAAGCCCGAAATAATCTCTTATTTCGGGCTTTTTATTCAGTATTTAAAATGAATTCAATCTCTTATTTTTGGTCTTCATATTATTTGGTATAAATCTGGCATGAGTTTTTGCTCTGCAACCTAAAGTTTGATTTGGTTAAACATTTGTGGCAATTTCACTCAAATTCAGACTTAAAAAGCAGAATCCTTTATAATTTCCGCAAAGAAAATACATGATAAGAGTACGTGAATGTTTCGATGGCTTGAACGGCTGGTAGATCCCTATCCCACCAAAAACCTGAATCAACCTTTACCCACCAGGTTTTTTCCCTTTGTCTGGCAAGCAGCCTATGGGGTACGCCGTTATTTACTGATTTTGGTGCTATGTACCGCGGGTGCAGCCAGTTTTGAGGCCTTACTGTATTCAAAAATTGGCGATCTGGTGAACTGGTTGAGTCAAAGTCAGCCAGAAACTTTTTTAGATCAACATGCCAGCAACCTGACCTTATTAAGTATTATCTTGCTGGCTAATATCCTGTTTGCCAGTGCCCAGTCCCTGATCAAGCATCAGATTTTATATAGTAATTTCCCGATGCGTCTGCGTTGGCGCTTCCATAATTTATTGCTCAAACAGAGTTTGGACTTCTTCCATAATGATTTTGCCGGACGTTTATCGGCCAAAGTTATGCAAACGGCGCTAGCGATCCGGGAATTCTGGGTGATTTTGGGCGATATGCTGGCCTATGTGCTGATTTATTTCGTCACAATTAATATTGTTTTGGGTGCCATTTCACCCTTACTTATTTTGCCGCTTATGGTCTGGCTATTACTATTTATCTGTGCTGCCTGCTATTTTATTCCAAGATTAAGCAAGATTTCATCCTTACAAGCGGATGCACGTGCAGTCATGACCGGACGTGTGACTGATGCCTATACCAATATTCAAACCGTAAAACTGTTTGCGCATGCAGGTCGCGAAAGTCAGTATGCCAAATCCTCCATGCAGGAATTTATGGTTACGGTGTATAAACAGATGCGTCTGGGCGCTCAATACGAAATCAGCATTCTGATGCTGAGTGTTGTGCTATATGCAGGTGTGCTGGGAACTGCGATCTGGCTCTGGATGCAAGGTCAGGCGCAGCTAGGGATTATTGCAGCCACTACAGCAATGGTATTAAAGCTGAATAGTATTGCCGAGTTTATGATGTGGCAGACCTCTGCCCTGTTTGAAAATGTCGGTACTATTCAGGACGGGATGAAAACTCTAGGTCGTCGAATCAATATTCAAGACAAAGAAGATGCGAAAGAACTGCAACTGAAACACGGTGAGATTAAATTCGATAATGTCACTTTTGCCTATAATGAAAAACCGGTCATTGACCAGTTTAATCTGACCATTCGTCCGGGTGAAAAAATCGGCATCGTGGGTCGTTCCGGTGCCGGTAAATCAACTCTGATTCAATTGTTACTGCATTTCTATCATCTGAATCAGGGCCGTATTCTGATTGATGGCCAGGATATTGCCGATGTCACTCAGGACAGTCTGCGTAAAAATATTGCGCTGGTCACTCAGGATACGTCTTTGCTGCATCGTACCGTTGCTGAAAATATTAAATACGGTCGTCCAGATGCGACTGATGAAGAAATGTTTGAATCTGTACGCAAGGCCAAAGCAGAAGAATTCATTCCGAATCTGACTGATTTGCGTGGTCGTAGAGGCTATGACGCCTATGTGGGTGAACGTGGCGTGAAGCTTTCTGGTGGACAGCGCCAACGTATTGCCATTTCCCGGGTATTCCTGAAAGATGCACCGATTCTGATTCTGGATGAAGCCACCAGTGCTCTGGATTCTGAGGTCGAAGCAGCTATTCAGAATAGTCTGGATGACTTGATGCAAGGTAAAACGGTTATTGCCATTGCACATCGTCTTTCTACCATTGCCCAGATGGACCGTCTGATTGTAATGGATCAAGGAAAAATTGCTGAGCAAGGTACGCATGATGAACTGGTTGCCTTAAACGGGATTTATGCGCAGCTATGGCAACGTCAAACTGGCGGCTTTTTAGTACAGCAACATGCCAAATCTGATAACTTACATGAAGCATAATTGCTCTCTATTCAGTAGTAGCTAAGCTCTACAACAAAAACCGAAGCATTCTATTTGAGTCACTTGAATAGTAATGCTTTGGTTTGCTTTCTATGGGAATATCAACTATTCCACAGGCATTTTTAAATTCCAGATTATTCAAAAAACAGCCCTATTCTGAATTAATAGAAATCTGTAGCCTTAAAATTAAATACCTAAAATATCTCTGGTTTAAATTGATTTTCAACTTTAAATTAGGCTACTCTGCTTGAAGTTGATTGAAATTTTCTTGTGGAAATAGCCGCAGCTTTGTCCAACAATTTTTATCAAGAAAATGGCTTTTTCATACCAATATGAAGTGAAAATAAAAAAATTTAAATGAGTGCAACGGATCGCGCATGAAAACAATAGCTCCACGCCAAGACCAAGGTATTCCAGGTGTATACGGTCTCTTGCTTCTCGATGTCATTTCCCGCTGGGGGTATAATAATGAGTCGCTTTTTCAACCTTTTGGCCTGACCAGTGAACAGTTGGCAGATCCTGATTACCGTATTCCGACACCAGTGGCCAATGAACTGGTCAAGCATGCCCTGAAACTCACTGGTGAACCGACATTGGGTTATCACTTAGGTACCCAGATGCGGATTTCGATTCATGGCTTTATCGGTTATGCCATCATGACGGCGAATAATATTACCGAAGCTCTGGTGCTGGCGAACCGATTCATTCAGTTACGTTTACCCTTCCTGCAGTTATTTTTCTCGACCTTTGGCGCTAAGGCAACGGTACAGCTGCAAACTGATATTCAGCTTGAACCGCTTCG
Source organism: Acinetobacter sp. YZS-X1-1 (assembly GCF_000804305.1). Classification (NCBI taxonomy): domain Bacteria; kingdom Pseudomonadati; phylum Pseudomonadota; class Gammaproteobacteria; order Moraxellales; family Moraxellaceae; genus Acinetobacter; species Acinetobacter sp. YZS-X1-1. The sequence goes on along the minus strand of NZ_JWHB01000018.1, from coordinate 2,181 downwards.
TACAGAAATTTCGATTGCCCTGATGATTGGTCTGATCAGTATGGCTAAGGCTATTACAGGGGTTAACGATGCAACCGGAGAAATCGACTTTGATTTTAAAAAGCCGGAAGGTTTTGAGCGCTTTATGGCAAAATTTCCTACGCATCAGTTCCGTTTTGAACAGCCCCATTTAATTTTAAGCTTTGATAAAAGTTACCTGATGAACAAGCTGGTACATGCTGATCCAATTGCCAGCCAGATTGCGATTAACCAGTGTGAAGCCGAATTATCAGCCCTAGGGGAACGGCACCGGATTGCCATGCGGGTACGGGATATCCTGACTCATTCCGAACAGCATTATCTGAGTATTGAAAGCGTAGCTGAACGCCTGCATATGTCAGATCGAACCTTAAAGCGTCAGTTGGCCGCTGAAGGTACTTCTTTCTCTACGCTGGTGGATGAAGTACGCTACCGGCATGCCACTTCCTTATTATCCCGTACAGACTTTACTCTGGAGCAGATCGCTGATGAACTTGGCTATAGTGATGTGGCCAATTTTAGTCGGGCGTTTAAGCGCTGGAGTGGTCGTAGCCCGAGCAACTGGCGTAAAGATCCTTATTTATAAGCAAGGATAAACCTTTTGTTTTGGCCAAAAAGAATGTATAAAACATATCAAAAATGATCTTAAGATTTTTAGGGAGTTATCAATGAATCATCCTGCAGAATTAAAGTACGCAAGTACACATGAATGGGTACGCATTGAGGGTGATCTTGTTGTGACCGGTATTTCCGACCATGCACAGGATGCATTAGGTGATCTGGTTTATGTAGAAGCACCAGATCTTGACTCACATATTACTGCGGGCGAACAGGCTGGCGTGGTTGAATCAGTGAAAACCGCTTCTGATATTCATGCGCCTGTCTCTGGTACAGTCGTTGAAATCAATGCTACGCTTGAAGATGATCCTGATTTTATTAATGACGACCCATATGGCAAAGGTTGGATCTATAAAATCAAACCGGACAATATGGCAGATGTTGAAAAGCTGCTTTCCAATACAGAATATGAAGCTGGTCTCTAAGCCGGTTTAAATTTAGAAAATCAGCCTTCGGGCTGATTTTTTTATTAAAGATCAATCGCCGCATTTCCTAGTTCAAATTAAATTTCATGTATTTATCATGAAATATCATTGTATTTTTCACTTATTTTTCCTAAAGTCTTGATCATATTCACTTCGCTCCTGAATAGGTCGCGCTTATTTATAACAATAATTTCCCATGCTGAGCCCAGCGTCTTACAGCATATCATTTTAGGAAAATCATGAACGCCAATGCAGTGCCATTATGGACCAAGTCATTTATCCTTTGTCTGGCCAATAACCTGTTTTTATTTATTTTCTATTTTGCACAAACTACAATTTTACCAATTTATATCCTGAAAGAATTAGGCGGAAACTTAGCCCAAGCTGGTCTGGCCATGACCTTGTTTATGATTTCAGCGATTGCGGTACGTCCATTTAGCGGCTTAATTATTGAAAAATTGGGTATCCGTAAAACCCTGATTGTTTCTGGAATCTTTTTCAGTCTATTTTCCCTAGCCTATTTGCTTGCCGATCAGCTGACGACCTTATTTATCATCCGTTTTTTGCATGGGATCTGGTTTAGTATTTTAACTACAGTCTGTGTCCCTGTAGTGAATCAGTTTATTCCAGAACAGCGTAAAGGCGAAGGCATGGGCTATTACGTCATGTCAGTCAATCTGGGTATTGTTCTAGGACCATTGATTGGCTTAAGTCTGATCGAATACTGGTCTTATTTTCAGATCACAACGCTGCTTATTGCATTAGTTTTTATCGGATTTGCTTTCTGCTTAATGATTCCGGTCAAAGAGCCTGAGCACATCATTCAAACTATTCCTGAGAAAAAAGGACTGGCGTTGTCTGATGTTGTAGAAAAGAAAGCATTGCCTGTTGCTGTTCTGGCAGCTCTGATTTCTTTCTCTTATGCCAGCATCATATCTTTTATTGCACCTTTTGCTGCCAGTAAAAACCTGATGGCTTATGCCAGTTTATTCTTTGTCGTATTCGCCATTTCCATGATGAGTTTACGTCCGATTACCGGAAAAATTTACGATCGCAAAGGTCCACAATATGTGATTTATCCTGCGCTATTAGGGCGTGTCCTCATTTGAAGAATTGGTTT